>JBOGNC010000013.1:0-36795 GCA_050747045.1 Candidatus Acidiferrales bacterium | reverse complement strand
TACGTCGTCATCAAGCCGGATTTCCCGGAGTGCATCACCGACTTTGGGCTCCTGTGGTTCGAAGACGAAACCACCGTCTCGGCCGCCAGCAGTTGGGTATTGGAGGCCAATGCGGCTGAATCCATCGTAAAGCAAGGGGCGGCGGATCGGGCACCGGCGAATTGATTTTCAGCTTGCCGGATAGATTCGCGAACGCGAGATATATTTATGGAGACTACGAAAGCCTTCTTGTGCAGAAGTTGGAACCTAAGTCGGTGACAGTAATCTCAGTTGGCTCGAACTGTTGAAATCAAGAAAGGTGCAGCTTAAAGACCACGGCGTAGTCGGATTCTGGTTTCTGCCGGGGTCGCTCGATGTGGAGTCCCTGCGCGGTTTGCTTGAAGTGGATTTTTCCCGACGAGCCCAGCATTTCGACATGCGTAACCTTCACCGGCTTGACCGCCGCTGCGCCAAACGAGTTCAGGACCACCGACTGCTCGGGCCACCCGAGGACGATTGCGTAAACGACGGTGGCGGCCTTATTACGCGTATAGCGGACATCGCTAGCATCGAGCTCGCCTGCGGACTTTCCTTGGAATGAACCCGCTTTGATCATGTGCGGCCCCTCCCCGAAGACCGTCCACGGGCGCGTCGCATAAATGGCTTCACCGTTGATTTTGAACCACTCGCCGATGCGCTCCAGAATTAGGTGCTCTTTCCGGTCAATTGTGCCGTCGGGCTTGCCAGGGACGTTCAGAAGAAATGTTCCATTTTTGCTGACCGTATCGATCATCCAGTGAATCACTTGCTGCGGCGGCATATAGCCGCCGTATTCCCCGGGCTTGTCGAACAAGGCCCGTTGGTAATGCCATTGTCCGATGCAAGTCTCCGATTGCCACGGGTGGGGAAGGATTTCGGCGGCGAGACCGCGCTCGATATCGGCCACGACAGACTTGGCAAGATTCGGCGGCACGTTCTTGATAGTAATGACGCCCTGCATCTTGCCTCCGTTCGCGGCCAGAATACGATTGTAGTAATACGCCCCGACGTTCATTCCGCCCCAGCCGAGCGGGAAAAGCGGATTGTCAAAATAGAGCAGATCAAGGTTGTGCTGATCCACCAGATCGCAAGAACGGTCATAAAAGTTCTTCACATAGGAAATATCAGGCAGTGCATCGTACGGATGCTTAGGCGCATAAAGTCGCTGGGGGTCGAGTCCTTCCCACCATTGGCCCCGGCCTTCGGCAAGCACCAGACGACCATCATAGGGACGGCCGGAGGAATCGTCATCGTGACTCGTCTGGAACCACCACCAGTTGCGGGCTTGGTGCACAGTGGCGCCGAAGCGCAGATTGCGTTTGCGGGCCTCGGCCGCCCAGGTTCCAATCACATCGCGGTGTGGACCGATATTTGCCGCGTTCCAGGGATGGTGTTTCGAATCCCAGGTATCAAATCCATCGTGGTGGTTGGCGAGCGCAACAAAAAACTTGGCTCCTGCATTCACGTACAGATCCATGAGTTCAGACGGTTGCCAGTTCAGGAGCGTCCACTGGGCGCAAAGGTCTTTGTAACCGAACTCAGTTGGTGAGCCGTAATGGATGAGCTGAAACTTGTTCTGGTCTGAGCCCTGCATATACATATTGCGCGCATACCAGTCGCCGTCTTCCGGAACGCACTGCGGGCTCCAGTGATTCCAGATGCCGAATTTGGCGTCGCGATACCATTCGGGGCATTCATATTGAAGAAGTGATTCCCAAGTGGGTTTGTACGGCCCTTCGCCAGCCAAGTTCGGGATAGGCGAGATCATGGGTACTCCGTCCCACGAGCCACCTGGGACCGGCAATACAGGAGGATTACCCCAGCCGGTAGGCTTCCAATCGTCGCTATCCAGCCGCTCGGAAACGATTTCCCCGTTGCGCAAGGCGTAGAAGAGGCGAGCGCGCTCTGGCGTGGCACAAAATTCGGCGTAATCCTGGCTGTATTGGTCGAAGCCTGCCGACGCTCTACCGGTGCTTTTCGTCGCCCCAGGCAGCATAGAACCAAGCACGGCTGTGTTACCGCCAAGGAACGACAAAGCCGCTGGTTGGATAGCCAGACCGCCGAGCAATTGGAAAAATTTTCTGCGTCGCATGGATTGCGTTTTCTCCCCCATGATCTGCCCGCCATGCTACGGCGACACAATTGCCAATGGCAAGGCGTTGTGTAGGCACCCATTCGCTACGTGCAGCTGAGACTGTTCTGTTCTCGCTGCCAGACGCGAAGCCGAAGAAAGAAAATTTCGAACTTCTCAGCAGCGCTTTTGGCTGATGGCCAAACATCTGTTCGGTTGTTCGCACTTATCGTGCCTCCGCCGCTTGTCGTTCCCGTTGACAGCCACAATGGGCGCCACTATCCTCGTCGCGGGCTTGGGAAACTGCGGCGATTTTCGCTAAGACTGCGCCGCTGCGCTTGGACAAATCTGCTTGGGAGAAAAACATGACTTATTGCGGGAAGCGCACGTTGTTAGCCCCGATCGCCTGCATCGCCCTCATGGTATGCGCCGCCAGCGCCCAGGACATTTCGAAGTTGCCTTACATGAATCCAAAACTGCCGGCCCAAGAGCGCGCGGCTGACTTGGTTCATCGAATGACGCTGCCGGAGAAGGCGTCGCAGCTCGTCAATCAGGCTCGCGCGATTCCACGACTAGGTGTGCCGGCCTACAACTGGTGGAGCGAGGCGCTGCACGGCGTGATGGTAAATGGCACCACAGAATTTCCCGAGCCCATCGGACTAGCCGCCACTTTCGACGAACCCGGCATTCACGAGATGGCCACTGCCATCGGCATCGAAGGACGCATCGTGCACGCTCAGTCCGCACGCGACGGAAACTCGACAATTTTTCATGGCCTCGATTTCTGGGCTCCGAACGTGAATATCTTCCGCGACCCGCGCTGGGGCCGGGGCCAGGAGACCTACGGCGAGGACCCATTCCTTGACGCGCGGATGGCCGTTGCCTTTGTAACCGGAATGCAAGGGACTGATCCTCACTACTACCAGGTAATTTCCAGTCCCAAGCACTTTGATGCGCACAGCGGGCCTGAGCCGATCCGCCACTTCTCCGACTATGACGTTAGCAAGCACGACCTGGAAGATACGTACCTGCCTGCGTTCCGTGCCGCAATTGTGGAGGGTCATGCGGGATCGATAATGTGCGCGTACACAGGTCTCAAGGGCGAGCCAGATTGCGCCAACCAGTTCCTGCTGCAGGATACGCTGCGCGGCGCGTGGCAATTCCAAGGCTACGTGGTCTCTGATTGTGACGCTGTTCGCGACATCTTTAGCGGGCACCATTACCGGCCCACTCAAGCTCAATCCTCAGCAATCTCGCTCGAACGCGGCATGGATAACGAGTGTGCCGATTTCTTCACGAAAACCACGGACGACCACGACTACAAGCCGTTCATCGAAGCGGTGCAACAGGGCTATCTTTCCGAGAGCGCGATCGACACCGCGCTTGTCCGCTTGTTCACCGCGCGGATCAAGCTGGGCATGTTTGATCCGCCCTCAATGGTGTCCTATGACCACATTGACCCAAGCCAACTCAACAGCGCGGCACATCGCGAGCTGGCCCGCCGCATAGCCGATGAATCGATGGTGCTGCTCAAGAATGACGGCGTGCTGCCGCTGAAGCCGTCGGTTGAGCGCATCGCCATCGTCGGTCCGCTTGCCGATCAGACCGCCGTCCTGCTGGGCAACTACAACGGCATCCCCACGCACACGGTCAGCATGCTCGAAGGAATGAAGGCTGAATTTCCCAACGCAAGGATCACCTATGTCCCTGGAACCCAGTTCCTTTCAAACGACGGAGGGAAGCCCGTACCTGCGTCGGCGCTCACGACACGCAACGGCAAGCCGGGCCTCGATGCCAGCTACAGTTCAGGCGCCGCCCTAGGCCAAGAATCCAATCCTATTACTTCGCGGGTGGAAGCCTCCGTGGACCTGAACGAAAACAATCTTCCCGAGCAGGTGAAAGGAAAATCCGCTTTCACCGTGCGATGGACTGGATTCCTCAACGCCCCTGAAACTGGCGAATATCTCGTCGGAATCAGAGCCGCGGGCGTTGCCCGCGTTTCACTCAAAGATCGACAGATCGCGCAGACGTCCGGCCGTGGCTCGAGTGGCACCCAGGAGCGTCTCGGGCAAGTGCATCTGGAGAAAGGACAGCCAGCGAAGCTCGATGTGACTTATGGGCAGATGTCCGGCGGCCACGCTTCAGCCCAGCTGCTGTGGGCTCCTGTCAACAACGCGCCTGATCCCGCCGCCATTGCTGCCGCGAGAAATGCGGATGTGGTTATCGCCGTGGTCGGCCTCACCAGCCGCCTCGAAGGTGAGGAGATGCAGGTTGACCAGCCCGGTTTTCTTGGTGGAGACCGCACCAACCTCAAAATGCCCGCACCGGAAGAGGCTCTGGTCCAAGCCGTAGCCGCAACCGGTAAGCCTCTCGTCGTCGTACTCATGAACGGCAGCGCGCTGGCCGTTAATTGGGAGAAGGCGCATGCCAACGCCATTCTGGAAGCCTGGTACTCCGGCGAGGAAGGAGGCGCCGCCATTGCGGACACCCTGAGTGGAAAGAACGATCCCGCCGGGCGCCTTCCGGTCACTTTCTATAAGGACGTTCACCAGTTGCCAAACTTCGAGGACTACTCCATGAAAGGCCGCACCTACCGCTATTTCGACGGCCAGCCCCTGTGGCCCTTTGGATACGGCCTCAGCTACACAACATTTAAATACAGCGATCTCACCCTGCCGAGCGCGCCGATTAATGCGGGCGATCCACTGGATGTGTCGGTGACCGTGACGAATACTGGGAAGCTGGCGGGCGACGAGGTCGCAGAGCTCTATCTGAAGTTCCCAGATGTCCCGGGCACGCCGATCCGCGCCCTCCGAGGATTCCAGCGCATCCATCTGGAACCCGGAGCCAGTCAGGAAGTGAAATTTCACCTGAAGCGTCGCGACCTTAGCATGGTGACTGACGCAGGCGACATTATAGTCGCCCAAGGCCAATACACCGCGTCGGTCGGCGGCGGTCAGCCCGGCACTGGAGCTGCGTCCGTCAGCAGCCATTTTGAGGTCAACGGTCAGATCATGCTGCCGCAATAAGCGCAGTTGCTTTTGCGTATAGCAGAGGAACGCGAAGCGGTCAGGACACTGCTTCAGTGCGCTTTAATCTGCAGAGCCTCGCCCGAATACGAGGCTTCGCCATCGCTCGCGGCTGAGACCTCGGCGCCAGCGCCATGACCTTGGCGGACGACGACTAAACGAATGAGAACGCGCTCGGGCATTCCAGGATAACCGCCTTTTGCCTGCTCCAATTGCAGGGTTCGCGCAGAGTCATCCCAGCGCATGCGAACGATTCTGCGTTCGCCTTTCTCGTAGTCGTACGTATCGCCGGTGTCGGAGTACCATTCGAAGTCACCGTCCGCGCCGGGATATACTCGCACTTCCAACCGATCTACTTGACCGTCCGCATCTTGGACCACCGGTCCCAGCGGCACGATGGAGCCGGCGCGGACGTACAGAGGAATGCGGTCCAGCGGTGCCGCTGCCTGAACGATCTCGCTTGCGGGAACGGGTGCCCCGCTCCAAAAGTCGTGCCACCTGGGGTCGTGCGGCAGGTAGACCGCGCGGCTTGTTGCGCCCGGCCCGGTGACTGGGGCAACTAAGAACGCGGGACCAAACATGAACTCATCGCCGATGTCTCGCACCTTGCGATCCGTCGGCCAGTCCATAGGCAATCCGCGTTGCATGGTGTAATCGTCGTTGGTCACTCGCCAGGCAAGAGAATAAATGTACGGCAGGAGGCGATAGCGCAGCCTGTCGTAGAAGATAAGCGTCGGGGTCTGGGGCCCATAGCTGGATAGCTCGTTGGTGTTGTTGACGCGGTGCCCGTGCGTCCGCAGTATGGGGCAGAAGACGCCATACTGAAACCATCGCACGTATAGTTCCTGGTAAGCGGGGTCTCGGGTGTCGCGCTCGTAAGGCCAGCCATAGCCGGCAATATCGGTCGTCCAATAGGGAAGTCCCGACATTTGGTAGTTCAAGCCCGCCGCGATCTGGCGACGGAAGGTCATCCAAGTGCCAATAACGTCGCCGGACCACACCGTGGTAGCGTAGCGCTGCTGGCCCAAGAAAGCGGAGCGAGTGAGAATGAACGCGCGCTTCCGGTCAGTGGTTTTGCGCCAATGATCGTACACGCCGCCGGTGTGCATAAGCGGGAATACGTTCGTGTAACGGGCTCCGTTGCCAATGTAGAGCCGCAGAGCATCCAGAACGGCGTCGCTTTGCCCGTTCCATATCTCTGGCTCGCTGCTGTCCAGCCAGAAACCATCCCAGCCCTCGGCGAATTTAACGCCAGCCAGATGGTCCCAGTAGTAATCGCGGGCGGCGGGATTGGTCGCGTCGTAAACATCGGCGCCGGGAATGATAAAGCCGCGGCCCTTCATCTCTTGGTAATTGTGCGAGCTTAGGTCAAATTTTGCCCAAATGGAGATCATCGCATGCACGTTTTCCGCATGGAGCTTGCGCAACGCGGCGGGCACGTTTGGCCACGGATTGAGGTACTCTTCGGAATATTCCGGGTCGCCCTGGAGCTGCCACCAGAACCAGTCTTGCACAATCAAGTCGAGTGGAATTTTACGCTCGCGGTATTCGGCGGCAGTGTCGAGCAGTTCCTTGGCTGAGCGGTATCGATCTTTCGACTGGACGAAGCCGTAGGCCCAGCGCCCGAAAAGGGGCGCGTGACCGGTCATGTTGCGGTAGATCTGTACGATCCGGTCGACGGAGGGCCCGTAGAAGACGTAGTAGTCGATCGCGTCGGCGGCCTCGGTTGTGAGTTTCAGTTCCGTGGGAAAGCGGTTGTCGAACCAGGACTTGGAAGCAGTATTCCAGAGCACGCCGTAGCCAAGCGTGGAGACGAACAGAGGAATGGCCACGTTGGTGTTAGCTTGCGCTAGCTCGACGACCGTGCCACGCTGGTTAAAGACTCCACTTTGGTGCTGTCCCAAGCCGTAAATCCCCTCCAGCGGATCGGGGAAGAATCGCTGGTCGACGCGAAATACCTTCTCTCCGTTGACTTCCGTGGGAACATAGCGCCGCGGCACGCGCGGGGATTCCTGCAGCAGCGTTTTCCCGCTCGCATTAAAGAAACGCAGTAGCCCGTTTTTCAAGTCGATCTCTATCGATATCTTGGGCGTGCGCACGGTGGCGTGGTCTCGGTTGCGGACGACCTCGGGTCGCTTTGGGGTCCAGGACGCAGCGATCCACGGTGTTGCCGGAGAAGCGCCCACGGGATTTCCGGGCCCAGCCACAATATGAATTACGTCAGGAGCACAAAGGGTGATGCGTACGGTTTCTGATTCATTGCGCAGCACAAGTGCGGAGGGCAATTCTTCCAGCGTCATGGAGGTCGCGTCCGGAAAAGTTTGAGGTAGCTTAGCTTCGAGCGTGGCGGGGGGCAGCAGTGCACCCGCGGCGGCGGCTGCGGAGGTCAGCAGGAAACGACGGCGATCAAGAGAGTTCTTCACTCTCGCTCCGACGGTGTCGAGATCAGCGGATCTTCCATGCCCCACAAAAGGTTAACGATAGTGCTTCGAACATAAATTCCGGCTGAAGAATGGGATCACATGGTTTTGAAACCGATCCGCGACCGCGCTGGTATGCGTGCCGTGATAAATCTCAAAGCTGTTGGCGATGCCATAGTTATCGAGGATTTGGTGCAGTTTAGTCATGTCGAACCGTAAACCGTCCTGGTCGCCCACATCGAGGGCAATCGCGTGATACTCACGAAGGTTGTAAATGTACTGGTCGATGAAGGCCAACGGAGCATTGGCGGTCCACTTGGCGACGACGTCGGGTTGGGGCGAACCGTTTTTCCCTGGTAGGTCTAGATAGAGCGGCGGATTTTTCGGGTCGGGTGACCACGCTGCGGCAGAGGCGAGCTGCGCGCGCGCGAAGAACGACAACCCAGCCGCATCGGCGGGAGTCTTTACCGATTGCAGCGCTTCCATTTCCTTCTGCGTGGCTGGATTTGCTGGCCGGGCGCCCATCGGAGAAAGGCAACAGGCGCTCATGACATAAAGACTGCCGAACACGTCGGGATGCTTCATTCCGATTCGAACGGCGCCATAACCTCCCATGGAATGGCCCACCAAGCCGCGGCTCTTGCGCTCAGGTATTGTTCGATAATGAGCATCGATATAGGTGACCACGTCATGGGCGATGAATCGTTCGAAGTTCCCCGTGGTGACGGAACTCGAATACATCGATCCGCCGTACACCGTCTTCGAATCAGGCAGCACCACAATCATCTCTTTGGCGCCTTGGGCAAAAGCACCCTCGATTGTCTGCGGCACGTGGATCTCGTGGGTCCACTGCTCTGCGCCGATGGAATAACCATGCAGCGCGTACACGACGGGATACCGCCGACGCTTGTCCTTCTTGTAGCTGGGCGGGAGGAATACGATCACATCGCGGTTGACAGCATCGCCTTCGAGATTGCGTTCCAGCGCTTCACCGTGAATCTTAATGTGCTCTACGAATGCAGGTTTTGCGCCCAGCACGACAGGCGGGATCTCCGTCTTCACCTGCGCCAAGCCCGTTGGAGCGGCCATGGCTAGTACGATCGCTATAGCGAAAACGCTCCAACTAACCCTTCGACCTTTTTCGAAAACGCAATGGATCGCGCTCATGCTATTTCTCCCTCCGAAACAATTTAATTATCCGAGATCCGTCACTGCGCCGCTTGCGCCACGGAAAACCGATAGATGGCCACGCTAATAGGCGCAACGGATAGCGTCGTTGGAACATTCTCCATGGGAATCTTCTTGATTTCGACTTGTGGTTCCTGTCCGACGCGATTGGCAGCGTCGAGATCCTTTCCAGTCATTTCCCAAAGCGTTGATTTTCCCGCCAGCCGGGCGCCCACCACACTCAGATCGAGCTGTTGAGCCGAACCCGTGGCGTTAACAACGGCAAGATTCAGGTACTTCCGGTCCGGGCTGAGCGCCGCGACTACGTCGAGTGGATAGGTGGGGCTGCCGGCGCTCGTCTGCGGCAAGTCTCCGACGATGTGTTGCTCTGGCGGGGGCTGAGGTGAATTTCCCGAGACGGCCACCGGCAACATACCTGCGTCCATGTGATTGCCATACAGTTTGAAGAGAAGCCCTGTTGTGTTGAGCACGGACGCGGTCTGGTTCATGTCCAGCGTGGAGACAGCCATAGTGAACGCGGACATTCGCCAAAAATCGGTGTGCCGGAGCATCTCGTTGAACACCATGGCGTAGGCAAGCGCGAGCTTCAGATTGGTGGGCGCGCCCGTGTAAGCATATTCGTCGTTCGACAGAAAGATTTTCTTGTCGATCATCGCGGGAAACAGTCGTTCGTACGCCCGCCACTCTTCGGCCTTCAGGTGCACGCGGTCGGATGGCACCCGAACCCAATCGAGCACGCTCCGCTTGACCGGGACGTAGCCAGCCTCCATGCCACCTATCTGTTCACCTTTCTCAGCGCGCGCGGGATCGAAGCGCACGCCCGCGCGCGCGTACCAATGCTCGGTGATGCCGTCGAAGAGTCCCCAGCTGTGTTTCAGAAAACCGCAGGTCCAGTCGGCGCTCGAACAGATTGGAACCTGATCGTTCTTGAGGTGCATGTCGAGGGCAAGTCCTTCAATGATCTCCTCATCGGGCATCGCTGCGGACGCGAGAATCGTAATCGACGGGTCCACCTTTCGCATGCCCCGTGCAAATTCGTTGTGCTTGAGGACGTAATACTTCAAGTCCGTGCGGCCGAGCTCCCATGGACCGTAAGGCTCGTTGCCGATGTCCCAGAATTTCACATGGTACGGCTGCGGATGGCCGTTGCGCGCGCGCATGGCGCCGAGTCGCGTGTTCACCGATCCATTCATGTACTCGACCTCTTCCGCCGCCGAGTGCGCATCGCCGAATCCCGCGTTCACCGTGATGTAGGGCTCCACGCCGAGCAGCTTGCAGAGCGCCATGAACTCGTCCATGCCTACATCGTTCGATTGCACTGCGTTCCATGCATAGTCGAATACGGGCGGGCGCTTGTCGCGATCGCCTACCGAGTCGTACCAGCTGAAGTCTGAAACGAAATTGCCGCCGGGCAACCGCCAGAAGCCGGAGTGGAGCTGGCGCAACAGTGCGATCGTGTCGGGCCGGAAGCCCTGCACATTGTTCGCCGGCATGAGCGAGACGGTGCCGATGTGGAAGTTTCCAGTGCCAGTGCCTGTGATTTCGAGAGTTCCATCACTGGTATCCGCTCTGGCGGTGAAGCTGAGCGGATATCTTCTGTACGTGGGGCTTAACGCGGTCAGGGAAATGGCCTCGCGGTCGTTCGCCGCGTCACCCCAAACCAGTGTGACTTTGATCTGCGCCCCGGATGCGCCACGAAGGAAGATGTGGCCCGTGTAACGCTCGCCCTTTACCAGAGCGAGGTCTGATTGCTGGATGCCATGCGGTTGGGAGGAACTGAGATCGATGCGCGGGCTTTGTTCTCCCACGAAAGGGTGATCCCTGTCCATTGCCACGAATGAGTCTGGGCCGATAGGGAGCCACTTACGCAGCATAGACATCCGGTTGCGGCCAGCGGGAGCTCGGACTGCCGGGCCCGGTTCCTTTGACGTGATTGGGTAGTAGAACTTGCGGTCGTCGAGCATCTCGGACCAGAGGCTGCGATAAACGAGAGATCCAAGCTGCTCGATGAACATTCCGTATTCGTATTTGCTGATCGGCTCACTGATTTTCGTCGCATCGATGGTGGCGGCAATCGTTTTGGCAGGGGCCATCGCGGGCGTCTGTCCATACGCCAGATAGGGAGCCGCAGCCAGCACGATCAGGCACAGTATTTCGAAGCTTTTGGGTCGCATAGGCACTCCCTCTCTCCCCCAAAAATCGGGACGCACGTAAACCAAGCTTCCGGGCCGACACAACTTAAGTGCCGACGCCTGAGCGAGTCAACATTAAACAGATGGCGGCGTGGTGTTCGCCCTTTTAAACTCGGATGGTTTCGCCTCACGCAACTTCGAGATGTTTGACAACGATCCGCCGCACGGCCTATCTTGACCAAAACGTTTATAGGGGACTCACAAGAGGCCCGAGCTGGGGAGTGGAGATGAACAAATCATCGCGAAGGCAATTCATGAAGGTGGGCGCGGCTGCTGCTGGCAGCGCCCTAGTCGCTGGTGTCGTCAAGGCGAGTTCTTCTTTGTCTCACTCGACGGGTAATTCGGGCACCGGCGCACGGGTAGGATCCTTGCCGCAGGTCGCGGTCGTCCCTCCGCTTTCACAGCTCGGATACGCTCAAGTCGAGCTGCTGGACGGGCTCTTTCGCGGTCAGTTTGACCACAATCACGAACTGTTCCTGAACCTGAACGAAGACGCGCTGTTGAAGCCGTTCCGCGAGCGCGAAGGGTTGCCGGCTCCGGGTCCCGACATGGGAGGCTGGTACGACAATTCTGATGATTTCAATCCAGCAAGCAACTTTCATGGCTTTATTCCTGGACACAGTTTCGGCCAGTATCTTTCCGCGCTGGCGCGAATGTACGCGGTGACGGGATCGAAGCCGACGCAGGAAAAAGTTAACCGCCTGGTCCGCGCCTTTGCTGCAACGGTCGATCCGGCCGGAAAGTTTTACGCTGGCTACCGGCTCCCAGCCTACACATACGATAAAACGAGCTGCGGCCTGATCGACGCGCACGAATTCGCCAAGGACCCGATCGCTATGGACGTGCATTGGAAGGCGACCCAAGCCGTCCTGTCGCATCTGCCCGATCACGCGCTGAACCGGTACGAGCAACGATCACGCGGCTATACGGATATCGCGACGACGTGGGATGAAACCTACACGCTGCCGGAAAATCTTTTCCTGGCATACCGTCGAAGCGGCAACGAGCGCTATCGCGAGCTAGGCACGCGTTACTTGGAACAGAATTATTTCGATCCTCTCTCCAGAAACGCCAACGTTCTGCCTTACGAACACGCATATAGCCACGTGAATGCCCTAAGTTCCGCCATGCAGGGATATCTGGTCCTAGGTGACGAAAAGTACTTGCGCGCAGCGCGCAACGGACTCCGGATGGTGCAAGACCAGAGCTTCGCGACAGGCGGATGGGGGCCAGATGAAGGCTTCGTCGGACCGGGCTGCGGCGCGCTTGCCGGAAGTCTGAAAGCCACGCATAACAGCTTCGAGACCCCGTGCGGTTCGTACGGCCACTTCAAGATCACGCGATACTTACTGCGCACGACGCGTGACTCGCGCTACGGCGACAGCATGGAGCGCGTGTTATACAACACGATTGCTGGCGCCCGGCTGATTCAGCCCGATGGAACTAGCTACTACTACTCGGATTACAACAACGTAGATGCCAAGAAGGTCTGGTACTGGTCGAAATGGCCGTGCTGCTCGGGAACCTTTCCGCAACTTACGGCGGACTACGGGATAAGTTCGTACTACCAGAGCAGAGAGGAGCTGTACGTGAATCTATTCCTGCCGTCGCGCGTGACGTGGATGCAAGGCGGGACGCAATGCACTCTGACGCAGAAGACGGAGTATCCCAAGGCGAGCACGACCGAGATGACTCTGGCGCTGGAGCGTCCGGAAACATTCGCTCTCAATGTACGCATACCGGACTGGGCAGGGCCGAAGACGATGGTGAGCGTAAACGGAAAGCGTGTGGAAAGCCAGATCGCACCGGGGAAATTCCTGGCGATTCAGCGGACGTGGAAGGACGGAGATCGAGTGGAAATCGAGTTCGACATGACGCTGCGCCTGGAAGCCATCGCGCCGGAGAATCGAGACACGGTGGCACTGATGCGCGGTCCACTCGCTCTTTTTGCCATCGGCAAAGATCCGGCGGAAGCTACCCGCCAGCAATTGCTAGCCGCCGCCCTATCATCGCGGTCGTCCGACGATTGGATCGTCTCCTCGGACCACGGCCCAATCACCTTCCGCTCATTCATGGTCATAAAAGACGAGCCGTACCGGCTGTATCAGAGAGTGCAAAGCTAGGTCAGTCAATCGATATCGATGACGTGTTGGCGGACAACCGTCCGATCGCATCTGCAAACCGATGGGCGTCTCTGAACGGAACCTACCCAGTTTAAGAAATCGGTCTTGAGCCGAGTCCCTGTTCCCTGCATTGGTGTAACAAAGCCAACAGCGTCGAGCAAACCTCGACAATTTGCGCTCCGCTGAGCCCGTTGAAAAACGGAAGCGCGAGCGCGCGATCCGCCGCGAATTCCGTGACCGGCAGGGACGGCACGGCTCCCGTTACCTTTCGGTAAGCGGGCTGCTGGTGAATCGGAGCGAAGTACCTTCCGCAGCCTATTTCTCGGGCGATCAGCTCGCGGCAGATCCAGTCGCGATGTTCGCGTCCAAGCGATGCGCTTAATCGCACCACATAACTGAACCAGCTGATTTTGTGGTTCGGTAAATCGATAATTGGCAGAATCATATCGCGACACGACCTCAACCTATCGTTGTAAGCGCGTGCAACGCTTTGACGTTTCGCCAAGATTTGGTCGATGCGCTTCAGTTGCTCGATTCCAAGAGCGCAGTTCATTTCAGCGATTCGATAGTTGTAGCCCAGCTCGGTGTGTTCGAACCAATCCCCCTCATCTCCCCGGCCTTGATTGCGGAGTTGCCTTGCGAAATGAGCGGTTCGGCTGTCGTTCGTAACCAACATTCCACCTTCGCCAGTGGTGATCTGTTTGTTCGGATAAAAACCAAAAACGCCCACGTCGCCGTGGATTCCTACTTTACGTTTATCGTATTCCGCGCCGAAGGCTTCGCAGGCGTCCTCGATTACGAAGAGTCCATGGCGCTTGGCAACGCGGAGAATCTCGGTCAGATCGGCGGGGCAGCCGAATGTATGCACCACCACGATCCCGACCGTCCGGGAGCTGATTGTTGCCTCGGTCTGAACCGGATCGATATTCAGAGTTTCGGGATCAACATCCGCAAAAACCGGGATGCCACCTTCGTAGCGGACCGCGTTCGCCACCGCGATAAACGCGAACGAAGGCACGATTACCTCGTCGCCTGGTTTGACTCCCATGGCGCGCATGCACAAGTGCAGCGCACTGGTTCCCGAGCTAACTGCCACGGCGTTCCGAGCTCCGATATATGCGGCTACGTGATGTTCAAATTCTTCGAGCTTGGGTCCAAGACTTAGCCTTGAGGTGCGCAGGACCTTTGCCACGGCCTCGATGTCATCTTCGGTGATCTCGGGTGCGGCCAGTGGGATTCTCATCGTCCAGATTTGATGGTGACCGGATCGACGAAAGATTGTGCGGTATCGTGCCGCTTCACTAAGATCTCCTGTGTAATGGGCACGGTAGTGAGCACCTCGACGATTTTTTCTGACGCGAATCCATCACCATAGGGGTTCGCCATTCCCCGAAGAGACTCCCGGAAGGAAGTGCCAAGCGCGATTCGGACCATGGCCAGGATCGAGTCAGCCTCCGGTGCGGCGTCGAGGACGTTCCGAGGTCTCTCACGTCCTTGTTGCCTGAATCCGACGTTCACGGTGGGCAGGGCGAAAGAGGCTGATTCCATGATCCCACTGCTGGAATTGCCCAATAAAAGATCGACGAATCTCAAGAGGCTCCAATAGGTGACCGGAGGCAGGTTCACGAAGATTCGTGCGTTCGTTCGTGAGCCAATAAAACTGTGACATCGTTCGATTAGCTCACGGCTGCCAGCATCGGCGTTTGGATAGCAAAACAAAATCTGGTTCGGAAGAGACACCAATGCCGAGAATAAGGAGTCAGCTTCGCGGAGAGTATCTTTGGCAATTGTGACCGGGTGATACAGCACAAGAATCGTGGGTTTCCGGAGATCGACACCGAGGTCGGACTCGAGCTGCTCTCGGCTGAGCAGAGGGCGGCGCCGTAAGTGGTCAAGCGATGGAGCACCCGCCCGATGTACTCGCCACCGTTCCTCTCCCATCGCGATCACACGATCTCGCGCCAACTCGGTCGAGGTGAAATGAATGTGGCTCATCTTGGTGAGCGCATTTCGAACTGCGTCGTCGATGGCACCCTCGCTCACGTCGCCTCCTTCGATATGAGCGATCGGAATGCGCAGGGCCAAGGCCACCGATGCCGGTGCCAACATCTCGTAGCGATCGGCGATGAGCAGAAGGATATCTGGGCGCATTTTTCCCAAAGCGTCGCTCAGACTGAGCGTTGCTACGCCGATTGTCTTGGCCATTCCTACATCGCTGTCTGAGCTGAGAAGACATTCAATGCGGGAATCAATTTGAAACCCATCCTTCTCAATGTCCCGAACTGTATAGCCGAATTCGGGCGACAAATGCGATCCGAGCGCGATGATCCGCAAATCCACTTCGTTGTGTTCCGAAAGGTCTTGGAGCGGCCAGCGCAGGTGGCTGTAGTCGGCGCGAGATGTGGTGACGACCGCGATTTTGCGTTTCATGACTGTTCAGACAGACGAGCCGGCCACCGCACGAAGCAGCAGTTCGCTCGGCTGATACTCCGGCACTTGGTATCGAAGCACGTCGAGCAGGCGTGGCAGATCCCGGCGCGCCACTGCGTCTTCAAGATCCTCTACGGTGGAATCGAAGTCGTCGGCTAGCACAAAGGGACTTGTTACGCGGCGAAGGTTGTTCCCGACCGACTCGGTGCGTTCATATTCGAACGTGAATTCCTCCGTAAGCTTCTCTCCCGGGCGGAGACCAGTGAACTGAATGGCGCTACCGTCGGCATCATCGTGGCGTCCCAACTCGCCCAAAAGGTGTCGCGCGAGCTCCAGTATCTTGGTCGGCGTTCCCGTTTCGGGAACAAAAATAGATCCACTTTCGTGGTGCTCGCCTGCGGCGAGAATCAGCGCAACGGTCTCTTCCAACGAAAAAAAATACCTACTAGCTTCAGGATCGCTCACGGTTAATCGCAGGTTGTGAGATAACTGCCGATGGAAGAGGGGCAACACGCTGCCGGTAGAGCCGAGCACATTTCCACACCGGATCGCACTCATTCGGGTGACGCCGTTGGTCCAGCGAAGCAGCATGAGCTCGGCTACACGCTTTGCAGCACCCATGGCGCTTCGAGGGGTGACGGCCTTATCTGTGGAAATCATCACGATCCGAGCGACCCGATATTGGACGGCCGTTTTGGCGAGGATCGAAGTGCCGATGGCATTGTTGCGAACTACGGCAAAGGGACTTCGCTCCATCAGAGGCACGTGTTTGTAAGCTGCCGCGTGATAAATCATGTCGGGACGGTGCTCTTCGAAAAGCTCGTTTAACAGGGCCGAATCAGCGATATCGCCAATCACCGGATGGACGCGAAATTCCACATCGCCAAATGCCTCCAAGAGTTCGTGAATCCCTTGCTCGGAATGGTCCAGCACGATGAGGTGCCGGGGATTGGCAGAGGCTATCGCTTTGGCGAGAGCGGACCCGATGTAGCCGCCCGCTCCGGTGATTAGGATGCACTCGCCGGACTTGTCAGCTTGAACGCGACGCATAGCGCGTACCTCTCACCTGCGGTATAGTCGGCGAACGCCGCCGCTTGCTCCAGGAAAGCCCGGTTACAACAGCGGTGGATCGCACGAATTTCCAGAGGTCTCTTCTATGATTCGTGCTACCGCCAAGACAATTTCTTCTTCGTAGGGCCGGCCAACTACCTGCACGCCGATCGGCAACCCTTCTGCCGAACGCCCCACCGGCACCACAACCGCTGGATTCCCGAGCGCGTTAAACCACTGGCAATAGCTCATGGCTTGAAAGTATTCAACCTTCCGGCCGTCCAGATTCCACACGCGCTCGCCATGACGAAAGGCAGGCACGGAGCAAACCGGACAAATCAACACGGGATATTTCTCCATCTGGCGAAGAAACTTCGGACGCAAGGCATCGCGTTCGAGCATGGTATTCATGAATTCATTTAGCGTAAGCTTCGGCTCTTTCCGCACATTCCCTAGGAATTCAGCGAATAGCGGGCTCAGGTCCGCCTCTTGGCCCGCGACCATAGGACCCAGGACAAACTCACCCGCCCGGCCGAAAAAATTCCACCAAATTCTGCGCGCTTCTTCCAATCCTTCGGGTAGAAATGGCTCGACGTTCATTCCCGCAGCCGCCAACCCTGCAACGGCCTTTCGAACTGCCGCTCGGGTCTCGGTGGTCACGGGAGTGCGACCATCTTCCTCGAAAAATCCGATTCGCAGTTTCAGGATTTCGGTATGAGCGGGTTGGCGTAAAGGAACCGGAGCGGAAAACGAATCGCCGCAGTCTGGACCCATCATTATTTCAAACAGCATGCTTAGATCCTCAACGGTCCGCGCCATCGGACCAACTACCCCCAGAAGCGCGAAGGGGCCCGCTGAGGACGGGAAATGACCCGTGGCCGGAATTCGTCCAGGCGTCGGCTTGAGCCCACAGATTCCGCTGTAATGCGCCGGGACGCGAATCGATCCTCCTCCGTCGCTGCCCACCCCGCCGGCTGAACAGTGCGCCGCAATCGCCGCAGCTTCTCCCCCGCTCGACCCGCCGGGCGTACGGCTCAAATTCCAGGGATTGTTTGTTCTGCCCGTGACCACGTTATCGGTCTCGTAGGCCATCAAAAATTCCGGTGCGTTTGTGCTGCCCAGTAAAATTGCGCCTGCGCGCCGCAAACGTGAAACCAGCGGCGCGTCCTCGATGGCCACACAGTGCTTGCGCAGTTTGGATCCGCACCATACCGGCCAACCGGCCACATCGATCGAGCTCTTGATCGAGAGCGGAACTCCGCAGAGTGGTCCAAGCTCTTCTCCCCGCAGGATGGCGGATTCCGCGGCTCTCGCTTGACGCTGTGCCGCCTCCGCGTCCATATACACGAAGGCATTCAGTTGCGGATTGAGACGCGTTATTTGCTCGAGATGTGCCTCGACTAGCTCCACAGGCGAAACCGTTTTCTGACGGATTCCCGCCACCATTTCGCTGAGGGTCAAAGATGTCGGATTTTTTTTTTGAGTTTTGGCTCGGTCTCGCATGCAGCTCCTCCGCGAGTTTGAAACCCCAAGAGTGTATCATTCCATCGGAAAGGCCCCAGTCCGCGTTACTTTCCGGCCGATAAATGCATTGACTTCTGAAATTCCCGGCAGGAGAATCCCGTACAAAAGCGGGGGACTTCAGGGTTTTCAGGCTCGGTTCTTTCGCTGTTTCTGCACCTCGGGAGTCGAATGACTCGAGTCAAAATCGGCCTTCTGTACTTGCTCTTTTTTACGGCGGCTGTCGTGTATTTCTGGCCAACTGCTGCCGTCTACTACTACGTTTTGGTGGCGCTCCATTTGGCTGCCGGTCTCGTTTTTCTTGGCCTATTGCTTTTTCTTCTCGCCAAAAGGGAGTGGGAAACGCGTGGCCGCGCCGACCTTGCCGGGTGGAGTTCGCTTGTTTTGGGCGGATTTCTTGGTGTTGTCTTGGGGTTCGTCGGTGCGCAGCGCAATGATTTTCCGCTGCTCTACACGCATATTGGGCTATGTGTCGCAGGAGTTGCGCTGCTTCTGGGCAGTTGGGCAGCCCGCAAGGGTTGGCTAAGATCCTTATCCTTTGGTGGCGTACTGCGCTGGGGCGTCGTCGTTCTTCTGTTTGCGGGCCTCAGTTACGGCGCATGGTGGTTGCGAACCATTCCCTGGCAGCACGACTACAAAATACTGAATCCCAAAATCGCCCCTGCGAGCATGAATGACGAGGGCGGAGGAGCTTCGAGCCCATTTTTTCCGGCCTCCGCGGAAGTCGCTAACAACGCGAAAGTCCCCAAGCAGTATTTTCTGGACTCGAAAACTTGCCAGCCCTGCCATGCTGACATTTATCGCCAATGGGAGAGTTCCGCGCACCACTTTTCAACGTTCAATAATCAGTGGTATCGGAAGAGCATTGAATACATGCAGGACACAGTCGGCATTCGCCCGTCGAAATGGTGTGCGGGCTGCCACGACCCCGCGCTGCTTTTGACCGGAATGTTTGACCGGCCGGTCCGCGAAATTGAAAATACGCCGGAAGGCCAGGCCGGCCTCGGCTGCATTATGTGCCATTCGATCGTGCGGGTTAAGTCCACGATGGGCCAAAATGATTACGTGCTCGAATATCCCCATTTGAACGATCTGGCGACAAGCAAGAACCCAGTCATGCGCGGTCTTGTCGATTATCTTATTAAGCTCAATCCGGAACCGCACCGCCGCGTTTTCATGAAACCTTTCGTAAAAAATCAGACTGCCCAATTCTGCTCGGTCTGCCACAAGGTCCATCTCGATCTTCCAGTCAATCATTATCGCTGGGTGCGTGGTTTCGACGATTATGACAACTGGCAGGCGAGCGGAGTCTCTGGCTTGGGCGCGCGCTCCTTTTACTATCCCAAACATCCAGAAGTTTGCACGGATTGCCACATGCCGGAAGTGCGCTCACATGAATTCGGCAATTATCACGGCTTCATTCATTCGCATCGTTTCCCCGCAGCGAACACCGCATTGCCGTACGAAAACGAGGATACCAAGCAACTCGAAACCGTCGAGAATTTCCTAAAGACGGATAAGGTCAGCGTCGACATTTTCGGGATTTCTCCCGAACACCCGACTTCTAGCATGAAAGCGGTGACCCCGCCTGGGCCGCGGCCGGGCACCGCGCCGCAGATCCAGACAGCATTCGCCGTCGGTGAAGAATCGGAATTCGTGGCTCCGCGAGGCGTCCAGCAATTTGCGACCCCGGCAACGGAACTGACGGCCCCATTTGGACGATTTCCTGTGCAGGTTCGCCGCGGTCACACAGTCCGGGTCGACGTCGTTGTCCGGACGCGCGGAGTGGGCCACTTCTTCCCGGGCGGAACGGTAGATGCGTTTGACTTATGGCTCGAGCTCAAGGCGACCGATAGCAAAGGTCACGTGGTTTTTTGGAGTGGGAGACCGGAAGGCCCAAAAGGCAGCAGCAACGACGGTCCCGTGGACCCCAGCGCGCAGTTCTATCGCGCCTTGCTCGTGGATGCCCACGGGAACCCGATTAACAAGCGCAATGCCTGGGCCGAGCGCGCCGTCATTTATGTCCGGCTGATTCCCCCTGGCGCCGCCGATACGGTTCACTATCGCTTATATATTCCGAAAGATGCTGGCAATCGCATCACGCTCACGGCAAAACTGAACTACCGGAAATTTGACTGGTGGTTCACCCAGTTCGCTTTTGCCGGCGTGCACGATCCCAGTCAGCACAATCCTGCGGTTTCGCCAGCATACGACGATACAAGCTGGGCCTTCACGGGCAGCACAAAAGACGATTCTGGCAAGCGGCCTGGCATTCCAAACCTTCCCATTGTCGTCATGGCGGAAGACGAGGCTCAGTTAGAAGTCTTGCCCGCCAGCGCGTCGGAGCCAAAACCTCACCTTGACGTGGAACCCGCGGGCTGGGGGCGCTGGAATGACTACGGCATTGGCTTGCTGCTTCAGGGGGATTTGCAGGGTGCGGACGCCGCTTTTGCCAAGGTCGCGGAGGCCGCGCCGAATCGGCCGGACGGCTGGGTGAACATGGCGCGCGCGAGGCTGCAAGAAGGGAACCTACCAGCGGCGGAAAAAGTTCTTCTGCACGCGCTTACGATAGCGCCATCGCTGGCCAGTGCTCATTTCTTTTACGGCCAAGTGCTGCGCGATCAAGGCCATTATAACCAGGCCATCGCCCAGTATGACGCCGCCCTCAAGCAATATCCCACGGACCGCGTGGTGCGGAATAGTCTCGGTCGCGCCTACTTTCTCGAGCGCCGGTATGCCAAAGCCGTAAGTGAATTCAAGGAAGTGATCGCGATCGATCCGGAGGATGTGGAGGCCAACTACAATCTCATGCTTTGTTATACCGGAATGGGGAAACCCGATCGGGCTCGTGAGTTTGAAATTCGCTATTTGCGCTTCAAGGCAAACGAAGCGGAAGGCTCGCTCACGGGCCCTTTTCTCCGCTCTCATCGGGACGAGAACAACGAGCGCCAGCCCATCCACGAAATCGCATCCGGCATGCCGGGCCCTACTGCCTATCGCGCGGGCGACACTGCGGAGTCGAAAGGCTCTCGTGAATGAACTATCTTTCTCGGTTTAAATTTTCGCTTCTGTTTTCGACTTGCTTAGTGATTCTCTTTTCCGTGGTCGTCGACGCGCAGAAGGGTCGCGCCGCGGAACGTATCACGTTTCAGGACGTCACGCGCGCCGCCGGAATCCATTTCATTCACAATAATGGCGCGTTCGGAAAGGAATGGTTGCCCGAGGCCATAGGCTCTGGGGTGGCATTTCTCGATTACAACCGGGATGGCTGGCAAGGCATCCTCTTGATCAACGGGCAGGACTGGCCGGGCCACATTCGCCACCACACCTACATGGCTCTCTATCGCAACAATCACAACGGCACCTTCACCGATGTGACCCAGCAGGCTGGCCTGGATGTGGAAATGTACGGAATGGGTGTGGCCATTGGAGATTATAACAACGACGGCTGCGACGATATTTTCGTCACCGCCCTCGGCCAAAATCGTCTCTTCCGCAACAATTGCAATGGCACATTCACGGACGTAACCAAGCAGGCCGGCCTCTGGGGGCCAAACGATTTCAGCACGGGAGCGGCATGGGTGGATTACGACCGCGACGGGCGATTGGATTTAGTTGTAGCGAATTATGTTCAGTGGTCTCCCCAGACGGATATCTACTGCACGATCGACGGCAAAACGAAGTCGTATTGCACCCCCGTTGCCTATAAGGGCGCGTCATTGCGCCTCTGGCACAACAACGGCAATGGCACATTCACCGATGTGACGAAAAAAGCGGGACTCTACGATCCTACTGCGAAAAGCTTGGGGATCTCCATCCTCGATGCAAACCGGGACGGCTGGCCGGACATTTTCGTCAGCAATGATACGGAACCGAACAAGCTTTACATCAACAATCGCAATGGCAGCTTCAGGAATATGGGGGTCCTTTCCGGCGTCGGCTTTAGCGAAAATGGGGTAGCCCGCGCTGGCATGGGTACGGATTCTGCCGATTACGACCGTTCTGGTTATCCAAGTATCCTAATTTCGAACTTTTCGAATCAGATGCTTTCGCTCTATCACAACGAAGGCAACGGTCTCTTCGTGGACGAAGCCCCGGAGTCAGAAGTCGGCCACGCAAGTCTACTCACCCTGGGCTTCGGCTGCTTCTTCTTCGATTACGATAACGACGGCTGGCCCGATATCTTCGTTGCCAACGGTCACATCCAGCAGGATATTCAAAAAGTGCAGTCGCAGGTTCACTATGCAGAACCGCCGCTACTTTTCCGCAACCTCGGTCGAGGAAAATTCGCCGACGTGACGTCCGGAATGGGGACCGCATTCAACACCCCGCGCGTCGCCCGCGGCGCGGCTTACGGGGATGTATATAACGATGGCAAGCTGGATGTCTTGATCTCGACCAATGACGGCCGCGCCGTTCTTTTCCGCAATAGAGGAGGCACGAATCACAGCCTGCGCATCAAGCTGGTCGGCACAAAATCGAATCGCGACGGAATCGGCGCGGTGGTGAAGGTCGCTTCGGGCGGTTCAACCGAGTGGAAAATGCTCAAGAGTGGTTCCAGCTACCTTTCTTCCAGCGAGATGGTCCTTACGTTCGGCCTTGCCCGCGATACGGAGACTACCGCGATCGAAATTGATTGGCCCAGCGGCCGCGTAGACCACATGAAGAATGTCTCCGCGGGGCAAATCATTACGGTCCAGGAAGGCCGGGGAATCATCTCCGCGAAACCTTACGAGAAAGACTAACGTAAGCTCATGACGCGAATCTCGCACCGCGCGACTCTCTTTGGCGCCCTTGTCGTGCTCGCCCTTTCCATTCCATTTTTTGTCGGCCCATTCGCTTCCCGACGCCCAGCGGATTCAAGCGCACGCGCGAAGCAGGAAGCGATTGCGCACAACAACTTGGGCATTGCGTACATGAATCGACAGGACGAACGGAACGCGCTCTCCGAGTTTGAGAAGGCCTATTCTCTCGACCCTGGCCTTTACGCCGCGCGCCTCAACCAAGCCATCGCGCTGCTGAATCTGGAAAAGTTCCCGCCCGCTCTCGAAATTCTTGAAGAAGCGGCGGGGCGTGAGCCCAGAAATCCTCGCACTTGGTATAACCTCGGACTCATCGAAAGATCCCTCGGTCATGCGCAGATATCCGCGCAGGATTTTGAGCGAGTCGCTGCCCTGGATCCGCGAGACGCCGACACGCAGTATTTTCTTGGCCAGGATTACCTGAGCCTGGATCAGTATGGGAAAGCGATTGCCGCTTTTGAACGCGCCCTGCGTCTTGATCCGTTCCACGCTTCTTCCCTATTTGCGCTGGCGCAGACGTATGAACGTTCGGGCCATCTAGAGCAAGCTCAAGAGCAACTCATTCGTTTCCAGCACTTGACCGAGACGAAACTCGGCAAGCCGATGAGTCTCACCTACGGCGACCAAGGAAAATATTCTCTTGCGGAGGAAATTTCCCCGGGCATCGAGCCGGTTCCTGCTCAAAGCCACGTACATTTCGTCGATGTGACTGCCCCATCGGGTCTGCCGTCTCGATGGGCGACCCGCTCGGAGAAGTTGTCGAACCCATCAGAAGATACCGGTTCTGGAGCTTGTGTCTTCGATTACGACGGCGACGGCAAGCCGGATATCTTTCTCGGTAACGATGGCACGGACCATGCGGCGCTGTATCACAATCTCGGCGACGGACAATTCGCGAACGTTATCTCCCAGTCCGGCATCGATCTTCCGGGGCCTGCGATTGGCTGCACTACAGGGGACTTCGACAACGACGGCCATCCTGGGTTGGCGGTCAGCTATCGCGGAGGAGTGGCACTGTTTCAAAACGAGGGCGATGGAACGTTCAAGAATGTCACTTCAGAGGCCGGTATCAACGTTACGGGCGCCCCACTGGGCCTCACCTTTGTTGACTACGACCAGGACGGCGATCTTGATCTGTACGTCTCACGCGGTCCAAATTCGTCCCCTTCATTAGCGGGCCTATCTTCCAACGAGCTTTGGCGCAACAACGGTAACGGGGCGTTTACCAATGTGACCCGCGAAACGGGTTTGGCGAATCCGGGCGGAAGCTGGGGCGCAACGGCGAGCGACATCAACAACGATCGCGCTGTGGATTTCGTGGTGGCCTCGATGCATCGTCCGCCGGCTATTTACTTCAACCCACGCGAAGGCTCATTCAAGGCGGCAGCACCGTGGACCCCAGCGATGAGCGCCCCGGCGGTCGGCGTTCTTGCGTTCGATTTCAATAAAGACGGATGGATGGATTTGGCGTTCACGCATTCCGGTGCGCCCGGCATCTCTCTTTGGCGCAATATCGACGGTCAGAAATTCGCGGCTGCATCGCTGCCCCGTCTGGGTTGGACTCGGGGCTGGGGACTCGTCGCGCTCGATTATGATCATGATGGCTGGATTGACATTGCCGCCGTGGGGACAAAATCATCCGGCGGCCACATCGTTTTGCTGCGCAACGAAGGTACTGCAGGGTTTCGCAACGTTTCTCACGATGTTGGCCTCGATAACATTCGTCTCACGGATCCACGCTCGCTCGTAGCCGCCGATTTCTTCGGGGACGGTTCTAGCGATCTTCTCGTCACTCAAGCCGGCGGCCCGCCGATCCTTTTGCGTAACATGGGCGGCGATCGTAATCACTGGCTTCGCCTTACGCTGCACGGTCTTGTCGACAACCGTAGCGCGATCGGCACGAAAGTCCAGGTGTTCGCAGGTAATCTGCGCCAGAAATTCGAAATTCCCACGGCTTCCGGTTATCTGGGCCAGAGCGACATATCGCTTGATGTCGGACTCGATTCGGCTACACAGGCGGATATTGTCCGCATGTTGTGGCCGACTGGCGTGCTTCAGGATGAAATTAATTTCCCTATGGGCGCGAATGCCTCCGTCGAGGAACTGGACCGCCATGGCAGTTCGTGCCCCCTGTTGTTTGCTTGGGATGGGCATCATTTCAAGTTCATCGACGATATTCTCGGCGCGGGGATCGTCGGCCACTGGATAGCACCCGGTCGCCGCAACGTTCCCGATCCCGAAGAAGATATGAAGGTGAAAGGCTCCGACGCTCAGCCGAGGAAGGGCCTGCTCAGTTTTCGTTTGCTCGAACCGATGGAGGAACTCGACTATCTGGATCAAGTCCGCCTCCTCGCGGTGGATCACCCTGCAGGTGCGGAGGTGTACTCGAATTCGCACTTCGCGATCCGTCCGCCCTTCCGCCAATTCAAGTTGATTGCCAGCCGCCGCGCGCACCCTCCGCTCGGTGCGTGGGACAATTACGGCCGAAACGAGCTCCCGGTTCTTTTGGTGCGCGACCATCGCTTCGTCGATGGTTTTCAGGGTCTGCCTTTCGCAGGCCTCGCGAAAATGCACTGGCTCGAACTAGATTTGGGGGAATGGAATCCGCATCGTCCTCTGCGCCTGCTGATGGACGGCTTCACCGATTATTTCAGTGCCGATTCCCTATATGCGGCTCGGCAAGCGGGAATGAAGCCGATCCCGCCCTTTGTGGAAGCTCAGGATTCCTCGGGCCGTTGGCACCGTGTTATTCAAGACATGGGATTCCCGGCGGGTCTGGAACGCAGCATGGTTGTTGATCTCACCGGAAAGCTGCCAGCAGGCACGCGCCGGATCCGCATCGTTACGAACTTGAAAGTCTATTGGGACCGCATTCGCATTGATAATTCTCCCCTGGATGTACCGCATCGAGTTGTCAACGTCCCGCTCGTGGACGCAAAGCTCGAGTTCCGAGGGTACCCGCGTTACATCGAAGGAAAAACGAGCGGCGATCTCAGCTACGTTTATGACGACGTAAGTGCAACAGGTCCCTACGCGCAGCAGTCAGGAAACTATACTCGCTACGGCGACGTTCTCCCGCTTCTAACCCAAGCTGATGAAAAATACGCCATCTTCGGCTCGGGGGACGAAGTCGCGTTGAGTTTTGACCCTTCCTCGTTGCCCAAACTTTCCCATGGATGGGTGCGCGATTATTTTTTGTGCGCAAATGGATTTGACAAGGACATGGATGCCTATGCCGCTTTCGGCGGCACCGTTACTCCCTTGCCCATCCATGGCCTCCTTTCTTACCCATATCCGAAAGGGATCGGCTACCCCTACGACCGCAGCCATGTTGAATATTATTTGCATTACAACACTCGCGAAGTCTCCGGCGCTACTCCTCGTTCGTATGTTTTTCACTATCGCGCGGAACGACCCTAGCCTGGAATTCTCAGACTAGAATGAGACGAGCTTCGGGAAGATTAAACGGAGGGTCACAAAAATGCACTGGACAAAAGCGGTGGTAAGACTTGCAATTGTTCTGGTTCTTGGAATGCTGCCGTTGAATCTGGAGGCGCAGACACACGTGACAAGGCAGTCTTTCGGCAAGTTGGCGGATGGCACGGCTGTCGACATCTACACGCTCAAGGACGGGACCGTCCAGGCGCGCATTATGACCTACGGGGGCATCGTCCAGTCGCTAAAGATCCCCGACCGCAAAGGCAAAGTCGCGGATGTTGTTCTGGGTTTTGACTCGGTTGATAAATACGTCGCCAACCCAGGCCCTTATTTTGGCGCGCTCATAGGGCGTTATGCCAATCGGATTGCCCATGGCGAGTTCAAGCTCGACGGCCACACCTACACACTGCCCAAGAACGATGGCGAGAATACGCTCCACGGGGGTACTCGCGGATTCGACAAAGTGGTATGGAAGGCCAAGGTTATTCCCGATGGCATCGAACTGACGCACGTAAGTCCTAACGGTGACCAGGGATTCCCCGGCACCCTCACGGCTATCGTCAAGTACACGTTGATCGGAAAGAAGCTGCACATCGACTATACGGCGACCACGGACAAAGACACGGTGGTGAACCTAACCAATCATTCCTATTTCAACCTTTCCGGACAAGGGAACGGCACCATCCTGCACGATGAACTGAGAATCAACGCCTCGCGTTTCACTCCCGTGAATGCCAATTTGATTCCCACGGGAGTTTTGGAGCCCGTTGCCGGAACACCGTTCGATTTTCGCAAGTTGACGGTAATCGGTTCGCGCATCAATGAGAACAACCAACAATTGCACAACTCCAAGGGATATGACGATAACTGGGTGCTGGATAAGCCTGCGGGCCAGTTCGGAGAGGCCGCCGAGGTATACGATCCAATCTCAGGACGCGTTCTTACCGTCTGGACCACTCAGCCGGGGCTTCAGTTCTACAACGGTAATTTTCTGGATGGATCGATCACGGGGAAGGACGAGAAAGTGTACGTTCACCGCGGTGCTCTCGCCCTGGAGACCCAACATTTTCCAGATTCTCCCAATCATCCCAAGTTTCCGACCACCGAATTGAAACCCGGGCAGCGCTATCACCAAGTCACGGAATTCAGGTTTTCTGCCCGATAAATGCATCCCCGGGTGTCGTAGCCGGGACAAGGGTGCTGTCGATACTGCTGACTTGACCTTTTCCCTGTCCGACAGAGGGGATTTCTTCCGAGCAGTGTTTCTTGTCCTCGTTTGGCGGGATCAAGCGACTCGCTATGACACGGCTCGCGGAGTGAATTTCGGTATTGGTTCCTAGTTGGAGCCGATTCGAGTAGGTTGGCCATTCACGAAAATGGGGTTTGGAAGCCTCACCTGCATAGCACGATTGCAACTTCGCGTGTCCGACCTATGTTAGTATCCCCAGCCGTGTCGCATATTGCTTGTCGGTCCCACAAGATCGGCCGCATCATCCCGGGAAAGAGCGTGTGAATTGGAACGTCCCTGAACCGATGGGAGTGACTCTATGATGGCAGTTTTAACTTTGGTTTCGGCAGGGCGGCTGGTCCGCTTGTCGCCGGTGGACATGGCCATTATCGTTTTCTACTTCGTACTGGTGCTGGGGATCGGAGTTTATCTAAAAGAACGATCGAACACAGGCGAAGATTTTTTCATGGCCGGTAGGGAAATGACCGCGTGGGTGGCCGGTCTGAGTTTCCTTTCCGCTAACCTTGGAGCGCTCGAATTAATGGGCTGGGCCGCGGCGGCCTATGAATACGGCATTTTGGCAACGCACTGGTATTGGATCGGCGCGATTCCGGCGATGCTGTTCCTCGCTCTGGTAATGATGCCGTTCTATTACATTTCCAAAACACATTCGGTTCCCGGATACCTCAAGTTGCGGTTTGGCGAACCCACCCGCGCGCTGTCGGCCATTTCATTCGCGTTCATGACCGTGCTGATGAGCGGTATCAACATGTACGCGATGGCAGTGACCATGAATGTGGTGCTCGGCTGGAGCATTCACTTCAGCATCTGGATATCGGCAATCACCGTGGCCGTTTATGTTGCACTGGGAGGGCTCCGTTCGGCGATCTTCAACGAAGTCCTGCAATTCTTCCTGATCTGGGCGGGCGCGCTATTGATCCCGATTCTCGGGTTGATCGAAGTGGGTGGGTGGGACAACCTGAAAGCGCGGATCACGCACAACGCATCGATTCAATACACGCACCTGTGGAGCACGCTGGGATCGTTCAGTGATAACCCTATGGGAATTCATTGGACGGGCATCGTGTTTGGGCTGGGGTTCGTCATTTCCTTTGGCTATTGGACGACGGACTTTCTGGTGGTGCAGCGCGTGCTGGCCGCGAAGGATCTGCGCGCGGCGAAAATGGCGCCGATTATCGGCGCGGGATTCAAGATGCTGGTGCCGTTCATCGTGATTCTGCCGGGCTTGATTGCGTTGGCTGTGCTTCCGGGATTGACGGGGGCGAGCGTTACAGCTGCCGGCGGACACAATTACAACCAGGTGCTGCCGCTGATGCTGGCGCGCTATTGCGGTCCCGGTTTGCTGGGACTAGGGATCACCGCGTTGGTCGCCGGGTTTATGTCCGGGATGGCGGGAAACGTGAGCGCTTTTGCTACTGTGTGGACTTACGACATTTATCGCGCGCTCATCAAGAAGAATGCGACGGACAAACATTACGTGCTGATGGGCAGGTGGTCCACGATTCTTGGAGTGCTGATCAGCATTGGGACGGCATATTTCGCGATGCACTTTCTGAGCATTATGGACTACGTGCAAGCGTTGTTCAGCTTCTTCATAGCGCCGCTGTTCGGGACTGTAATCTTGGGAATGCTCTGGAAGCGGGCGACCCCGGCAGGAGGATTCTGGGGACTCCTCTTAGGGACGGTGTCCTCGGTTGGGATGTGGGCGTGGGTGCGGATTAATCCGGCTGCGCTGTCGTATGTGGCGCTTTCGAGCCATGCGAAGACGATGGCAGAAGACATGTACAGGGCGCTTTGGTCCTGGATCATCTGCGTTCTCGTGACGGTAGTGATGAGCCTGTTGACGAGGGCCCAGCCTGTCACGGAGTTAACCGGACTCGTTTACGGCGCGACAGATATTCCTCACGAGGAGAGGGTGTCGATGTTTCACAGGCCGGCGTTCTGGGCCGTGGCTGTCGCTGTTGTATTAATTGGAGTCAATATTTATTTCTGGTGAGGACAATGAGAACAGCCGACTCAATATCGATCTGGTTTTTCATCGGCATATCCTTGCTGGTCAATGGCGTGCTGATTCTGGGTGCCGGCCTGTATGAATTGGGACATCCTCCAGTTCATCCCGTCGTGCTCTATCACTTGCACGCGAGCATATGGTGGGGTGGCCTTCTATCCGTGCTCGGACTTTTCTTCTGTCTTCGTTTTCCCCCCACCCGCAATCGGCCTCGAAACTCTTGACCGAAGACATATCATCGAGGCCCTCGACAGCTCAACCTGGCCGACTTGTATGCCAAGAAGATCCGGGGCAAGCGGATATAGGCGTGAACACCCATACTGTCAAGATGACTCCTGCCCGGATCCCAGCCACATTTCAATCTGAACCCTTCGCCAGCTCCGGGAGTTTATTTCACAGAGGGCGAGCTCGGGTTGTTGGACAAAGTGTTTGGGTGTCTTCCAAAATCTTTGCTGCCGCTCTCTGTGCGGCGAATGATCGAGCGGCGGGCCGCCGTCGCGACGTTTGGGCGGGTCGGCGCGCAATTCTGATCGACAGTCTCGGACTCGAGTTGGGCAGCCTCCTGTGAGATAACGTTTGCATGAAAAACGCCACCCTAAGAGTTGAGTAAGGCCACTGCCATGCTGCTCGAGAAACTACGTAAGCAAGTCCTCGAAGCCAACCTCGAAGTGTTGCGCCGAGGATTGGTTCTTTATACGTTTGGTAACGCCAGCGGAATTTCGCGAGATGAGGGTTACGTCGTAATAAAACCCAGCGGTGTTTCTTACGACGAATTGAAGCCTGAGGATATGGTGATTACGAACCTCGACGGCGCCATCGTGGAGGGCGAACTCCGACCGTCTTCTGATCTTGCCACCCACCTTGTGCTCTATCGGAAGTTTTCTTCTATTGGCGGCGTCGTTCACACTCATTCTGAATTTGCGACTGCCTGGGCGCAGGCAGGTCGACCGATTCCTTGTCTCGGAACCACCCATGCGGATGCCTTTCACGGCGCTGTTCCGGTTACCGAGCATCTGATACAGGATGAAATCGAGCGAGACTACGAGCGAAACACGGGTGTGGCGATTTGCAGGACGTTCGAGCGTCTCGATCCCGACTCGATCCCCGCGGTTTTGGTTCGAGGTCACGGTCCGTTTTGTTGGGGAGAGAATGCGACAGCCGCTGCACACAATGCGGTTATTCTGGAAGCTGTTGCGAGAATGGCGTTCTACACAGTCGAGTTGTCCGAAAAAGCAGACCCTCTCTCGGATGCACTTCGGGACAAGCACTTTCTGCGCAAGCATGGGCATGATGCTTATTACGGACAAACGGCCGGAAAGCGCTCAAGGGGATAGCCAGGCCGTCAAATTCCTCTCGGGTGCAGGAATGCTTGGGAGCAGAGAGCGACGGTTTTCAACTGCGCCCGGCCCGTCAGCGCGCTCCCATTGAGTGAAGCCAAAGAAGAAACCGAGCGCGGATACGACGATTGTCCGTGAGGAATCAATGACGAACGACAAAAAGAAGATGACGATGGGCCTTATCGTGGGAAACCGGGGGTTCTTTCCGGGGCATCTCGCCGAATCCGGCCGCAAAGACATGATACAAGCGTTGGGCGCGCGCGGCATGGATGTAGTGGTGCTCGAACCGACGGAAAGCAGGTACGGCGCCGTCGAGTCCCACCAGGAAGCTAAGCGGTGCGCGGATTTATTTCGTGCCAACAGTGAGCGGATCGACGGTGTGATTGTTACCCTGCCGAATTTCGGCGATGAACGTGCGATCGCGGACACTCTTCGTTTGGCACGGCTCGGAGTTCCCGTCCTGGTCCAGGCCACTCCGGATACTCCGGCAAAGATGACGATCACACACCGGCGCGACAGCTTTTGCGGCAAGATGTCCGCCTGTAACAATCTGATGCAGTATGGCATTCCGTATTCGCTCACGTCTTCTCACACGGTCGTTCCCGGCGCGCCGGAGTTCCAGCGGGACCTGGAGTGGTTTGCGGCGGTTTGCCGCATCGTGCGTGGTCTGAAGAATCTTCGCATCGGCAGCATCGGAGCGCGGCCTGCGGCCTTCAACACCGTCCGCTACAGCGAAAAGATTCTTGAGTCGCAGGGAATTTCCGTAGAGACGCTGGACCTTTCCGAAGTGATCGGCCGGATCGCGCGGAGAAAAGACGCCGACGAAGCCGTACAGTCGAAGCTGCGCTCCATTCAAAAATATGTTTCCACTAACGATGTGCCCAAGGAATCGCTGGTCAAAATGGCTAAATTAGGGGCAGTAATCGACGAGTGGATGCAACAGGCGGATGTGGCCATCAGTGCGGTGCAATGTTGGACTTCAATCGAAGAGAATCTGGGCGTCGTTCCCTGCACGGTGATGAGCATGATGAGCGATAGCCTGATGTCCAGTGCTTGCGAGGTGGATATTTGCGGCGTGCTCAGCATGCATGCACTGCGTCTGGCCTCGGAAACTCCCAGCGCCTTGCTCGATTGGAATAATAACTATGGCGACGATCCGAACAAGGCCGTTTGCTTCCACTGCAGCAACCTGCCGAAACATTTTTTGAAGACTGCGAAGATGGATTTCCAGGCGATCATTGCGGGGTCGGTAGGTAAAGAAAACACTTATGGCACGTGTGTGGGGCTCGTCCATCCGGGGGCGATGACCTTTGCCCGCTTCTCAACCGACGATCGCAGGGGGCGCATGCGGGGATACGTGGGCGGTGGCGCTTTCACGGACGACCCACTCGAAACGTTCGGCGGCGCCGGCGTAGTCGAAATTCCCCGCATGCAAACGCTCCTCCACTACATCTGCGAAAACGGCTTCGAGCACCATGTCGCGGCAAACTTTTCCACAGTCGGCGCCGCAGTCCACGAAGCGGCCACCCGGTATCTCGGCTGGGATATGTATCTGCACTCAAACTAGAGTCGGGGCATTTTTCCATGGCGATTGTCGCTGGCGTCGATTTCGGCACTTTGAGCGTTCGTGTCTCGCTAGTGGATAGCGAGCGTGGATTGCTGGGCACCGCCGTGGCTGAGTATCCTCTCCATCGAAAGCGTGAGGATCCCGAATATGCCACGCAATCGCATGACGACCATATGCGCGCCCTTGCATCTGCAACCCGTCAAGCTCTTCACGATGCGAGCGTCCCGTCGGATGTGGTCGAATCGATCGCGCTCGATACAACCGGCTCTTCGGTTCTTCCCGTTGGCAAAGACATGGTCCCGCTCGGCGAATATTACTTGTGGTGCGACCATCGCGCCAAGGCTGAAGCCGCCGACATAACGGCGGTGGCACACCGCGAGGGCATGGAGGCTATTCGCTGGTGCGGAGGCGTCTATTCCTCGGAATGGGGCTTCTCGAAACTGTTGCACTGGCTGAGGCACAACCCAGATAAGCGCAGCCAATTCGCTAGTGCATTCGAACACTGCGACATGGTAGCGGCCACTCTCTGCGGCGTCACCGATCCGTCTCGCGCGAAGCGCAGCGTCTGCGCCATGGGACATAAATGGCTCTGGCATCCCGATCTGGGTGGTATTCCTTCCGAGGAATTTCTCACGAAGGTCGATCCGCTGCTTGCCGGGGTCCGCGCAAAGCTTCAGGGAAGTTACGAGACCTCCGACAAAATTGCCGGATTCCTTTCGCCGCGGTGGGCGGAGAAGTTGGGGTTACGCGGAGGAATACCGATCCCCGTGGGTGCGTTCGACGCTCACTGGGATGCTATCGGTGCCGGAGCACGTGAAAAGGACATCGTCAATGTGATTGGCACGTCGACATGCATCATCGGAATTTCCCGGCAAACGAATCTGGTGCCCGGCGTGTGCGGCGTGGTGAAGGGAAGCGTGCACCCCGGCCTTACCGGCATCGAGGCTGGGCTTTCCGCCACTGGCGATATCTTTGAGGCCATCGCTCGACGCGCCGCCACGTCCGTCTCGAAATTGAGCGAGGGCCTTGAAAAATACCGAGCCGGCCAGACGGGCTTGCTTCGATTGTCCTGGGACAATGGCGACCGGACCATTCTCGTCAATCCCAATCTCCGTGGTGTCACGTTGGGATGGAATCTCCAGCACTCTGCGCAGGATGAGCTATTTGCCGCCATCGAGGGCACCGCGTTCCACACTCGGATAATCCTCGACCGTATGGCTCAACACGGCATTACCATCGAACGCGTCATCAACGCCGGGGGCATTCCCCAGCACAATCCTGTCCTCAACCAGGTCTACGCAAATGTTCTTGGCCGCCCGGTGCTCGTGCCGAGTCGCAAAGTGACGAGCCTTGGCTCAGCCATTTTCGCATTTCTTGCCGCCCGAACTTTCTGGACGATCGAAGAAGCGCAAACCAAGGTTTGCCCACCGCACATTGTTTTCCAGCCGGAGCCTGCTGCACAGATCACCTATGATCGGCTCTACGGCCTTTATAAAGGGCTGTACTTCGATTTCGGCCAAGCAACAAACGAGTCCGCATTCGGCGACGTCTTGCCCGCCCTTATCCGAATCGCCCAGGAGCAAGCATCATCGAATGGGCGAAGGTCAACGTCGCTGCTTTCCGGAAGCAGTTCTGAGGGGTGATCGCTGTGGGGCGCGCTCTCAATAAAACGCAGAACCGCCCATGCGATTATTAATGCTTGTTCTCCAGAGCCGCGATGGTCTGGCGTACGTAGTTGGCGCTAGGGCTCGTGGGATCTTCTTTCAAATATATCTTTAATTGTTCGACCATCTCGGGAATACGGTTCAGCCGCTGATAGGCCGCTGCCGCGGTGTAGTGCACAGTGGCGTAGCCCACGTGAGGTAGGCTATGCACCCGCTCGGCGTCGTCGATCGTCTGCTGATAATGGCCCTGGAGGAAATCCACTCGGACGAGCAGCGCAAGAGCGTCGACATTCTTCGGATCGGCCGAAATCGCCTTGTTCAAAAGCTCCCTGGTATCGGGAAGCTTATGATCGGCGAATTGAATGTGCGCGAGGCTCACGAGTGCCGGCACGAAGAGATCGTCGCTAGCCAACGCCTTCTTTAAGGCGTCTCGTTGTTTGTCCGTTTGTTCCATTCGATAGTACGCGATCGAAAGGTCGTAATAAGCCGACGAATACTGCGGGTAAATTGAGACGGCCTTTTTGAAGTGGTCGGCCGCCTTTTTCCAGTGTTTGTGCTCCATCTCCGCGTCGCCGCGTGCCAGCTCTTCAGAAGCTCCCTTCGGGGTCTTGAGTTCGCGGACGCTCACGGTTCCTGTCGATGGAACTGTTGCAGAATTGTTTTCGGTACTTGCGCGAACCACAACAAGTGTGGACAGAAAAATTCGGCCATTTTCGATGTGAATGTTTCCGCTGTTGGTGGTTTCGATGCCTTCGCCTGATACCTCGACGCGATAATCTCCCGGCAGTAAATTGTCGAATTCAGCCCAGCCCGATGAGTTGGTCAGGCTAACTTGGTAGGGCGTAACGCCGGCAAGCCCCTGAAAGATCTCGACCCGCACTCCGGACGCAGGCGACCCTTTATTCGCGGAGTCGACGTCCACTTGCAGCGTGCACAGCGTTTCATTTCCCTGGTTCGCGGACATTTGCCCGTGGGCTGTCGGAGCAAATAAGACCAAAAACAAAGCGGACAATCGCCACATCTGAGGATCCCTCCTTCGCGACCAGGCAAGAGGGCGGCACGCAGTAAAAGCAGCGAGGCCATCGTACGTCAACCGCGTGTTGAATGCACGGAGTTCCGGAAGCAGCCTCCGATCGCACGGCTTGGCGCGGCGCGTTGGCGTGTCCGGGGGCCCGGACCGCTGTGGACGTGGCTCACAGCCTTTAGAGCGAAAGGCGAAAGCAAGAACACCGCGAGTGGATTGCCGGAGCTCGCAGGTTTCGCCGCCGTTTCTCTCAGGTCATATGCATGCCTGGTTGTTTCCGGTGATGTAGCTCAAAACGGAGCTCAATCCTGGAAGCACTTTATCGTTATCGTACACGGCAGATGACGTCCCACGCTCAATGAAACACACGACAAAAGTCGGGGATAGGAATAACATAAGCGTCGACTTCGGAACCGCCAATATGCCCAAGCAGCATCGCGGAATCCATCTGATCGCACAAATTGCCAATGTTTCCATTGGTACCGTTGATCGCGCTCTACATGGGCGCGGCGGAATCAAGGAAAAAACGCGCGAGCGCATCTTGCAGATCGCGCGGCAGATTGGCTACACGCCGAACTTGGCGGCGCGGACCCTGTCGGTGACGCGCGCGGGGGCACGCATCGGCGTGTGCATCCCGCGTGAGATTCATTTCTTCTATGACCAACTCTGGAGCGGCGTTCTTGAGGAGGCGAAGCAAGTCTCGCAGCTGGGCGTTGATTTCGTGCATCGTCCCGTTCATGCCCTCGGTGAGGGGGACACGGAGGCGTTCAAGCAACTCGCCGATCAGGGCGTCAATGGGATCATCCTGACGGCGGGTAATCCCAAAGAGCTGAAGCAGTTGATCGATGACGCCGAAGCAAAAGACATCCGCGTCCTCTGCGTATCGACGGATGCACCCGAAAGTCGGCGTTCTAGCATAGTTTGCGTCGAACCGTACTTGAACGGGTGCCTGGCGGGCGAATTAATGGGGAAATTCGTCCCCGCGGGCTCAAAAGTGGCCATCGTAGCGGGCATGCTGACCGCCGAAGACCATCGCAAGAAAACAGACGGTTTCTCGAAGGCGTTTCCACAACACTGCGTGGGCGGAAAAATCGCCGCCGTCATCGAAGGGCACGAAGAAGAAGATGAGAGCTTCCAGAAGACCTTTGATTTGCTTCGCCGCATCCCCAGTCTCGCGGGTATTTACGTGAATACAGTGAACTGTTTGCCGGTGTGCCGGGCGCTTGGTGCCCGGAACCTCAGCGGGAAAGTAAAGCTGATTACGACAGACCTGTTTCTGGAAATGTCGCCGTACTTCAAAAAAGGAACAATCGCCGCGTCCATCTACCAGCATCCCCATCGCCAAGGGCAGATTGCAGTGCGTTTGATGGCAGACAATCTCACCGGCAAAGTGAGCTTTCCGCCGGCCCTGCACCTCAGTCCAGGAGTGGTGATGTCATCCAACTTGCATCTTTTCCGGGAGATCCGTCTCGCCGATACAAGTTTGCCCGACACGCTTGGCCTCAACGACGGCGCGGCCTAGCCCTCTCGTTCTTCCGAACCAGTTTCCCAGCGCTACGCCCGGAACGACATCTTTGCGTACCAAAATCAGCTCGGCGCGAAGAACTATTGACCCAACCCGTATTGCGAATCTTTCCACTCGAAGCGCGCTAATCGGATCGTCT
>JBOGNC010000012.1:0-37863 GCA_050747045.1 Candidatus Acidiferrales bacterium | reverse complement strand
TGTTCGCGCGGAACCGGAAACCTTCGCGGAGAACTTCGGTCTGGTGGGTGCCGTCACGATGGACGATGGTAATGCCGTGGCCGACGATTCCGACTTCTCCATCGGCGACCATCGCTTCGGTGACGCGCGCGAGTTTATTGCGCGCCCACCAATCGTCGCCGTCCAGAAAGGCGATGATTTCGCCGCGGGCTTCTGGAATTCCAGCATTGAAAGCGGACGCCTGGCCGCCGTTCGTTTTGCGCAGCAGCCGGACGCGCGGGGCGAACTTGCGGACGATCTCGGGAGTGCGGTCTGTGGAACCGTCGTCAACAACGATGATTTCCATCTCGGCGGCAGGGAAGTCCTGTTCGACGACGCTGACGAGCGCTTCTTCGATGAAGCGTTCGTGATTGTAGGTATCGACCAGCACTGTGACCGTCGGTTTCATTCGGTATTCACGCTAACACAGCGCCACGACCAAACATACCGAGTCAGCATTCGCGTTCCTTCCGGCCGGTCGTTCGCCGCACGCACTCACCGCTTCCTCGCCAGGCCATAAAGATATAGCCCTGTATAGCCCCGCATTCGGAAGTACGGCAACAGCATAGCCGCTGCCGGAGTGATCGCCAGAGCTTTGTAGCGTACTAGACGGCCTGCCAACCGATAACCCCGATGGTGCTGGACAAGCTCGACCGTCCGCTTCATCTCGTCCGCGGACATTTCGGCGAGTTCCGCCATCACGGGTGCACGTCCGCCAGCGATCCGCGATGCGAGGCCCGTCGGCAGGCAGGCGCTTAGCACTTCCGCGGCGCGACGGACGCCGAGCGGCTCCTGCCGCATGGAGAGCACTTCGAAGCCATTCCTCTCGAGGAAATTTTTGAGGGCTGTGGGACTCCAGCGCGTCAAGTGATTCGGCGGGTAGTCCAACGTCTCAACGCCCTTCTGCCAGCGACAACGATTCGGGACGCTGATTGCAACATAACCGCGATCGGCAAGAAAGCCGGCAGCCACGTCCAGAAAATGGCGAGGGTCGTCCTGATGTTCAAGGACCTCGAAGAATGTAACGATGTCGAACCGCTTCCGCGGAAAGGTCGAGCGAAAATCCTCGGGCCGCATGGCGAAAACCTTTTCGAGGCCGTAGTGCTGCTGCGCGAAACGCACGGCGGAGGCGTCAAACTCAATGCCCGTGGCGTCGAAGCCGGCGTCTTTAGCTGCTGCGACGAAATTGCCGACGCCGCAGCCTAAATCGAGCAAATGGCCGCGCTTCGGCGCCTTGGGATCCGCGAGGAAAAAACGGTGGCCCGGCTCCAAAGGCATGGCGGTACAGTCGCGGCCCTGGTACGCCGTCTCGTACCACGAGCCATCCGGCATTGCGACCGGATGCCAGTACTGTAGGTCGCATTGCGCGCAGGCAAAGAGCGAAGAACTATGGAAGACATCGAGCGCATGGCCCGTAGGCGGATTTCCGCATACCGGACAACTGAGCGCTTCGGAAGTCCCCTGCGTGCGATTCCCGGCATATTCAGGGACGTTTGCGGCGCTCCGCCCTTGAGCCATCACCGTTGCCTCTGCGTGACGGATGGTGCGGGCTTTTCAAGCACGGCTTCTCGGTTTTGCGTGACGGAACTAGCGCCGCCAAATAGCGCCCGCTTCGCGCGCAGGCGCCATTCATCCAAAAGATGGTAACGCGGATAGCCGGTGAAGAGCGCGCCGAAGGTGTTAATGCAGCTCACTACCAGGTGCCGCCGGGTCATCGCCGGCAGATAGTTCCAATGAGTTTTAAGCAGATAACGGACAAAGCGGAGCCGTCCCGGAGAGTTGACCGCGAATCCTTCCCCTTCGAGCAGCGAGATCCATCGGCAAAGCGAAGTGCGAACCACTGGCTGGCCCAGATCGAAGCCATGCGTCCGGAACCAATCCTTCTGGCCCTCGACGATGTAGTGCAGAATAGCCGCGCGCCTCGCCAGTCTTTCTCGATCCTTTTCTTTGTCCGTGTGCGAGAGATAGTATAAGTTCGACCCGTGAAAGCGGTATACGGCAAGCGGGTCGTGGATACCGACGACGGGCGCTAAAAACGGCGCGATTCCCAGGATGTAGCCATCAGCTTGGAAAGTGATGGTCTCGGGAATTGGAAGCATTTTTTCGAGAATGCAGCGGCGAAACGCCAAGCTGGACGTGGGAGTCGGCTCAAACGACAAAATCGACTTTCTGCTGGCCGCGAAGTCGCCACTCAAGCCACTAAAATTGCCCTCGCGAAAATCGCCGGTTCGCGTATCCAGCTCCAGCAGGCGATGGTGAACCATTCCCGCATCCGGGTTGGTCTCGAATTCCCGTATCACGCGACGGAGTTTTCCGGGAAGCCAGTAATCGTCGGCGTCTAGAAATGCGACGATATCGCCGTGCGACTCACGCGCTCCAAAATTGAACGCGGATGCTTGGCCGCCATTCGATTTCCGAAGATAGCGAATGCGATCACTGTACTTAGCCAGCCGCTCAAAGGTATCGTCTGTGGACCCGTCATCCACGACGAGGATCTCCACCTTTGACGCGGGGTAGTCTTGCGCGACGACGCTGTCTACGGCCTGCTCGATGAACTGGCCGTAGTTGTACGTGTCGATCAAGACCGAGATCGTCGGCGAATTCATAAGCCCTTTAACAACCGATTGCGGATGAAACCCATTTTCGGAGAGCAGCGCGAATTCAGATTTTCCTCAAGTCGTTCGGCGAGGCAAAGAAATTCGTCCACTGCTCTTGCGTGTCATGAACCGGCCCCCTGAACATACCGTTTACCCTATCGAGTGCATACGCGGCATAGCCGTGCGCCTCCAGGGCCGCGAACACATCCCGGCTGCTGAAACCAGCGCTTCGTAGAGGCCGCTGAGATATCTCGAAGCAAAGGAAGTCCACGCGGTGGTCGCGCAAAAGTTTGTCCGCGCCCGCGAATACGGATACTTCGAAACCCTCGACGTCCACTTTTAGAAAGTTTATATGGTCGATTTTTTGATTTTTGCAAAACTCATCTAGGCTTCGAGAAGCTACCTGAACGGAAACGAGAGTCTGAACCTGGTTGCCGCACGGATCCACTTCCGGCGTTCCCAAGGTATTCCACTCCGCATGGCCCGGATCGAAAAGGCTCATCGTAGCCATCCCATCCTTGTCGCAGACGGCGGCTTGCACCGGCGCGACGTTCTCGCACCGATTTAGCGCGAGCGTTTCCCGAAGCCTCCAATAGGTTTCGGGCACGGGCTCGAATGCCCACACTCGGCCTCGAGGCCCGCAGAGGCGGCTCAATAGAACGCTGTAGAGCCCGACGTTCGCACCCACATCAAAAGCGATGTCGCCGCGCCGGACGAGCCGGGGAATAACCTCGAACTCCGCTCGGTCGGTAGGGTGCCGCGCAAGGTCGAGTACGTTCGATCGGTGGTGCGAGTAAACCACAAACCGATAGCCATACACATCTTGAATGATGGGGGTCGAACCATCGAGAAGCGCGCGACGATCTTTGGATTCGATCTTTTGACGTTCGCGGATCTGGAGCCGCGCACGAAGACGCCGCCAAGCGTGAAAGAGTGGGCTGGCGATCGACCGAGATGGCTCGGGAAGCGCTCGTCGATCGCGTGTGCTGGATGAGTCGGTGGAGGTCATGCTGGCATTAAACGCATGCGCCATCTGTCACACGTTCACATTTGAATTCAGAAGGTATATTCAGCAAGCCCGCAAACTCGTCCTGCTTGTGAGTGAGCGGCTCGGTCGAGACGAACATGGGTGGGATACAATCCCAATCGTCCAAGCGCTGGCCGTCGTGATAAAGGCTGACCCGCCAGGTGTAAACGCCCGGGCGGAGGGGTAGCGAAGGTAGAATGCACGTCAGCTCGTGCACGCCGGGCTCGAAGCTAAGCTCCTCGAACGCGTTGCCCCAGACGACCTCTCGCGCGTCATTGTACAGCGCGATTCCATGATGGATATTCCGGAGCTGCCCATGCACCCTCGCGATAAACTTAACCTTTACCTGACCGTCCCAATCCAACACGTTCGCTTGGTCACCTCGCGCGCCTACAAGTTCCCATCCGAGGAATTGAGCGAGGGCGGAACTGGACCGCGCGTAGTTGGTAACGTCGGGATTCCTCGCATCCGACTCGTAATTGCCAACCACTTGCGTCGTTGAGCCGCGCTCGCGGATGGTGCCGCCGTCGAGCCAAATGACGTCTTTGCAAAGACGGCGTATCTGATTCATCTGGTGGCTGACAAAAACAATCGTCCTACCTTGACTGGCAACATCTCCCATCTTCCCCAAACACTTCTTCTGGAACGAAAGGTCGCCAACTGAGAGAACCTCGTCAATGAAGAGAATTTCAGGCTCGAGATGCGCGGCGACGGCAAAAGCAAGACGAACTTGCATGCCGCTGCTGTAATATTTTAGGGGGGTGTCGAGAAATCGCTCGACTTCGGCGAACGCCACTATCTCGTCGAACTTGCGCTGAATTTCGCGCTTGCTCATTCCTAGAATCGCGCCATTGAGGAAAACATTCTCGCGGCCGGTGAGTTCAGGGTGAAAGCCGGTGCCGACTTCAAGCAAGCTGCCGACACGCCCGCGAATTTCGGCGGAGCCCTCCGTGGGTTTGGTAATTCGCGAAAGGATCTTCAGGAGAGTACTTTTGCCGGCTCCATTGCGGCCAATAAGGCCGAGAACTTCGCCTTCGCGAACTTCGAAGGAAAGGTCCTTGAGGGCCCAGAGATCGGCTCTCTTTTGGCCTTCTTTGCGGCGCGACAAAGAGCTAAAGGGACGCGCCAGCACATCCCGCAGCGCCGAGTAGCGTTCTCGCTCGCCGATGCGGTAACGCTTGCCGAGGTTATTGACGAGAATGACCGGCTGGCTCATGGCTGACACAGCTGCCTTCTGCCCGTTCGATTATGTGACGGGTCACACCACATCGGCGATGGTCGTTTCCATCCGCTGAAAATATAGCAATCCACTAGTCAAGACGCCAACTACCACGAGCGAGGATGCGAACAGCATACGACCAGGAGCCGCACCGCGACCGGTGAGACACCAGCGAAAACCCTCGATGACCCCTGCCATAGGATTGAGGCCATACAGCCAGCGCCATTTCGCCGGGACCAGCGAGCTCGCATAAGCAACTGGCGAAGCGAAGAGCCAGAATTGGATGAGGAACGGAACCACGTAACGAACGTCCCGGTAAATGGCATTAAGAGCTGAAAGCCACAGACCGGCACCGAGGGCCGTTGCGTACGCGAGAAGCAGAAACACCGGCAAAAACAGGAGATCCCAAGTAGGACGCACCGAGTAGTAAACCATCAAAACGATAAACATCATGAACGAGATGGCGAAGTCCAAAAGGCTAGCGGAAACAGCCGAGATGGGCAGCATCAGTCGCGGGAAATAAACTTTGGTGATGACGTTCTGATTTTCGACGATTTTGTTCGTGGCATTCTGCAGTGAGGTCGCAAAGTACGTCCACGGCAACAAGGCGCTGTAATAAAAGATCGGATAGGGCATTCCGTCCGAAGGGATGTGCGCGAGGCGACCGAAAAACAGAGTGAAGACGAGCATGGTCAGGAACGGCTGCAAAATGGCCCAGGCCGCACCAATCGCCGTTTGCTTGTAGCGGATTTTGATATCGCGCCATACGAAAAAATAAAGCAGTTCACGGCAGGTCCACAACTCCCCGAAAGGAATGGCCCACCAACCGGACGGAGGCCGAATATGAAGGACTGGGGGCCGCGCCTCGTGAGCAGCAGTCGAATCAGCAGTTGAGATGACAGGCGTGGAGCTCATTCGGCCGGACGCTCCTGTTGCGATTTCATCTGGTTGACATCGATGCGCTCAATTTGCTGCATCAGACTAGCGCGCCGCATGAAATACGCCGTCAAGGCGGAAGTCGCTTCTTGCGGCACGACAGCTACTTGATTATAAGCTGCCTCTCGCCAGGAGATTGGTCCGCGCGGAGGAATCAAATGCATTCCCCATTGGAAGATCAGTCCAGCGTTCCATAGTACGAGGGCCGCCGTGATACCTGCGGAGAGAATGGTCCCGTTCCGGACGCGCAGAGCACGGCCGATCAGATCAAAGCAGGCGGCTAGGCCAATGACAAAAAGAGGCGTCAGCGAAATAAAGAACCGGTTGCCGAAGGACGAGAGGCCGTCCCAATCCGGGTAACATCCGATGAAGTATAAGAAGGCTGCAAAGATGAATAGAGAATACCAGCCAAAACGACGGTCATACCGCTGCAGGAGGACGAGGCCCGCGATCGATAGAATCAGGATGGGAGTCCATGTGAAGAGCCCGTGATCGGAGGAGAAGCACACCTGAAAGAATGCCGGGGAATTTAAGTGCCAATGATAGTCGTACCCGGTCTCAAAGTAGCTTCCGTAGACGATTTTTTTCGTTATCAAAGTGGGCAGGAAAGCCGCTACGAGGGCAGCGCTGAAGACCAGATTCTTAAGTAATAGATGAGCGGCATCAGCCACGCATCTTCGTCGGAAGTCAGACCAGTAAGAAGTGTGCGACTCGAAGGCCGGAAAAAGCAGCAGAAAGGCACTCGGGTAATAGACGTCTAACATCAATCCGCCGAGCACGCCCAGAAGCGCCCACCGGGCTAGGTTACGGTTGCCGCGCGTCCGCAGCCAGTACCAAACGAACAAAGCGACCGTGAATGCCGATTGGGCGTGTGACCATGACGGATTGAAGTACATATACACCGGCAGGGAACTGGCGAACCAGATGCCCAACGTCGCCAGGAGTGCCCAGCGTTCCGGGACAAACCGCCGCGCCAATCCGAAAGAAATCATCAGGGCGATGAATCCATAGAGGGCGGTGCTAAACGCCATGGCGAAAAGATAAGGGCGCGAGAAGCCGTCAGCGGCTATATGGCCGCCGAAACGATCCCAGAGCAAGACGCCCGCGTGCGCGGCCACCAAGAAGGGAGCCCACAAAATCGTGGGGCCAATCGAGAAATGATTATCTAAATGACCGGTCACCGTATATTGACTGGGGGCAATTTGTCCATCGGAGTCGACGCGGTCCATTCGGAAACTGGCATTCGACCTCAGCCAGTCCTGCCGGAAGTCGAGCTTATGCTCGATCAACAGCGAGCGGGCATAGGCGTAGTAGCCAACGCCGTCGCCTCGGACCCAGGGATTCAGCAGCGGCAGAGTCAAAAGAAATATAACCAACAAGGCGAGCTGATACCGAGAGTACTTTCGTGAGCCTGCCGATAGTTCTGGGGTCAGGTGCACGTTTGGGGGCCATGAGCGGAAGTCGTGCAGTTTGTCGCGCGTTTCACGTCTTGGCCAATGGCGTTACGAGAAGCCGTCCGTCGCTTGAAGCTTCTGGCACGTCGGCATCATCTTTCCGCAAAATCGCGACAAGCGAGAGCGGCGGAAGCGGCAGCCAGGAATCCATCAGTCGGAAGAGCGGCGTCAAGATATTAAGCATTCGAATTTGCGCCAAACCAAACGTCTTTCGTCGCAGAACGCGGCCGTTAATCCACCAGGCGGCCACGCCAGGCTTGTTGAACTTCAGGATTTGTTCAACCTGAAAGCCGGCTTCTCCACACACAGAAGCCAATTCATCCGGAGTGTAACGGCGGAAGTGACCCAGCACCTCGTCGAGGGTGCCGAATAGCCAGGGACCGCAGGGAACTAAAACGATGGCGCGCCCGCGATCGACCAATGCATTGCGGATGTTGCGAAGCGCGGCGATGTCGTCCTGGATGTGCTCGACCACATTGAGGCACACAACCGTATCAAACGACTGCCCAGCCGGATAAGTAGCCTGATCGGCCGCGTTTGTGAAGGCCACGCGCATATAGGGACGAGTGGCGCGCAATTTTAACAGGTAATCGAGATAGTGTTGGTTAACATCGGTCGCCCAGTACACGCTGCGAGGCATCAGTTCCATTGAAAGGTTGCCGGTTCCAGCCCCAATCTCGAGGACACGATCACCTATGTACGGGCGAATCAAATCCGCCATCCACTGATTGAAACGCGGCGCGCGATTCAGGCGGTCGAGAATCTCGCCACCGTGCGCGTCCTCGATGTAGATCTTCCCAGAAGCCGCGTAGTGCAGGATGGCCCAAAGAGCGCGGAAGCCGTCGCGCCAGCCGATCTTTTTCCCTTCGCCGTATGTACGGCCGGAATAGCTGATCGGCACTTCGAAAATGCGGCTGCCCCGCTTCGCTAGTTTGATAGCCAGTTCAGGTTCCACATCAAATGTGGAGCTTTCGAGCGGAATACTCTTGAGCAGCTCGGAGCGGACCATTTTGTAGCAGGTTTCCATATCCGTGAGATTCAGGTCGCAAACCAAGTCGCAGAGAAATGTAAGCAACTTATTTCCAAGGGCGTGCCGGAAGAAAAGCGCCCGCTTGTGGCCGCCGGACATGAACCGCGAGCCGAAAACCGCGTCAGCCTCCTCGCTGAGAAACACTTCGACCATGGACAGCAGATCGCGGGGCAAGTATTCGAGGTCGGCGTCGTGCATTACGACCAATTCGGTATCAACGTGCTGCAGCCCAGTGCGTATCGCGGCGCCCTTGCCGTGGTTTTGGGAGTGACGCAGCCATATCCACGTGATTTTGGGGTCCGCTTCGCGCGATTCGATGGATTCGCGAAAAACACGGATCGCCTCGGCGGTTCCATCGGAAGAACCGTCGTCCACTACGATGATCTTCACAGATTCAAGCAGCGGCGACTCGCCCAATACTCCGAGCCGCGCCAGACTGGATCCGATTAGGTACTGTTCGTTGTAGGCCGGGACGATTACTGAGAGCGTCGTAGATGGGCGTTTGCCGTCCGAGATCTCGCCGAAGGCAGAAGTTACCTCGGCCACTCGCCTCGGCGTGCGCCCTGCTTCCACGCGGCTCCCGGCTGGAATGCTACCCAAAGGGCTCCTCCTTTCCACGAGGTCTTCGTCACTGCCACTGCAAGGGAGCAGGAAGCATTATTCGCCAGTTAGATGCGCAGTTCAACGGACTGTTACTCTCATTGTGATGCATCCGAAGATCCCGCCGCCACCTGAATTGCGCCGGATGCTCAGTGGGTTTGAATCCAGCACGTTGCCGGGTGCTGGAGGCAACTTTCGACTGACAGGCTCAAACTGACAGCCGTGTCGGAAACAGACGACAAGCCGAGATGATGGGACAGTGCGCGCAAAATTAGGAAAACTACTTTTGCGGCAACCTTGATATGATCTCGCCGGGCTCCAGCCCCGCGATCCCTCAATTCAATAACTTGGGAGTCCGATGATGCGTGGCACATCCAGTTCCGTCCGTTTTCTTGGTGTTACCTTTCTTTTCGTTTTTCTGGCTGGCTGCGGGTCCGGGAATAAATCCGTCGAGGTCTCGGTTTCACCGCAGACCGCGTTCGTAGGCGCGGGGCAGACGACACAATTCACCGCCACCGTCATGGGCGGCGGGAACTCCGGCGTCACATGGTCGGTGAACGGAGTCGCGGGGGGCACGTCGAGCACCGGGACCATCGACGCGAATGGCGATTATTCGGCGCCGAGCGTGACGCAGAATACGACGGCTACGATAATGGCGACCAGCACTCGCAACAAAAATGCAACCGCATCCGCTACGGCGTCCGTGATGGCTCCGGGGGTCGTGACTAGCACCAACGAGCCGCAAGTGGCTCAATACACGATCGATCCGCCAGCAGACGCGAATGTGTCCATTCAATTCGGCACCGATACGGGCTATGGAAAAACCACTTGGACGCAGCCCACGCCCACCGGTGGCGGGCCGGTCAGCATCTACGTGGCGGGAATGCTGGCGAACACGCTCTATCATATGCGGGCGGTAGTTCAATTTACGGGTGGTTCACTAAGCGTCGACGACAGCGATCATACCTTCACGACCACCGCTTTCCCATCGGCCGAGTTGCCATCGGTTACGGCCACGACTGCGCCGGGAATGTCACCGCAAAGCGGAGTGGAGTTGCTTTCTCTGGTCAACCTATCTGGAAACACAGTGCTCAAGCCCGTGGTCACGGACCTGGCTGGCAACGTGCTCTGGGCGTACGACCCAGGTCTGACCGCTGACACCGTTTTAGATCCGATCAAGTTACTGCCTAATGGTGACTTTCTAATGAATTTCGCCGGTGCAGGCTCGGTGGATGGAAACGGTTCGGTAATGCAGGAGGTTGATCTCGGCGGTAACGTGGTGTGGTCGCTAACGGCAGCACAGCTGAATCAGGAATTGGCTGCAGCGACATGCGCGGGTTGCAACATCACCGTCGTCGGCACTCACCACGATGTAGCAATACTTCCGAATGGACATTGGATCGTCATTGCGTCAGCACAAAAAGTAGAGACTGGATTGACGGGATATCCCAATCCAGTGACGGTCACGGGCGACGTGCTGATCGACCTGGACCAAAATCATAAACCGGTATGGCTTTGGTCTGAGTTCGACCATCTTGATGTGAACCGCCATCCCATGATGTTTCCAGATTGGACCCACACGAACGCCATCGTCTATTCGCCCGATGATGGCGATCTGATCGTCTCTATCCGGCATCAGTATTGGGTGATAAAGATCGACTACGACAACGGCACCGGAACAGGCAACATCCTTTGGAAACTGGGATATCAAGGTGATTTCACGCTGATGAATGGCACTGATCCCGTCGACTGGTTTTACGCGCAACACGACGCGAATGTGATCAGCAGCAACAGTAGTGGAACCTTTCAGATGACGATGTTCGACAATGGCGACAACCGGGTGCTGGATTCCAGCGGCGATGTTTGCGGTGCCTCCCCCTTGCCACCGTGCTACAGCCGCGTGCCGATAATTCAAATCGACGAGGCGGCCAAAACGGCGACGCTCGAGTGGGTAAACAACCTGTCGCCCATTTATTCGTATTGGGGCGGAAGTTCCCGCCTGCTCGCGAATGGCGATATGGAATTCGACGAGTGCGCTCTCGGCAGCGGCTCCAATATATTCGAAGTAACCAAGACTACGCCGCCTCAAGCAGTTTGGGAGATGCACGTCACGGGCCAGAATGCGTACCGGGCGTTTCGGATCCCGAGCCTCTATCCAGGAGTGCAGTGGTGATTCCAACGGGTGTAGGTTCCCATAGCCTATAGATCAGAGATGGAGTAGGCGGGGGACGCGTGGATACCGGCGTCGCGAATTCGTTCCCACTTGGCAACGAAATGGAGTTTCCGGTCGAAGAGCCAAGAGGCTGGGGCTGGATATAGCCCCAACTGTATCTCCGTTCGCGTTGCCATCAGGCCGACAGCGCGGAGTGCCTCGTTCCATTGCGCCCGGGTCCAGTAATTATATGGAAGGACGACTCTGTGGGGCGCGTTGCCGACCCAGTCCATGAAACGTAAGGTCGGGCCGGCCAAAATGCCTTCCTGAGTATGGTCCTTGATGAGAATGGTCTTGGCTACTCGCGCCGCCTCTCGAAGCAGGGCGAGGGGATCGCGCGTATGGTGGAGAACGTCGACAAACATCACGACGTCGAAACTGTCCTGGGGACATGGAATCGTGAGGCCATCGAACGGCCGAACTGCAATGTGACTTGTGGGCCGGACAAGGACGTCTATGCCTTCGACGTAAACGCCAGGAACGTTCTGCGAAATGAGGTGATCGATCGCCCCATCCCCGCAGCCGACGTCAAGCACATGGGACCCTGCTGGAATCAGACCAGCTAGGTGCCTTGCCAAGACCCGAACCCTCCGGCCGAAAACAGTCTTCCCGTGCAAAACTCGGACCACACCGAGTACGCCGGGCACCTGTTTGGAAGGCGGGCTCGGGGTGTTCATCGGCGCCCCATGCCCAAAAGGCTGGTGAAGAAGCTCGATAGTACAATCTCGATTCCCAACGTGAGTGAAACGAACCCGGGAATTACGATTCGCAGAGTCTTTTCCGGGTCGAGCGGCCCAAAGTGATGAGCCCGCCAAAAGCTGAGACCGAAGACCCACAATCCACTGCCGAAAAGTACGAGCAGCAACCCGACGGTCAGGCCGGCCTCGAGAGTGACGTACCGGAAAACGCGGCTCAAACGCGGATCTTCGGGCAGCAACCCTTCAGTTATTGCGAAGATTTTGCTGAACGCGGCAAAATTAAGGGACTGGAATCCTAGCAAAATCGCCATCGCGCCAAAGAGCAGCGTATCAATATCGAACGTCACATCTCCGACCTTCCGGGGACCGGGCAACAACCAAACGGTTATCGCGCTTCCGAGTGTGAAAAGGAAAATACCTGGATAGAGAAACAGCCAGCGCGGGCTGTAGAGCAGGAGGAAGCGAAGGTGTCGCCAGCCGTCCCGCCACGTTCGCAAGTGCGGGGGACGCCCCCGGCCATCGGGTGAAAGGGTGGTAGGGACTTCCCCGATTCGCAGGTGGAAGAGCGTAGCCTTCACCAGCATTTCGCTGGCGAACTCCATCCCGATTGTTTGTAGGTCCAGCGTGTCGATCGCTTCCTTACGAAACCCCCGCATTCCGCAGTGGAAATCCCGAATCGGTGATTTGAAGAACAAGCGGCCAATCGAGCTTAAAACAGGATTGCCCAAAAATCGGTGCAGCGGAGACATCGCACCGGGGCGAATTCCTCCCTCGAAACGATTTCCCATAACGAGGTCGTAGCCCTTGTTCAACTCGGCGACGAAATCATCTAAACGTGTGAAATCGTAACTGTCGTCGGCATCACCCATAATGATGTACCTGCCGCGAGCCGCCGCAATTCCGCCTCGCAATGCACTGCCGTATCCGCGTTTATTGATGTGCACTACGCGTGCGCCACGATTTGCGGCGATGGCCTGCGAGCCGTCCGTACTGCCGTTATCAGCAACGATGACTTCGCCGCGTATGCCTAGCTTCTCAATGGACGCGAGCGCTTTGCCGATGCAAATGTCGAGCGTGCGGGCTTCGTTTAGGCAAGGCATAACAACCGATAGTTCCATCGCCTCCGATTGAGGTCTCTCGGATTCGGATACGGAAGCCACCAATCGTTCGTCAGTCAATTTGGGTTGCCCACGACTGAAGGCGCCATAACGCAACAGGCACCATACACCGCGAGGATAGTTAGAATGGGGGCCATCGGGAAGCGGTACCGCACGGTGGCCTCCGTCAGATAATAGACTAGCGGGAAAACCAGCAATATCGCAACGTAGAGCGCAGCGTAGCGATTCCTCGATCGCAGCGCCATTCCAGCGCCAAGCCACGCAAATAAGACATATGCCGCGTTCAATAGAAAGAGGGCCTTTACGTACAGAGGATCGCTAGACAAATGATCGTGTGACCGGTCGGTGACGTTTAACCAATACCCAAAAACACGGCTGGCGGAGCGCTTCAGTGTTACACCGGGATGCGAGCGTATGAAGGAAAGTGCTTTCCGTTGGTGTAGTTGCATGTACGGGAGTTCACCCATACGTTTGTATGCGTCGGCCTCGGATCGGTTGTAGACCGCCGTCTGCACGACAGCGTCCACGCCTACGGGACCCGGATTGTTCCCGAGCCACAGCATGAGGCCGAGATTGGAGCGCAGCGGAATGAATTCTCCGAATACGCGATAGTTCCGGATGGTCCATGATCCGATTCCGCCAATCGTGACTAGAGCCGCCACAAGGACAGACAGCAGCCATCGGCGCGATTGCTCGCGAGCTTGCCAGACGAGCCAGAGGAAGAAGAAAGGCATCACGGAAAGGATCGTGGCATTGATCAGCGCGCCGAGGGCCCAAAGTGCTCCGTATCCGACCCAGGCGACAATCCTACGACGCTCCCGCAAGGCAAATGTGGCCCATAAGAGCAGAGCGAACCAAAGCGCAGTTAGCGACGTATCCCAGACGTATGCGATTGGAATGTGCCATGCGTTCGGGAAAATAACCCATAGCCAGGAAGCGAGGGCGGCGGTTCCCAAGCCAAACGAGCGTTTAGCTACCGCGTAGATCGGAACGACCGTGAGCGCGGAAAAAAGACAGTTGAGCGCCTGGGCGACGACGTGAGACTTAAAGGTGTAAATGCCCCAAATTTTGAAAATCCCTCCTAAAAGATACGGGTAAATGGGACACAGGTATGCCGTTAGTCCGGTTTCCACTAGTGGGAGGGGCGAGCTGAAACCCTTGCCCGACGCGATCGACTTGGCTACGCAACCCGCCTCGTAGCCAAAGGGGCCGCTGAAGTCGGCGGGCGCGGCTCTATGCCAAACCAGATACAAAACCGCCAGGCGAACAGCGAGCGCAGCGGCTGCGATGAAGAGCGCCGAACACACCAGCCGCTTGATCGGTCCGCGCGTCACCGAATTAAATAGGGACGTCCCGCCGTCACGCGCGGTCGGAGAGGCCGCGCGCGATTTTCGGTCGGTAGCAGGTGAGGAGTTCATCGCGCCTCACTGGACGTTAAACCCTGCGCCGATTCGCGCACCGGAGACGCGCGCCGATTGAAAAACGATAGCTGTCCTGCCGCCAAAATTGCAAGCAAAGGATCGATGAACGGCATGCGAAGGCGCGTGTTCATGTTGAACGGCACATGCAGAACTGTCGCCAGAATAACGTAGAACAAAAAAACGCGAGCCAAACCCGACGAACGCGAGCGCAAACGAAACCAACCCGCAATTCCGAAAGCCAGCAGCACCCAATAGACTAGCACTCCGCCTGCGCGCGCGGCACGCACGAGCGGCCGGAAGGATCGGGTCCATAAGAGCTGGTCGGTGCTGAGCCAAAAGTAGGAGAGCTTCTCCAGGGTCAGCGGAACCAACCGCCAGCCGGTGTGCCGCCAAAGACCAAATGCCACTCTCCAAGCCTTGCGATTCAGCTCCGCTTCGCTTCCGAACTGGGCGCGGCTCGGAGCATTGGTCTCAATATCCGCCGGCGGAACCCAGCCGAGAGCGCGGCGGAGCCTGGCGGAATCCCCGGGCAATGCGCGGCCTTGAGGCGTCAGCACGCCCATGACGGCAGCCGGACCGCTTTCCGTGGACAATAGCAACCTACCGTGAAAAGCCCTGTAGTTGCGAACTAGCCATGGAGATACCACCAAGCCGGATAGGCAAATCATCAGCGCGGCGGCCCGCCATTTCGGCAAAGTCTTTTGCTGGAGAAGAACAACAGCCAAAACCACGATTCCCAAAAGCGCCATATTAAACCGAATCAACGTCGCGACTCCAACGCAGACAGACAGGCCAGCCAGGATTGCCCAACTGGGCCGTTGGAAAAAGCGTACAAAAAGATAAAGAAACAAAGCCGAAATCAGAGTCGCGGTTGCCTCGGTCAAGATGTCTCCGGTCATTATCACGAGCGTAGGAAAGAACAGGGCTAGCACCAGAGCTGCCCGTTTCTCATCCTTACCGAACAGATTCCCAGCAACGGACGCGCACAGGTACACGACCGCAAGGCCCATCAAGAATTGCACCAGCCGAACGGCTTCGAACGCGTGGGAGTCGAAAACTTTGATTCCGCCGGCAAGCAGCAAAGGGTAGATCGGCGGCCGATAGGCCGTCGCGAAGCCCGCATACGCATATCCCTTTCCGGTAGCGATGTTATGAGCCAGGAGGAAATACGCGGGCGCGTCTCCTAGCCCTCCCCACGGAGGATTTAGGCGGTTATCGGCAAGGAGGACCACCAGTAGCCGCGTCAAAATTCCCGCCACGACTAAAGCCAAAAATCCGTATGTCAGGAGGACGGGCCGGGCTCGATCGTGGGGCCGAGCAGAGAACGGTGACGACGGTTTACCAGCGTCCGGCGGCAGAGCAGGCGGCGAACTCACTGGTGGGTTACCCTCTTCGTTTCCTGCGACCGCGCCTACTCATCGGCTCGGGCAAAGCGAATTAGCTCGCAATGATCAGTCAGAGAAATCCAATCGGTTTCGGCCGGTCATTTGACGCCCGCGGCGGTGGACACCGCACTCACCACGGTGATCGGCTCTGGCGCCAATCTGCTGTGAAAATGAGCCACCACGCGATCAACAATTTCGGCAAGCGGCGTGGACGGGCGAAAGGCCGTGAGCTTTTCCAGTTTTTCCAGTGAAGGAACGCGCCGCTGCATGTCCTCGAAACCAGGTTCGTAGGCCTGATCGTAGGGAGTGTAGGTGATCGGTGAATTGCTTTTCGTGCGCTCCGTCACCACGCGGGCTAAACCTTCGATGGAAACTTCTTCGTCGGTTCCGATATTGACGACTTCTCCCACCGACCGATCCGTAGCAAGCAGTCGCAAAATTGCCTGGATCGTGTCGCGCACGTCGCAAAAGCAGCGCGATTGTCGGCCCGTGCCATACACGGTGATGGGGGAACCCTCGATCGCCTCCCGCACAAAGTTCGGCAAAACCATCCCATACCGCCCGGTCTGGCGGGGCCCCACAGTATTGAAAAACCGCGCGATGATAACCGGCTGTTTCCTTTCCTTCCAGTAAGAGAGGGCCAGGAATTCGTCGAGCGCCTTCGACGCCGCGTAGCTCCAGCGGCCCTTCGTTGTGGGTCCGAGGACCAGATCGGCGTCTTCGTGGAACGGCACTTTCTCGCTTTTTCCGTACACCTCGGATGTCGATGCCGTGAAAACGAGTTTCTTCTTCTTGGACGCCGCATCCAGCACGAGTTGCGTGCCATAAACGTTGGTTTCGAGCGTTCGAACGGGGCTTTCGACAATAAGCCGCACACCGACGGCGGCGGCCAAATGAAAGACCACATCCGATTCGTCAACCAACTCCGCAAGCAAGGACTTATTGGTGATCGAATCGAAGGAATAGTGAAATCGCGTATGAGCCTTCAGGTGACGGACATTTTCCACGCTGCCAGTGGAGAGATCGTCCAGAATGAATACTTCATCTCCGCGCGCCAGCAGCGCTTCCGCTAGATGCGAACCAATGAAGCCAGCCCCTCCAGTGATCAGGTGCCGCAAGGCTTTCTCCTAGGTCGAGTGTTTCGTTGTGTCGTCCAATTTGACCGAGTACCGCCCAACATTATCGACATCCTCGCCATATCCGTAGCCATATGCGTACGGATAGTAGCGATACGAGTAGTAATAATCCGGGGCATTTGAATCCACTCCGTTCAGTACCACGCCCAGCAGGCGGCACTTAACAGCGGATAGGAGGTCGCGCGACCGCGTGAAGGCTTCCTTGGGAGTGGAGCCGCTACGCACAACCAGCAGCACGCCATCCGTGAGCGCGGAAAGAATCACAGCGTCGGTAGCGGCCATAATCGGCGGCGAATCGATTACGATGAATTTGAAGCGGCGCCGCAATTCAGTCAAAGCATCGCGCATGCGGTGCGACGACAGCAAATCGGCAGGACTTGGGGGTACCGGTCCCGTCGTAAGGGCACTCAGGTTGCTGATTGCCGGATGCGGGATCGTAACTTCGTCAAGGCTGCTTACTCCGGCAAGGTACGAACTCAACCCGCCATCCTTGCCCACCGTCATATTGAGTGCTCTCCGGATTCCAGGCTTTCGCAAATCGGAGTCCATCAGCAGCGTGCGATCTCCAAGCTGCGCTAGAGTGACGGCCAGATTCACCGCAGCCGTGGTCTTGCCTTCGCGTGGCAGTGCACTCGTTACCAAAATGACCTGTGGAGGATGCTCGGCCTGCGAAAGCAGCAGGGAAGTTCGCAAGGCACGAAACGCCTCTGAAATTTGGGATTTAGGCTGCACGTATGAGAGAAGCTCAACACGCGGCGATGCGATTTCCTCTGGCATCCCGTTACCGACCAGACGCGAAAGCCGGCCGTGCCGGCCATTGCCTCCAGGAAGCGCCGGAATTACCGCCAGGGAGGGCAACCCCGTCAAAGATTCGATATCGTCCGGCGATTTCACCGTGTTGTCGAGATATTCCCGAAACACAGCAAGACCAATGCCTCCGACTAGGCCCACCAAAATTGACAGCAAAATATTTCGCGTCTTCTGCGGTGCCGACGGCGTGGTAGGCACAAGCGCCGGGTCCACAATGCGAATATTGCTGGAACGCAAGCCGGCCGAGATACTGGCTTCTTTAAGCTTCTCCTGCAGGCTGTCGTAGAGCTGTTTATTTGCATCGGCGTCGTGTTGGAGAATGTTGTACTGCACCAGCTTTTCTGCCATTTCATTCGCGTCAGCTTTTTGCGCGTTTACCTCGTCCTGCAAGAGTTCGACACGCTGACGGGCGGTTTCGTAGTCCTGGCGAACGCCATCAATTACTGCCTTACGGGCTTTGGCTAAGTCCTGCTCCACTTCCTTTTGCTGGTCGGTGATCAGCACTACCTTTGGAAAATTCGGGCCGTACTGGTTAACCGCTTGGGCGTAGTTCTCATCCAGATCCGACTTGCGCTTGAGCAGGTCTTGAATTACCGAGTCACTGCGCGTGGCGGCCAACGCGTCCACATCACCACCTACCGCCATGCGATAGTCTGCCTCTTTTTGGGCGAGATCTGTTTGGGCATCGGTGACCGCCTTGCTCAGGTCCGCCAGCTTTTCGGTAGTAATGTCCTGCTTCTGGTCAATCTGCCAAATTTGGTTTTCGCGCTGGTAGGCAAGGCGGGCGTCTTCGGATTTTTCGACCTGCAGCCTGAGCTCTTCGAGCTCCGAGGAGAGCCAGCCTGACGCCTGCGTGGTCGCATCGTATTTGCTTTTGAAATTCTGCTCGATGAAGTTTTGCAGATGAGCATTAACAACGCTGGCCGCCAGTTGCGGACTCTCCGCTGAAAACGAAACCTCGATCAGTCGACTATTCGGTACCCGGCTAACGCCCAAGCGCCCAAGGAACTCGCCCAGAATCGCGGGACGTTTGTCGCCACCAGCGGCTGGCTGAGCGAGATGGCCACTCGGCGCTCCGCCGAATTCCGAGTTACTCGCAAGGTCCAAGGATTTGATCGTATCGAGCGCCAGAGTTTCGCTCTGCAAAATTTTCATCTGCGTGACGGTATAGTCTTCCGTATCCATGAACTCGCTATAGGCGTCTTCCGTTTGGAAAGGAAGGACGTTCTGTGCTTCCTTGTCTACCTCGACGAGCGCAGTCGCCCGATACACCGGCTTCATTTTGAAAGAAGCTATGGTCACCACCGTGACCACCGTAAGAAAAAACGTCAAGATTAACCACTGATGCTTACGCAGAACGATCAGATAATCGAGTAGGTGTGGTTCGCGGGGCATCTGCTCCCAAGGCAAAGCCGATGGAGCAGGTATTACCGCAAGCGTGTCTGAAAGCTTGCGGTCGCGAATCGAGAATCTGGAAGCGTCTTCCATCAACTACAAATCCTTCGTGCCCGTGCAGGGCTGGCTCTGACGGAATCCGACTAAGGCAATCGGTAAATCGCTACGCCAGTGCCGACGCCCAGCGCGGCCTGCGCGCCCCGTGCCAAGGCTTTTTTCCCCGCGCTGTCCGGCACGTACAAAATGTCATTCGATTTCAGTGGAATATCTTCGGACTTATGCTTTTCGATTTGTTTCAGTCGCGCCGGTATCTCGTCTCGATGTCCCGTTAAGGGGTTGTTGCGTAGAATCACAGCGGAATTTGCCTTTGCGAAACTGGTGAGTCCATGTGCAAGGGCCAAGGCTCGGAGCACCGTCACTTGTTGTCCGTGCCCTTGCAGCACGTATCCACCCGGCTGAGCGACACCGGAGCCTAGAACATAAACGATTCCGGCGTGCGGCACCGTTACAGTGTCGCCGCCGTAGATCGGAATGTTGTAAATTGAATCGCCTGATTCCAGTAGGTCTTGGATTCGAATCGTGATCTTTTGATCGTTTGTATAAGGACCGGTGCTCGCACTCGCAGGCTTTTCGCGCGGCGTGTCATCCCGTACCGGACGCGTGACAATCACCACGCTGCCGGCATCATCCGAAATACCTCCGGCAGCCGCCAAAACCTGCAGAAGATTCGTTGGACCCATAACTTGATACACGATGGGATGTCCCACCGCGCCGATAACATTTACCGGTTGGCTGTACTGCTCTTTAATGAACACCGAAACCTGCGGATGCGATACGAGGCCATTTTCAATCAGAAGTTGCTGCATTTTCGACTGCAATGCAAAGGGTGTCAGCCCGGCGACAGGAATTGGAGCAGGGATTAGAGGAAAGCTGATGTCGCCAGAATCGGTCACCCGGACGTCGCACGACAGCTCAGGAACATCGAAAACATCGATGTGAAGAAGGTCGCCGCTCCCGACGGTGGTATCGGTCCCACGCGCTCGCGCCAAGATTGCCAGCTGCTGGATTTTTGCGTTCGTCTGCTGAGCAGTCTCATCCTGCTTCTCGGTCGCGCTCTGCTTCTGAGCAAACGAGGCCTGTACGCTGAACAAGGCAAATGCAACCGCCAGCCAAAGAAGGTTCGCCCCCGTCACGGCCAAAAGCCGGCGGACCGTCGCTAACATCGCTAGAGATAACCCCGCAAACACTATGCCTAGCGAACTTATTGATGTCAATCAAGGGTTTCGACGAGCCACGCGTGCACTCATCGATATGCTGCATGGCAGGCTGGACGGACTTCTTCCTCCGCACCGGGACCCTCGCTCATGGCAGTCGCTCGAATGAACCGATCGCAAACTGCGAACCATCGTTAGCGTCGACGGTCCCAAGAATCAAGGTGATACAGCCATATTCTTGCCTTCGCACTCGCCCTCGGATACAGGCTGGCGCGAGCGGGGAGATGCAGCCGGTGGCAGTGGCGGAGAGGCCAGTATTGAGACTTGCAGCAAAAACAGAAGTGCGTTGGCGGGGATATGCAGATTAAAGTCCACGAAACTATGTAACAGCAGTCCGCAAACAGCGGCGGCGGCACCCGCGTGTAACGCGCGCGAAAATTTCCCTTGATCGCCTCCCAAATTTCTCCGTGCTTCGCGGTACAACAGCCACAGGAAGCTCAGACCGCAAATTCCGCCTAATATTCCCGCTTCGGCGAGCGCTTCAAGGTAATCATTGTGAACGTGATCCACTACTCTGCCGTCGTAAGCGGTTTCGTAAAGCGGGAAGACGTCCACCAGGGCTCCCAGGCCGCATCCTTTTATCGGATGCGCTAAAAAGATACGCACCGCCCCGCGAGCCATGGAAATGCGGCGCGAAAAAGTGACCGCGGGATGGTCCAAACTTGAGAATCGCTCGATCGTTCTGCCGACGCCAACCCAGGCGATAAACGAGAGCGCCACTAGCGCGATCAGCCCGAACGCCAGCTTGCGCGAGTCGCGCCTCTTTCGCGACGCTCCTCGCCATCTGATCGCCAGAAGCAACAGAACTGCTATTTCAAACGCGATACTCGTGATCCCGCCCCGCGAGCTAGATAATATGGCCGCGCTAATCGGAACCACCGTAAAGAGCGTCAAAAGCGGAAACAAATCCTTATGCGCGCCACGAAAAATCATGAGCGCCAGCCCGATGGGCAGCGTCAACTCCACGAATCCTGCAAAGTCGTTGCGGTTTACGTAGGGCCCAAAGGGCTTCACGTCGGTTTTGAAGCTTTGCATCCAGTAGATTTCGTTACCGGACGTGAAATGCTGCGCGATCCCAAATAGCGATACGGCGAAGCAGAATCCAATCACGAACCAGGCGAGCCCCACCCAGTCACTTCGCGTGCGATATGCCTGCGCGAAAAGAAAAAACAGCGCGAAGTACGCACCCAGCCGCAAGATCTCTGTTCGCGTCAGAAAGGGAGACGCCGTTCCATGGAAAAGAAGCTGTAGCCCGGCAATCACGACGAACCCGAGCAACGGCCAGTTCAGCGGAGTCCATCGAATTTTCGTTTCCGGATTCAACCGCGCGATCACCGCCCAAATAAACAGAAGTAAACCCGCCCCGGCTTCGAGAATCGACTGCGACCAGACATCCACCGCACCGAAGCTGAGTACGGCGAATGCGATTAATAGCAGCAGCACGACTCGCAAGAACTTCATCGATGCGGCTCCGTATCGGTCGTCGGCACGAGCGAAACATCCGCAATCCAGACGGTTCCGCTGAGCTTATTATCAAAAAGGCGACTGGGAGTGCGGACTAAGCGAACTATTAGAAACGCCGTCTCCGGACCCGTGCTGAAATTGGCATCCACCGCAGTCCAGCCGTGCGTCCCCGTGAAATTGTCGGTTAGCACACTTACAACGCCGGGATGGCTCGGATCGGAAATCGAGAAGCGCGGACCACTTTCAGTTGTAATCGCGTCCGTGCGCATCAGCGCATGAAAGTGGTAGGGCTGTGCGGGTGAAACCGGGACGTACTCGTAGGGCCCGGCGAGATTTACATTCGAGCCGCCGTTGAATTCCAGCCCCAAGGCGCGTCCCCGGCCTTCTGGCGGAGGCGCTTCAAATGAAACGTCGATTCCGGGAAGAAGATTCCACCGCCATCCGAGCCCTCCACCCGTGAAGTCTTCGGCGAAATCGCCGTTCCACATGCTCGACGATTCTGAGGCGTAACCGCCGGGCTGGTTCGCATTGGAAGCGGCCTGTAGCCATATGCGACGCGCATCCGCACTTCTGTTTTCACTGATCAGCTCGTCGACCAGCGGGAATACACTCGGCAGCGGCACCGCTGTTTTGGAGTTCGCGAGGCGTGTCCAAATGACTAGAGCAGCATCACACTGATGAATCGACGCGAAGTAGTCGATCGCTTTAAGGTATGAGGTGACCCTGACGGGCAGAAGGTGGTCGATGATCTCGTTCGCGTCGCTCGTGGCCCGCCACGCGCGCGATATTGCCAACGGTAACAATGATGAATCCTCGCGGACAGCTTTGCGGAGCGCTGCGAACGCCGGCGAGTACTCCTGCTGGCGCAAAAGGAAGTTCCCGTAGTAAAAGGAAACCTCGGCAGAATCGGGATATACGGCCTGGGCGTGCATGAATGCATCCTTCGCCGCAAGGACGTCACCGGAAGCCTCCTCGGCGCTCGCGAGATCCATCCAATAGTGTGCGGCAAGAGGATCGTCGCGCAACGCTCTTCGGTAGTCTGCGATCGCTCCAGGCAGGTCCGAGTTGCTTAGGTTCCATTGCCGCAAGTGCCCTCGCTTGTCCCAAGCCGAGGCATCGCTTGGGATCAGTTTCGCGCCTCTTTCAACGCGCTGAAGATCTCCCGAATCGATCCAGCGACTCGCGAGCCAAAGCTCTCCCGCTTGGAAAATCATCAATGCCGCAAGAAATACGGATCCCGCGAGGAGTAGATTGCGATTCCGGGCGCTCTTGAGAGACAGCTCCATTACAAACGTAATCTGCTATGAGCGCAGCGAATTGCGCAAGAGCAATCTGGAGTGCCCCCGCGGAGTTAGGACAATTCTGCCTTATCCTACGTTGCACCGATTGCCTGTCGGGCGCGAAATTTTACTTCGGCGGAAAAGTGGCACGTCCCGCTATAGCTTGGGGTCGATCGGATCGCGAAAGATGACCACGACTTGAAAGCGATTACCGCCGGAGACAAATCGGGGTTTCGCAAACAACAATTTGTATATTCGGTTTGCACAACCGAACCCGGCCACGTCGCGTCTGTTACACTGGAAGATCATCGCGTCGTAAGGTAGTTCTTATGAGGAGGTGCAACGAATGCCATCAAGAATTTGCTGCGCAAATAATCACGCGACCAAAGCAGTTTCCCCGTGGGAAGCGGCGGTTGCGTTGTCATCGGAAGAACCGATAGGCGTCTGCAAGAAGTGCGGAGAACTACTGCAATACAGAATCGAGGGTGTTCGCGCGCTGGATTCCGGGCGGAAGGGCGATTATTTCGTGGTTACGAGATCCATTCGGCTTCGGCCGAAGTTGCTAGCGGGTGAGAGCTACGACCCATTCCTACTGGTGCTTCGCCACAAGGAAAGCGGCGCAGAAGGAATCATGCCGGCTTATTGGTCCTACGGAAAGGGCACCGCGCAACGCGGTGGGCAATTCTCTCCGTTGCTCAGTGTGCAAGAATGGAAGTCGCTCTTCCGCAGGCTAGACGCCACGTTCGACAAGCTGGAAGAGCGGATCAAGTCCCGCGCCTACGAGCTTTACGAACGGCGAGGGAAAACCCCGGGACGCGCCCTTGAAGATTGGCTTCAGGCCGAGGCCGAGCTGACCGGCTGGGAAATGCTCCGCGCCGCTTAACTCGCAATCCACGGTACGATCCCAAGGTTCTCGAAACCCCGCGACGTTTTGCGCGGTTGCGACGCTCGAACGCCTCCCAACGATTGGATAGCGCGAAATGTGCGTGCTTCTGCTGGACACTTACTTTAATTGTTAGAATCGGTAGCCATGGAAAAAGGAACCTTTTCAAGCAATGCGCAATCCTAAAAAACACCTGCTTCTGTCTGGCATTTTGGTAGTGCTCGGAATTGTGGCTGTGGCCAGTATCGCGTTCGTCACGCTGCGAGAGCGCGCTGGGTTGAGAGGTGGAGGGCATGCAAACAGCGTGATGGCAACGCCGGCAAGCAATATGGACGTCGACCCAGGCACCACCGCTGGCGATACGCCCGCTCCAAATTTTCAATTGCGCGATCAGCTCGGGCGCGAGACGTCGCTGCAGCAGTTTCGCGGCAAAGTAGTCTTGATCGCATTCGTTGACTCGCAGTGCACCACCATTTGCCCGCTAACCACGGAGAGCATGGTGAAAGCACTTCGCTTCCTCGGGCCCGCAGCAGCTGACGTGCAATTGTTGGGCATCAACGCGAATCCATTGGCTCTTAAAGTCAGCGACGTGGCGGCCTATACGCGTGCTCACGAGATGCAGGGGCGCTGGCGGTTTCTGACCGGTTCGTTGCCGCAATTGAAAAAGGTTTGGCGCGATTACCACGTCTACGTGTCGGCTATCAACAACGACATCGACCACCAGCCGGTAATGGTTCTGGTCGACCCAGGCGGCCGCGAGCACAAAGTGTATATGACGCAAATGAGTTACGAGGGCGTGGCGCCACAAGCCCAAGTCTTGGCCGACGATATTGCCCATATGCTTCCCGGTCCGCCCGCCGCCGCACAAGAAGTCTCGCTGAAGTTCGTGCAGCCGCTTCGGCCCACGGCCACGATCCACTTAACCCCCGTCGGCAAGCGCACTCACACGGTCTCCATCGGCGCGACGCACGCACATCTGCTACTTTTTTTTGCTTCCTGGCTCGATCAAGGTTCCAGCGTAGCGGCGAAACTTGGTGGTCTGGATCGCTACGCAGACGTCGCGCGACGCAAGGGCTGGCCCACCCCGGTTGCTGTGGACGAACTGACCACCGAATCTTCGCCAACGAGCGCGCAGGAAATGCTCGCGAAGGCGTCCACGGATATTCGTACGCCCGTGGTGGAGGACGCTCAGGGGCGACTGGGAGACGGGTATCAGGTCGAAGATCTGCCTTGGTATTCGCTCAGCTCGCCGTCGGGCAAAATTATTTGGAGCCACGACGGCTGGTTGGCGCCAACCGATCTCGAACGCCAGGTCCGCGCAGCTCTGGCGAAGAATGAGCCAGGGGAACCCACCACCGCACTCACCAAATCGCCATCGGCAGCGGACGCGACGGAGAAATCTTCCGCCGCAGATTAATTGTTAGAGGGCCCAGCACGCCGCGTTCCCGCCGATGTTCACAGGCGCATTCTGGCTTGCAGTCACGAACTTCGAGCGATAATCTCAGTGGCCTATGAAAAAACAAACGTCCGTCCTACCTCGTTTGCGTTTCCTCCTCGCCGTCCTCACAGCCACAATCGCCCTAATATTCGTACCTATCGCGAGCAGAGCTCAAAACGTCAATGAGGTCGCCCGATCAGGCGCTTACACAATCAATCTCAAATTGCTGCCGGCCGAATCGTTTGAGGGGCCGCATCCGGCGATGGTCCACGATGGCGGTGCCATGCCAGTTTTGGTCAATGGCCCTGAACATCCCGACCACCACCTTGTTGTGTTCATAAAGAAAAACGGTGAGCCGGTCGAGAATGCCCACGTGGCCATCACGTTTAAGCAGAGCCAATGGGCGCACTGGAAGAATCTCCCAGTGGCGCGTATGCATGCGGCGGGGAAGGGTTCTGGGACAACGCATTACGGCAATAACGTGAACCTCGTGCCCGGCAAATATGAGGTTCGCGTCACCGTGAACGCCGCACGCCCCGCGACCTTCCGGATAACAATCGGCTAGGAGCTTGACACTGCGCACGCCGGCTTATCCTGATCGCGCGATTTAACCTGTTCAAGGCGCGCTACTGTCCTGCGTCCTCGCGCCTGCCTTCCCACCTCCATTGAACATCAAGTTTTTCGAGAAGAAGGGGATGACGTTCTGTTGCAAACGCATCTGAATGCCAGAAATGTGCGTGCCTTCGTAGGTCTGGAAGGTGTGCGCGATGCCAAATTCGGTCATCTTTTTACTGAGTTCCTCAACCGATGGCATCAACCCATCCTTCGTTCCGACGTCGAGCGCAATGGCGTGAAGTCGCTTTAGGTTGTAAGCGTACTGCGGAAGCATCGCCAGTGGGGCATTTGCGTCCCATTCCGCGAGCACTTGCGGCTGAATTTGGCCGTTCACCTCCGGCAGATCGAAATAGAGCGGCGGTTTGCCGGGGTCGGGCGACCATGCAGCCGACTCCGCGGTCGCGGCGCGAACGCCGAAATTAGCTTTCGCCAAATCCGCGGAGCTGGTGATCTTCTCCACTCCCGCCAGAACGGCGCTAGGTTCTAGCGGAACGGGAGCCAGGCAACAAGGACTCAATGCGTAAATACTTGAGAACACTTCGGGATATTTCATTCCCAGCCGCACGGTTCCATAGCCGCCCATCGAATGTCCAGCCAACCCGCGGCTCATGCGGTTTGGAATCGTGCGGTAGTGCGTGTCCATGTACGACACCAGATCGTGCGTGATGAAAGTCTCCCAATCTCCGGTAACAACAGAGCTCGAATACATGCTGCCCAAGTAAAGCGTGTGGGCGTCCGGCATCGCGATGATCATTTCGCGCGAACCGGCCGCGAGCGCTGCGTCAATTGCTTTAGGCGCATCCACGAAAAAATGTTTGGCGCCGAACCAGTTGGAGTCCTCGTCCATGTAACCGTGGAGCAGATAGAGAACTGGGTAGCGACGATGCCGATGCGTGCTGTAACTTGGCGGCAGATAAATCGAAACGTAAGGATCGGCTGTATCGCCTTCGAGATTTCCCTCTAGGGATTTACCGCGGACTCTGATGCGCAGCACGGTTCCGTGCGGCGAATTCGGTGCATTCTCACGCCGAGCGGAGTAAGCGTAAGCAGTTGCGGCGAGCACCATCGCAACCGCTATGCCGATGCGGCGCGCCGTTGGAATAGCGCGCGTACCGAGTGATTTCATGGTTTTGAACTCCTGACGTTCACAATTCGGGATACACAAAATCGATCCAATATCGAATTGCGCGCGCGGGCACTGCCATAGACAACGTCATTCCCCATCGACAGCCTCCGGTGCCGAAGCTCGCGCCGTGTCCGCCGCGAGATATCGGGAACCAATCCAAAAAAGAACTCCCGCGAAAAGCCCCAGCACGCTGGGAAAAATCATCGAGTAGCGGATCGAAAGCGCGCCGTACCGGTGGCTGAGATCGGTACTCACCAACCCAATGAGCCACGAGCCAAGCCCAAGGCCGAGTAGATTGCCAAGAAAAAGAAACGTGGCGGAAGCGAGCGCGCGCATGCGCACCATCGAAACCGTCTGATACACAGCGTAAATCGGCCCCATGTATGCGGAGATGCAAACCGTCGATAACGCCCAGCAGATCAGGGCTCCAGGCAGCGAATGCAAGAAAAGAAATAGCAGCGAGACGGGGCAGGAGGCAATGGACGCAATGGCTGGAACGTTGAGTCGCCAGCGAATATCACGTTTTCCCAACCGTTCGGCGAAAAACCCGCCGATCAGCACGCCCGAAACGCCAAAAATCGCGGAAACGCCACCCTGTAGAAAACCGATGGAGGCATTATCTAAATGATGGACGCGATGTAGGAATGCGGGCGACCAAACTTGGAATCCGTAGAGCGTGATGCCCATCAGCGTGCCGCCGATGGTGATGTACACAAACGAAAGCTGGCTGAACAGGAATCGTAGCGTCTGCGCTACCGAAAATAGATTGATATTCGCGCGCGGCCCCTCCATTGCTCCGCGCGCGGGCTCTTTTACGGTAAGCCGAAAAAGAATCGCGACGCCAATCCCAGGCAGGCCCGCGGCGATAAACGCCCAGCGCCAGCCGTAATACTGGCTCACCACTCCGGCCAAAATCGACCCGAGAAAGATGCCGACTTGGCTGCCCGCAGTGAGAATCGAAAGCGCGCGCGGAAGCTCTTCTTTCGGAAACATGTCCGAAAGCATCGAATGTGCCGGCGCAATGCCGCACGCTTCTCCCGCACCCACTCCAAGGCGCGTGAAAGCAAGCTGCCACGGGCCGACGGCCAGGCCGCTGAAACACGTCATTACACTCCAGACAGCCACGCCCGTTGTCAGAATAAACCGGCGATTAAAGCGGTCCGCCCAACGCGCAATCGGCAGGCCAAGAAACGAGTAAAACAGCACGAACCCGAACCCAGCGATCAATCCCATGACGGTGTCGCTGACGTGAAAATCTTTTTTGATGGAATCGAGCAGCAGGCTGAAGATACCGCGATCGGCGTAATTCAACACATAAATCAGGCTCAATACGCCCAGCGCATAGTTCGCTTCCTTCGAAGTTCCCGCTCGCGCAGACAGATCCGACGCCGGTGTGGTGACGCCGTTCATCGGCGTGGGCCCGGTCCTCATAAATTTCAGCTAGAGCACCGCGTAATACGTAAAGATCGTGTGGTCAGGTTTCGAGTATCGCTTGCCGCTTCCGACGATCACCGTTCGGGTGAGCCACTCATGCGGACCTTTCGGCGTGTCAAACACTGGCGTGCAGCGAAAATAGAATTCGCGGTCGCCGCCCCAGGAGGGATCGTTGCGGTCGATGGGCTTGCCATCCACCGGGTACAAATAGCCTGTGTTATTGATGTAGATCATCGCCCCATCGGAAGCCTGCAGCATGTAGTGCGCGTTCAGCCGACCGTGTCCGGCGTAATCCGCGCCGCTGTGCGGCACTACACGCCCCTGCAGCCGTGGCCCTTCGATTAAGCCGGAAATCGCAGGCACGTACGCTCGTCGGCCAGTTGGCGTATCGAACGAGACGCGCTCCTGAAAATCAATTCGAATTTGAAAAACGTACTCCAGCTTGATCGGCTGAATCTCGCCCAACTGATTCATCGAACCCCCTGCGTGCCAATCCGCCGCGATTATATCGAGCACTCCCGCGCATCATGACCCTGCCGCCGCTAATCGCTGCAAACGAAATTGGCCGCGTCCTGCGGATTGCCTGAACCTTTATATTGCGCGTGCTTCGGATAGGCGCACAGCGGACGGCTGCGCCCTGGAAAGTCCTTACCCGTGGCGATTACCGCATCGGGCGACGTTCCTTTTTCCACCCAATTCACCACCGCGCTCAGCATGTCAAAATTGTCCAGCGTTGCCGGGCCGCCCCCACAGTGACTCATGCCCGGAACCAGGTAAATGCGGCTCCAGTTTTCCACCTGATCGAGTCCGCCATTGTCATGCGCCATTTGTTCGTAATAGCCAAGCGTGTCCAGAGGTGAAAACCACGGATCGCTCAGCCCGTGGAAGAACAGCAGCTTGCCTCCACGGCCGGAAAATGTGGAAAGATTCATCCAATCGTACGTGTCGATCAGCTTTCGCTGGCCATCCGCGGCGATCGTCGCCTCCACCTTATCTGGATCGTACGTGGTCGCGAGATCGGGACCAAATGGGCTCGTGGGAATGCCGCTCGGAACGAGCCCCGGAATCATGGTACCCGGTCCCGCGGCCGCGATTCCGGTATCAAATGGAAACGCTGGATAGATTACGTTTCCACGCGAGTCCTTCAGCGGACTGAAAGCCGCTTGCAGCGCGCTTACCTGGACAGCCGAAAGGCAGGTGTCCGTCTTCGCTCCGCGGCATTTCAAAACGACCGGGTTGTAGCCGCAGGCCTGAAAATTGAAAATCATGCCGTCCTTCAATCCGTCTTTCGCATCGCACTCGCCCAAGATCGAATCGATCAGTAGCTTGCGATCGCTCGCGGAAAATAGCTTGCCTGTTTCAGGTTTGCCGGATGCATCTTTAGGAGCGGCCGCGTTGAACGCCACCGCGACCCATTTATCACCAGCGTTGGAATTGTCTGTGCGCATCGCCGGATCGCCGGCGACCACACCATTGAAGTACGTGGGGTATCGCTCCGCAACGAGCATCGCCTCTCGCCCGCCCGTCGAGCAGCCTACAAAATACGAATGTTCGGCCGGTTCGCCGTAGTACTGTGCGATGATCTGCTTGGCCACTGTGGTCACCTTTCCGATGGCCACGTACGCGAAATCGAGCGCCGCCTGTTGGTCCTTCATAAAGGACGCGTTGAAGACCGCGCCTTCGTGGCCGGAGTCAGTCGATACCACCGCAAATCCTCGCGCCAACCCTGGATCGTTGCCAGCAGCCGTTGCGCCGAGTGGCGTCCCGACGGACCCATCGAGACCACCACCACCCTGAAACAGAAACCGGCCATTCCAATTTTCGGGCAGCGCGACGGCAAATCGGATCGCGTACGATTTGCCCTCGACACCCGTCCGTGGATCAATTTCGCCGTCTGCGCGACAATAAGCTGGCATTGGGACCGCCAGCGGTCCGACGAATGGAGAGGGCCTCACTGTTCCGGCCGCCGCCGCGGGCACGACGGTGGCTTTCGTGATGGTCATCGCCACGCCGGGAATTTTCAAATTTGTAAGATCGGCGCACTGCTCTGCCGGCGACCTGCGATTCTGAGCGTTAGCGGCCGGCCGTCCAAAAGAAGCAGGAACTGTTATAACGGTCCCCAAAATCAGTCCAGCGGCGAATCCCAAGACGGGCCTTAGTCGCTGCCACATGTTTTTTCTCCCCCTCGGTGCCACTTACCACGTTGGCTAAAACTCGGTTCCTCTAATCGCATTGTGAAGCTTCACACAACCATCCTGGATCGCTGCCAATCCGGGCAGCGCGGCCTCGCGCCTCACGGAGTGCGGTTAATTTGCGCAAACGAAATTCGACGCGTCCTTTGGATCGCCCGCGCCCTTGTATTGCGCGTGTTTCGGATACGCGCACAGCGGACGGCTCACTCCCGGGAAATGCTTGCCTGTAGCAACGAGCGAATCTGGAGCTTTGCCGTCTTCGACCCATTTCACCACGGCGCCGAGCGCGTCAAAGCGATCGAGCGCCGGGCCGCCTCCGCAGTGATTCATGCCCGGTACAAAAAAGATGCGGCTCCAGCTCTGCACTTGGTCCTTGCCACCGTTCGCCTTGGTCATCTGGTTGTAATACTTCAGCGTATCGTACGGCGAGAACACGGGATCGCTTAGCCCGTGAAAGAAAATCAGCTTTCCGCCATGGGCAGCGAACGTGCTCAAGTTCGTCCAGGTGGTGTCCGTCAGTGCCTCCACTGGATCGTCCGCGGCTTGGCGCTCGAGCGCGTCCACGTCCACGGTCATAGCTGGATTCGGGCGTCCGAACATCCCCGGCCTAGACTGCGGCAGCACGGTCCCGAACGTTCCCGGAGAATAAATTGCCACACCTGCATCGTACGGCCGCCCCACGTATGGATCGAGCCCATGCGAATCCCGCGGCCCAGCGAAAACCTTCTGCAGCGCGCTCACCTGTGCGGACGAAAGGCACGCCTCCGTCTTCGCGCCTTTGCACGTCAGCACGTCTGGATTGTAGCGGCATCCCTCGAAATTGAAGATCATTCCGTCCTTGAATCCGTCTTTCGCATCGCACGCAGCTAGAATCGAGTCGGTGAGCAGCTTTTTGTCGCCGTCGGAGAACGCTTGGCCCGGAATCGGCTGGCCCTGCGCGTTCTTCGGGGCAGCCTGATTGAACTGCGCGGCGTTCCATGCGTTCCCGATTCGCGAGTATCCCGTACGCATGGCCGGATCGCCGGAAACCACGCCGTCGAATTGCAGCGGATATCTCTGCGAAGCCAGCATCGCTTGCCGCCCGCCCGTCGAACAGCCCACAAAATAAGAATGCTTCGCCGGTTCGCCGTAATACTTCGCGATAATCTCCTTGGCCACTGTGGTCACTTTGCCGAGAGCGATGTGCGCAAAATCGAGGCTCGATTCCTGGTCACGATTAAACGAAGCGTCGAACATTGTGCCTTTGTGACCCGAGTCCATGCTCACCACGGCGAATCCGCGCGCCAGCGCCGGCTCATCGCCCGCGGCCTGCGTTCCCAGCGGCGGCCGCACCACACCGTCGAGCCCTCCGCCGCCTTGAAACAGGAACCGGCCATTCCATTTGTCCGGCAAAGCCAGTGCGAAGCCGATGCCGTAAGATTTCCCGTTCGGCCCGGTGTGCTCATCGATCGTGCCGCTGGCAAGGCAGTACGAAGGCATGGCTACATCCACCAGATTCATGGCGTACGCCGGACCCGCCGGCGGAATCGCCGGCTTGGGCTTTGCGGCCACTGATTCGCCCTTGGCAATCGTAGTCTCCGGAATCTGTAAGCGCGTCAGCTTGGCACACGATTCCGCTGGCGCCTGCGCGCGGGCGCCGGAACTGCACCCAAATATCATGAGAACAGCCGAAACAGCTAGGAACGCTGCCTTCGCAGGACGAGCCATGGGTGCGCCTCCCTTCCAGACATGCGGCTCGCGCAGCGCGCGACGCGCCACGTAAGCTCTGCCCTCGTGAAAACGCGAGTTTTATGCCTGATTTGAGCGGCTAATGCAACAGCGGAGTGGAAACGCCAGGGGGGCTAACTTTGAGTGCCTAAATTGACAGAATCTGTCGCGGCAGTCTACTGGCTGGAAGTAGAAGGCTCGCGCGAAACCCAGTCTTGCTGCGCGAATTCCACGCCCCAGAAGTGCGGGCTCGGCGAGAGGAATTCCACGCCTACGCGCGTGCCCTTCTCCGACGTGTCGCCGATGTAGACGACGCGGCAGTCCTGCTCCTCTTCGGTTGCCGGATTCACCAGCACGATGTCCGCGCCCATGGCGACTTCTTCCTGTAAGTACAGCAGCCCTCCGTGCGCGTTGATCACGATGGTTTGGCTGCTCTGCTTGAAGCTGCGGCCTTGGTGGTTTTTTCCCTGCGCGCGCACGGGAATCCGCGTGAACACGCGCGAACTGCGTCGGGTGCTGCCTGTCTGAACGTCTAGCGCTGCCATGTTGATATGGTCGAATGGCCGGCCAGGAGTGTCAATCGGTGCCGGCCCTTTGCGTGCCCAAAGAAGCAGTCGCCAAAAAGCTTGCTGCAAATCTATGCAGTTCCGTAGTATTACGAACGCGGTGCCATGCTCCGCCTCCAGTCTCGCGGGCGGGCTTCGGCGCACGGTTACGCGTCTCTCAATTCGCAGCATTTTAAATCGCACTCCAACTCGCGCCGCCGGGCGGCAGGAGATCTCGGAATGGACCTGATCAGCTACATCGACTCCCATCGTGAAGAGCACCTCGACGAGCTTAAGGATTTTCTGCGTATCCCCAGTGTAAGTACCCAAAGCGAGCACAAGAAAGACATCGAACGCGCCGCACACTGGGTCGCGGAAAAGCTTCGCTCCGCGGGGCTCGAAAACGTGGAACTTTCGTCCACGAAAATGCACCCTGTGGTTTATGGCGAATCGCTCCACGCTCCGGGGAAGCCGACCGTGCTTTTCTACGGTCACTACGACGTGCAACCGGCCGAACCTCTCGATCTTTGGACGACCCCCGCTTTCGAGCCCACCGTCCGCGACGGCAGCCTTTTCGGACGCGGCACCGCCGACGACAAGGGGCAGGTCCACATCCACATGAAAGCGCTCGAAGCGCTGAAAAACGCCACGGGCGGCCTGCCGATCAACATCAAAGTGATTGTCGAGGGCGAAGAAGAAGTTGGCAGCGTAAACCTCTGGGATTTCATGACTAAGAATCGCGAGCGGCTCAGATCCGATGCACTGATCGTCTCGGACACCGCCATGCTGGCCAAAGGCGTTCCCTCAATTACCTATGGTCTTCGTGGCCTGAATTATTATCAGATCGCAATCAACGGCCCAGCGCAGGATCTGCACTCCGGTGTTTTCGGCGGCGCGGTGCCGAATCCATTGACGATCCTTTCGGAAATGATCGCCAAACTGCACGATAAGAACTTCCGCGTTACCGTTCCCAATTTCTACAAAGATGTCGCGGATCTTTCGCGCACCGAACGCAAAGCGCTGGACGGTTTGCCGTGGAAAGCGAAAGAATTTCGCAGGACAGTGGGTGCGCCGCAGCTATGCGGCGAAAAGGGCTACTCCATCGTTGAACAGCTTTGGACTCGGCCGACCATGGAAGTCAACGGCGTCTGGGGCGGCTATATCGGCGAAGGCGCAAAAACCGTAATCCCGTCGAAAGCGTACGCGAAGCTCTCCAATCGCCTCGTACCAAATCAGGACCCCGCGAGAATTGCCAAACTTGTTGAGCGCCATATTCGCAAGCTGCTGCCGAAATCGGTGAAGTGCGATTTCCAGTTGCTCAGCACCGGCAAGCCCTGGGTCGCTCCGTATACTCACCCGATTTTTCAGAAAGCCATTCATTCGCTTGAGCAGGGATTCGGCAAGAAAGCGGTATTCATCCGCGAAGGTGGCTCCATTCCGTTCGTTACGCAGATGCACGACACGTTCAAGGTCCCTTGCGTGCTGCTCGGCTTCGGCTTGCCCGACGAAAACGCTCACGCGCCCGACGAGCACATCCTCCTCGAAAACTATTTCGGCGGCATCAAGGCGGTGGCGCTCTTCTACCAGGCGCTCGCCGCTTAACGATCCAAGGCGGCACAACGCGCGAAAACCGCGATTTTCCGGGCTTTTTTGCGTTTTTTTGCTTGCGTTCGCCCGGCTGGACGGCTATAGTGCAGCGCGGCAGCCCGTAAAATGGGGCCGATTTCAGCAACTCACCTGAGGAGGAAAGAAAATTCGATGGCATCTCCGTTGAGCAAATCCAAGATTATCGCGCATCTGGCCGACAAGGTCAGCACTCCCGAAAAGCCGGTCTCGAAGAAGCAGGTCGCTGGCTTTTTCGACGAGTTGTTCAAGCTCGCGGTGAAAGAGGCCAAGAGCTCAGGCAAATTCGTGATCCCCGGTATCGGACGCGCCGTGAAGGCGCACCGCAAGGCGCGCATGGGACGCAATCCGGCCACGGGCGAGGCCATTAAGATCAAGGCTAAGACTGTGGTCCGCCTCCGTGCGGCAAAGGCCTTCAAAGACGCGGTTCTCAAGTAGGCTGGTTCGGCGCAAGATTTCGCGGCGAGACCCTCGGGCATCCCGTCCAGCGGGGCGGGAAGCGCTGGGGGTTTTGTCTTTATCTCGGGCGTTTTCAGACCCACTGCGCGGAACACCCTCTTAAACCTTTGCGCTACAATCCGACCGATGCGTGAATACTCGGGCCTGCTCACCGACCTTTACGAGCTCACCATGGCGGCCGGCTACTTACAGACCGGCTTCGACGGACGCGCCACGTTCGAGCTGTTCATTCGCCACCTCCCGCCTCATCGGAACTATCTGGCAGCCGCCGGACTAGAAGAAACCATCGACTTCCTGGAACACGTTAGTTTCGCGCCTGCTGAAGTCGACTACTTACGGAAGCATCCGATCCTTCGAAATATCCACGCCGATTTCTTCGACTACCTTGAGAAATTTCGCTTCACCGGAGACGTTTGGGCTATGCCTGAAGGCACCCTGGCGTTTCCAGGTGAGCCGATCGTGCGCGTTACGGCACCCATCGCGGAGGCGCAACTGCTCGAAACCTATTTGCTGGCCACCCTAAGCTACTCCACCATGATCGCCAGCAAAGCAGCCCGCATCTATACGGCGGCGCAAGGTCGCCAGGTTGTCGATTTCAGCGCTCGACGCGCCCACGGCGGACCGGCAAGCTTGCTCTGCGCGCGTGCGTCCGTTGTCGGAGGTTGCACCGGTACGTCCAACACTCTCGCTGGCCAAATGTACGGTATCGGCACTTATGGCACTCAAGCGCACTCCTGGATCATGGCCCACGACAACGAAGCCGACGCCTTCGGCCACTTTCTCGACACTTTCCCCACCGCAGCCGTACTCCTAGTGGACACCTACAACGTGCGTAAAGCGGTAAAGACGATAATAGCCATGGATCGCAAGCCTGCCGGTGTTCGCCTCGATAGCGGCGATCTTTGCGCCGATAGCCGCTGGGCCCGCGGCGAGCTCGATCGCGCCGGGTGGAACGATGTGAAAATTTTCGCCTCCGGCGATCTAGACGAATACAAAATCGCCTCGTTGCTTCGAAGTGGCGCAGCCATCGACGCGTTTGGCGTCGGCACCGCGCTCGGCACCCCCGGAGACGCTCCGCATCTGAATCTCATCTACAAGCTCGTCGAGGTCGAGCGAGACAACGAAATCCGCGAAGCAGCCAAATTCAGTCGCGCCAAAGTCACGTATCCCGGCCGCAAGCAAGTGTTTCGCCACTCGAATTCGCGAGGCGAGTTTGTCAGCGACAAAATCGCGATCGAGGGCGAACGTCCCAATGGCGGCGAACCGCTGCTTATTCAAGCGATGCGCAACGGCCACCGCGTAGCACCGAAGGAACCGCTTGCCGCGCTACGCGAGCGCTGCATCGCCAACCTCACCCGGCTTCCAAAGCGCTATCTACAGCTCAATCGTGCCGCCGTCTACCCTGTGCGTTATAGCCAGAGTCTAAAGGCTATGCTCGAACGCGTTCGCCGTCGCGTCCAGCATTCGGCGGTAAAATAGGAATCGGTATCTGGATCGGAACCATGGCACCACGCAAAATTGTCTTTTGGTCAGTGGACGTGCAAGCGGACTTCATGCTGCCGGACGGCAAACTTTACGTTCCAGGCGCCGAGAAGCTCATTCCCAATATCCATCGCCTCATTGGTGCGGCGCTGGCCTCCAACACGCTCGTCGTTTCAAGCAGCGATGCTCATGCGCCGAACGATCCCGAATTCGCGCGATTTCCAGCGCATTGCGTCGCCGGCACTCCGGGGGCACGCATTTTGCCGGAGGCGCTCAGCCCGCGCGCCTGCACCATTCCCAACAACGCTGCGCAAGAATTGCCGTCCGATATTCTCAGCTGCCCGCAAATCCTGCTCGAAAAGCAGACGCTCGACGTATTTGACAATCCGCACACTGCCGAGCTGGTCGATCGTCTCGGCGCAGACGCCGAATATATCGTTTTCGGCGTAGTCACTGAATTCTGCGTCCGCTGCGCCGCAAAAGGCCTGCTCGACCGCAGCCGCAAAGTTTCCGTCGTTATCGACGCGATCGAAACGCTGAAGTCCGAAGACAGCCGCCGCACCCTCGAAGAGCTGCAATCTCTCGGCGCGCGTTTGATCAACACGCAAGCGGCGCTCGCGACGCTCGGCGCGCCCACTGCGCGTACATCGGCTTAATATGTCGGACGAACAACAGGGCTACGCTCGCGAGCTATTCCAGCGTGCCTACGAAGCGCAAATGGCGGGCCAACTTGATCGTGCCGTCGAACTGTACAAGCGCTCCATCGAAACCTATCCCACTGCCGAAGCGCACACTTTTCTCGGTTGGACGTATCACTCTCAGCGAGACACCGCTGCCGCAATAGACGAATGCAAGCGCGCCATCGAAGTCGATCCCAGCTTCGGTAATCCCTACAACGACATTGGCGCTTATCTGATCGATCTTGGCCGCTACGACGAAGCCATCTCCTGGCTGGAACAAGCCATTCGAGCGCCGCGTTACGAGCCGCGCCACTTTCCTCATTTCAATCTCGGCCGCGCTTACATCGCGAAGGGAATGTTCCTTCGCGCCCGCGAATGTTTTCAGGAATCTCTGCGCATCGAGCCCAATTACCCGCTTGCCCGGCAGGCCATCGGTCGGCTCCGCCACATGATGAATTAAGTCGCGCTCTCTACGGCTACCGCAGGCCGCGTGACCGCGTCGAAAACCCACATCAGTACCGCCGTCAGCATACCGATGCCAACGATCACCCACCACATCTCCGCGGGCCGGCCGAGCACCGCGCCGAACTCGCGTAGCAAATAAC
>JBOGNC010000011.1:0-37901 GCA_050747045.1 Candidatus Acidiferrales bacterium | reverse complement strand
GCGGCGCGGATGAGTTCCTTGAAGGCAGCTTCGTTTATCTTCTCGCCTTCGCGGAGGTCGATCGCACGCCGTACGTTCCCTTCCAGGCTGGAATTGAAGAGCTTCTTCGGATCTTTGAAGGAGGCCCCGCGAGCGAAGGTGAGCTTCACGACCTGTTTGTACGATTCGCCTGTGCAGACGATGCCGTCATGTGACCAGACGGGAGTGCCGGGAGACTTTGCCTTCTCCCATTTCCACTCTTCCTGCATATCGGGGTCGGCCTCGTGGATGAGCTGACGGACATGTGCGAGCGTATTTCCACGCCAGTCCCTCAGTTCCTTAATCTTCTCGTCAATGCGCGCAGAGGCAGATTCCATAGCCGCGGGCCTTTTCATTGTTCAGCTCTGGGTCTCACTCTTAATCTAGCTTTGCTCGGTAACCTGCAAACACTGCAACCTGTGCGTCCACAGAGCACGAGCTCGGAGACCCGGCTGGCCGGCACGCAAATTCAGACTCGTAGCGAGCCACGGAACGCCCTACCGCCATAGAAACAGGGTGCGGTGTTGTGATACACGAAGACAGTGTTGAAGCGGCGATCGGCGAAGATGGCGCCGCCGAGGCTCGCAATAGCCGCGGGCGTTTTCAACCAGCTCTGCGTTTTCGTGTCGAAATCTCCGAGTTTCTGCAATTCCCGATATTGTTCTTCCGTTAAAGGCTCGATGCCCATAGCGGCTGCCATATCCAGGACGTTGCCTGCTGGATGCAATCCTTCTTTGTTTCTTTTTTCCTGTCCCGCACGGTGGTAACAGATATTTCTGCGGCCTTTAGGACTTTCGGCTGAACAGTCATAGAAAATGTATTCGTCCGTCTTTTTATCATGGCCAACCACGTCCGGCTCACCGCCAGTTCGTTCCATTTCGCTGAGCGACCACACCTTTTCGGGATTCGCTTCCAACTTTGCTTTTACTTTCGGCCAGTCGAGACCTTCATGGCGGTTCATATTTTTCTCAAAGCGGGCTTTGAGTGTTGTGAGCAGGTCTTCGCGTAGTTTTGACGACAGCTCCTTTTTCTTGCCATCAAACGATGGAGACATTGTTTTGCGGTTTCCTCAATTCACGAGTTGTGAGGTGCCTTGGGCGCCCAGTTGGGCGTCTCAATACCGAATTGCTTCGCGTACTCGGCCTTGAGCCGCTGCCAACCCTCGAACTTCATTGCGTCGCCACCGGCGATGCGGCCGATCGGAATTTCGCTCAAAAGCCGATCCAGAACATCGAACGAAATGTGCCAACCAGCAGCGCCCCATGAGATGAAGCGGCGATCGATTCTGGTCCACAGCGTCAGGCGCGTGCCACTTCCGAGTGGTTCGAGCTCCCACCGGGTATCACCGTACTCAAGCAGCTTGAGAGCGTCGACACGCGTCACCTTCGTTTCGATTGAAGCAGGCGCTCCCGTCCAGGTGAGCTTGACCGTCCCAACCTTGCCCAGATTTGCATCGACGTCGAACGGCGCCCACTCGCGCAAATGCGCGGGATCGGTAAGCGCCTGCCAGACCTTTTCCGGCGAGTGCCGCAGTTCTCTCGTGAGAATGAGCGTCCACTTCTCTCCGTCCTTTCGCACTTGCGCCGCGCTGGCTGGGCCGGGTGCGTATTGCTCGTGATCGCTAATTATTTTCTCCCTTACATCGGCCTGGATATGGCCGTCCGCCCTACCATCGCTTCAACTCTGTCACCTGAATGAGATTACCGCAGGTATCGTTTAGCGTGGCGATCTTGGAGGCGGTCACATCCGTCGGCGGCATGGTGAATTCGGCGCCGCGCGCTTTCATGCGTTCGTAATCGGCTTGCACGTTATCGGTGAAGAACATTGCCACAGGCAGTCCCTTCTGCAACATAGCCTGCTGGTAAGCTTTGGCCGCGGGGTTGTCGTTGAGCGCTAACTGCAGCTCCGTGCCTTCCGGGTCCTCTGGTGAGGCTACCGTGAGCCAACGAAACGGCCCTTGGCTGAAATCGGCTTTCTTCACGAAGCCCATCACTTCGGTATAGAAGCGCAGTGCCTTCGCCTGGTCGTCGACGTACACGCCAGTCAGTTTTATTTTCATTTCATTTCTCCTCTGTCACGTTCGCGGTTTGGGTTGCGTCGGCCGTTCCTTGTCTTTCTTTTCGCGGGCCTCGATTGCTCCATGCGGTCGAGGTGGCGTTCGAGAGCATCCACGTGAGCTGACCAAAACCTGCGAAACTGACGCAACCAGGCATCCACCTCCTGAAATGGTCCAGGTTTCAGCCGGTACAGACGGCGCTGTGCGTGCACTGTGGATTCCACGAAACCAGCCTCTCGCAGCACTCGCAGGTGCTTAGACACAGTCGGCTGCGGTAGACGAAGCAGATGCTCGATCTCTCCTACCGACTGTTGGGAAGAGACCAGGAGGCTCAATATCGCGCGGCGGTTGGGCTCCGCAATGATTTCAAAGACAGATTCCACGCTTTCGATATACTCCATAGAGAATATACGTGTCAAGGCATATAAAACGTGAGGTTCCGGCAGCGGTGCGGGGGACGGTTCACTCATCAGCTAGAGGACACCGAGCATCCCGACTCGAACATCGGCCGGTGGACTGATTCGCAAGCTCCGCGCTGGCGGCAGGGTTTTTATTGCATTCAACGAATTTTGAGTTCTAGGCGTTTGTCTCGAAAATGGGTACAACTCCACCGTCTGCGGATCATCCAAATAAGTGTGGGCTGGCTCTCCGACTCGTTGTGGGTGCCGGAGACGGAAGGAGAACGCCATGCTGCACGAGTCTCATCACCTGTCTGGCCGGTTGATCAGCATCGTCGAAACCAACGCCGACCGCCTTACCTGCGACACGTTGAAGAAGTTGCAAAGCAGTCAGCAAACACGCTCCTACAGCAAACTTTCCTATGGTGAGCTCCACTTTCGAGTGAACCATGTGTATCAGGATCTGGGCCGTTGGTTGTGGGAGAAGACCGATGCCTTGATTGAATCGTGGTACAACGAACTTGGAGAAAGACGCTGCAGCGAAAACATTCCTCTAAGCGAAGTGCTCTGGGCGCTAACCCTGACAAAGCACCAGTTGATTGAGTATCTTGATGCCTGCGCGATGACGGATTCAGCCATAGAACTCTACCGCAGGCAGGAGCTTGACCGGCTGATCGGTCATTTTTTCGATCGCGCCGCCTACTACACGGCAGTGGGCTACGAACGCGTGTCATGTCCTCACTGAAGGCCATGAACCGAATCGAGAGGCACCGGGTGGTTGCCGTTGGGTCCGACGCGCTAAAGTGCCGGCTCAGGTCATTGCGATGAATGTGAAGGTTTTTATTGCCGCCATTCCCTCAAATCATTGAAAAGAATGGCGGGGACGACGGGACTCGAACCCGCGACCTCTGCCGTGACAGGGCAGCGTTCTAACCAACTGAACTACGTCCCCCGCGATGGTGGAACTGACTTACTGGTGGGCGGTCAGCGATTTGAACGCTGGACCTTCCGGGTGTAAACCGGATGCTCTAACCGCTGAGCTAACCGCCCCAGGACGCAATCGTAACAGAACCGGAGCGTCTCCGGCTACGGCTACGGGCGAAAATCTTCTCTTCACGTCGCTGCCGGCATCTGAAGCACTCCTCGATCCCGTCTAAATTCCCGCAGAAATTTGCGGCGGTGGCGTTTTCCGCACCAGAGCGACCGCGCCAGTGAAGTCCGCCGGTCTAGTTTCCGATCAATTTACGAGAGGGCTGCGCGAGGCTTGCCACTTTGTGTCGCCACGCAGCGCACCTGTACTAAAGGACAGGAGCAGAAAATTGCCCTGTACGGACGTACAGGTCGCAGTGCGTCGCAACGGATGTTAGCAGATTCACTACCGAGCCAGCAGCAGGACCAATGGCCAGCTTTGCAGCATGCTACGCTTCCAATTCGCACGGTTCTAGTACCGTGCGCAAACACCTATGTCTTCGCGCCTCGGCGAAATCCTAGTTAAAGACAGCCTGATCTCCGGCGATCAGTTGAAGCAGGCGCTCGACTATCAGAAGAAGAACGGCGGGCGGCTAGGCACGTGTCTCGTGAAAATGGGGCTGGTCAGCGACGACGACATCACTGCGGTCCTTTCGCGGCAGTACGGCGTTCCGTCAATCAACCTGAAATTCTATGAGGTAGATCCTTCGGTGATCAAGTTAGTGCCGCAGGAAACGGCGGTTCGCTATCAGATCGTGCCGCTTTCGCGCGTCGGCTCAACGCTGACGATCGCGATGACCGATCCGACGAACGTCTTCGCGATGGACGACATCAAGTTCATGACCGGCTTCAACGTGGAGCCGGTGGTGGCATCCGAAACGGCCATCAGCGAAGCCATCAGCAAATTCTACGGAGCGGTGGAAAGCGTCGAAGAGCTGGATAAGGTGATGAAAGACCTTACCGGCGAAGACGGCGACGCGCTCGAGCTGACCGCCGAGGAAGCCGAGATGGACCTGGCTTCGCTCGAAAAGGCGGCCGAAGAAGCTCCGATCATCAAACTGTGCAACCTGATCCTGACCGACGCGATGAAGCGTGGAGCGAGCGACATTCACGTAGAGCCATATGAGAAGGAATACCGCGTGCGGTTCCGCATTGACGGAATTCTGCAGAACGTCATGGCACCCCCGCTAAAGCTGCGGGACGCGATCACCAGCCGTATCAAGATCATGTCCAAGCTGGACATCAGTGAAAAGCGGCTCCCGCAAGACGGCCGCATCATGATCAAGTACCTGAAGGACGGGAAGAAAAAGGAACTCGATTTCCGCGTGTCAACGGTCCCGACGCTATTTGGCGAAAAGATCGTGCTCCGGCTACTGGACAAGGAAAACCTGCGGCTGGATATGACCAAGCTTGGATTCGAGCAGGAATCACTGCATAAATTCGAGCGCCAGATTTTGAAGCCGTACGGAATGGTGCTGGTCACCGGGCCAACAGGATCGGGGAAAACGAACACGTTGTATTCGTCGGTAGCGCGGTTGAACACCGCCGATACGAACATCATGACCGCCGAAGACCCCGTCGAGTTTCAGTTGCCTGGCATCAACCAAGTGCAGATGAAGGAGCAGATCGGGCTGAACTTCGCGTCAGCGCTGCGCGCTTTCTTGCGGCAAGACCCCAACATCATTCTGGTGGGCGAGATTCGAGACTTCGAGACGGCGGAGATTGCCGTGAAAGCGGCGCTGACCGGGCACTTGGTGCTCTCGACGCTGCATACCAATGACGCGCCTTCCACTATCAGCCGCTTGATGAACATGGGCATCGAGCCATTCCTGGTGGCGACATCCGTCAACCTGATCTGCGCGCAACGGTTGGTGCGCAGGATCTGCGTGCAATGCAAAGAGCCGCTGCAACTGCAGCCCCAGGCGCTGATCGAGGCCGGCTACACGCCGGATGAGGCGGCGAAGACCACCGTTTATGCGGGGAAGGGCTGCGGTACCTGCAATAACACGGGCTACAAAGGCCGCGTGGGACTTTACGAGGTAATGGAATTGTCCGACGAGTTGCGCGAGTTGGTTTTGGTGGGAGCGTCGGCGTTGGAGCTGAAAAAGAAAGCTCTGGAGTTGGGCATGATTACTCTCCGGCGCAGCGGGTTGACGAAAGTCGCCACCGGACAGACGACGATGGAAGAAGTACTGCGGGAAACGGTTCTGTAGCGGAGGAATAGAATGCCGGGTATCACCCTGAGCGAGCTGCTGAAGAACATGATTGAAATGGGAGGGAGCGACCTGCACCTTTCCACGAATAGCGCGCCGCGAGTGCGCGTTCACGGAAAGCTTCGTCCACTGGAGATGCCGCCGCTCACGGCTGCGGATACGAAAGCGTTGGCCTACAGCGTCCTTACGGACGTGCAGAAACACCGTCTAGAAGAAAATCTGGAGCTCGACTTTTCGTTCGGGTTGAAGAGCCTTGCGCGCTTTCGAGGCAACATCTTCCATCAGCGAGGGGCGGTCGCGGCGGTATTCCGAACGATTCCATGGGAAATCAAGGGATTCGATCAACTCGGATTGCCGGCTGTAGTTCGCGGTTTGTGCGATAAGCCGCGCGGCCTGGTGCTGGTGACAGGGCCGACCGGTTCGGGGAAATCAACCACGCTCGCAGCGATGCTCGACAAGATCAACAACGAGCGCGAAGAGCACATGATCACGATCGAAGACCCCATCGAATTTCTGCACAACCATAAAAAGTGTTTGGTGAACCAGCGCGAGGTGCACTCGGATACCCACTCGTTCGCGAATTCGCTGCGCGCAGCGCTGCGCGAAGATCCCGATGTGGTGCTGATCGGTGAAATGCGCGACCTGGAGACGATCGAATCGGCTTTGCGAATCGCCGAAACCGGACACTTGACCTTCGCAACGCTGCACACGAATTCGGCGGTTTCCACCATCAACCGCGTGGTTGACGTATTTCCGGCGCACCAGCAGCCGCAAGTTCGCGCCCAGCTTTCGATGGTGCTGGAAGGAATCTTGTGCCAGTCGTTGCTTCCGCGCGTCGACGGACGGGGCCGCGCCATGGTGCTGGAAGTCCTGATTCCCAACGCGGCGATCCGCAACCTGATACGCGAAGACAAAATTCACCAGATTTATTCAGCAATGCAGACGGGCACGGGCACCACGGGGATGCAGACGTTCAACCAGAGTCTAGCGGTTGCGTATTTCCAGAAATTGATCACCTTGGAAACGGCGCTTTCGCGTTCGTCTCATGCAGACGAGTTGCAGGATTTAATCAACCGAGGCGTAAACGCGCCGCAGACCAGCGGCCGGGCTCCAGCGCGTCGGTAAGCGAATAGGGAGGCAAAGCACATGCCGGTATTCACATATAAGGGAGTTAATCGGGCTGGAACCAAAGTTTCCGGCGAGCGTGCGGCGGATAGCAAAGCCGCGCTGCAAGCGGCGCTCCGCCGCGAGCAGATCAACGTCAACAAGCTCTCCGAAAAGGGCAAGGAATTCAATATTCCGACTTTCGGCACGGGCGTGGAGGCGAAGGAATTGGCTGTCTTCACGCGTCAGTTCTCGGTGATGATCGACGCTGGGTTGCCTCTGGTGCAGTGCTTGGAGATCCTGGCGGGCCAGCAGGAGAACAAGACGTTCCAGAAGATATTGACGAGCGTCCGTGCCTCGGTGGAAGGCGGAGCCACGCTTTCGGCCTCGCTGAAGCAGCACGAAAAGGTATTCGATCCGCTGTACTACAACATGGTGGACGCGGGCGAGACCGGCGGTATCTTGGACACCATTCTGCAGCGCCTTTCCACCTATATCGAAAAGAACGTCAAGCTAAAGCGCGCGGTGAAGTCAGCGATGATCTATCCGGTTTCGGTAATGGGCATCGCGATTGCCGTAGTCGGCTTGCTGCTTTGGAAGGTGGTGCCGATCTTCGGGACGTTGTTTGCCGGCTTAGGCGCCCAGTTGCCGCTCCCCACGCGAATCGTGATGGGGCTGAGTGCGTTCGTCGGAAGCATTTATGGTTTATTGATCGTCGTGTTTGGCGTTGGAAGTGGAGTCGCGATCCATTTTTGGTACAAAACGCCGCAGGGCCGTTACGCGATTGACGCGGTGCTTTTGAAAGCGCCGATAGTGGGCATGGTGCTGCGCAAGATCGCCGTGGCTCGTTTCACGCGCACGCTGGGAACGCTGATCTCCAGCGGTGTGCCGATTCTTGAAGGGCTGGACATCACGTCTCGCACGGCCGGCAACGCGGTGGTTGAAAGAGCCATCGCGCAGACGCGCAAGGCTGTCGAGGCTGGGCGCTCGCTGGTTGACCCGCTCAAAGAAACGGACGTGTTCCCCGGTATGGTCACCCAAATGATCGGCGTCGGCGAGCAAACTGGCGCGATGGATGCCATGCTCTCGAAAGTTGCCGACTTTTACGAGGACGAAGTAGATGTCGCCGTAAAGGACATGTTGACGGCAATCGAGCCGATCATGATCGTGTTCCTCGGCGTCGTCGTTGGCGGCGTCGTCATTTCAATGTACATGCCGATGTTCAGCCTGATTGGGCAATTGTCGAAGTAGCGGGACAGAGCTAGCGACCGTGAATGCGTTGCGGCCGGCCCAGCTTACGTCCGGAGCTAAGCGGGCTGGCCGGGAGACCCGCATACTTGTAGCACGGCTTCCGGTGGTCCCGGTTCAGTCCGATTGACGGCTCGCATAAATGGAATTCGAATCCAGTACGAGTGAATGGCTTCCCTGGCTAGGACGTGTCCGCTTTCTGGTCATCACTTTCCTATTAGCCGTTGTGATCGCGCTTCGGCAGTGGACGCCCGTAGCCATTCCTGTGGGCACTCTCTTCTTGCTGGCGGCCGTGTGGTATGCGCTCGCGACGGTCTGCCTGATGCTCAATCGCGGCTTCCCGCGGGCCCCCTGGCTGCAGCCGCTGCAGGTGGCGCTCGATCTGGCGGTAATTACCGCGATGGTGTACGCCAGCGGCGCCTGGGACAGCTACTTCATTTCGCTGTACGTGCTGGTCATTTTAATGGGCAGCGTGCTGTTCTCGCGCCGCGGTGTGTTCGCAGTGGCCGGCTCCAGTTTCATGCTTCTGGCATGCATCGTGGAACTGAGTTACTACGGATTGATTCCGCGCGGCCCCGGACCACTGCCCGAAGCCCGCACGCTCGAATCCTGGCTGGCAAGCAACGCGTTCGCGTTTTTCGCGGTGGCTTATTTAGGCAGCCTGCTGGCGCAGACGGTTCACAGGAAGGGAGTGGAACTTCGCGAAAAGAGCGAAGAGTTGCGCGATCTGCAAGCGTTTAACCGGGACATCATCGAGTCGATGCGTGGCGGCCTGCTAACCACCGACGTTGAAGGCCGCATCCTTCTTGTGAATCGTGCGGGCACTGAAATCATCGGCCGTGGCTTCGGACTATTGAGGAACGAAAGCATCGCGGAAATATTCACAGAACTTTGGCCGATCGAGATCGACGACCAAGGAATTCCGTTGGCTCTTCGCAAGGAAATTGAGTTTGTTGCTCCTGGCGGTGCCACGCGTTACCTGGGATTTTCGATTTCGCCTCTGCGCACCGGGCAAAACGAGACGAGCGGATACGTCTTCAATTTCCAGGATCTAACGGAACTGAAACGCTTGGAAAGGGAAGTGGTGACCAAGGAACGCATGGCCGCCCTGGGGCGTCTCTCGGCGGCAATCGCACATGAAATTCGCCAGCCCCTTACGGCTATGACGGGTGCGCTTAAAGAGCTGGCGCGACTTGCACCGCTGGATGACGACGATAAGCGCCTGGTACAGATCGTCAGCCGTGAATCGCAGCGGCTGAACCAGATCATCGGCGATTTTCTGGACTACTCGCGCGAGCGAAAGTTTTCATTTGCGGACGTGGATGTCGCTCCGTTGCTTGATGAAACGTTGCTGTTGCTTGAGCGCGGCGCGGGAAACTCCGGCAAGTATCGGGTGGAGAAGGATTTCAGCGCGCGAGGAATTCGCGCACGGGCCGACCGCGACGCGATCAAACAGGTGTTTTGGAACCTATGCAACAACGCTCTGCGGGCCATGCCCGACGGCGGAGCCTTGAAAGTGAGTCTGGACGCCGACGAAGAGTGCTTGCGCATTTCGATCAGCGATACGGGGATCGGCCTCGACGCGGGCGAGTCGGCTCATATTTTCGAGCCCTTTCAATCCGGGTTTCCGGGCGGCACGGGACTGGGCCTTGCGATCGTGTACCGGATCATGCAGGCGCACAGCGGGCGCGTGCGCGTGGACTCCGAGAAATCGAATGGCGCCACATTCGTAGTGGAAATACCGCGAAGCGCTGGGCGCACGGCTGCACGGCCCCGAGTGCGCGGAGACGCCGAGCTATCACACGCCGGCGTGAGGGGATAACAGAGTTCATGGCCCATTTACTCATCGTTGACGACGAGAGTTCGATTTGCGAGTTGCTGGAAATAAGCTTTCGCAAACAGGGCCACAAAGTGGAAATGGCCTCCAATGGCGAGGCAGCCAAGCGAAAGCTAGCGTCGCAGATTTTCGACATCGTTGTGTCCGACATTTGCATGCCGGACATGGACGGCGTGGAATTGCTGCGCTACTGCAAGGAGATTTCCCCCGCCACGGTATTCATACTGATTACCGGCGTCCCGACCATCGACACGGCCATCGATGCGGTCAATTTCGGCGCGGACCGCTATGTAATTAAAGGCGACCGGCTACTGGATGAGCTGCGGCCGGCCGTCCAATCGGTCGCGGCTAGCCTGGAGTTAAAAAAAGAAGCGGGATACCTGCGCCGCGAACTGCGCAGGCTTACCGGCCTCGATCGCATGATCGGCACCAGCCCGAAGATGCGCGAAATTTTCGAGCTGATCCAGAATATCGCACCTCAATCGAGCCGCGTGCTGATCACCGGCGAAAGTGGCACGGGAAAAGAGCTCGTCGCACGAGCCATCCATGAAAACAGTACGCGCGCGAAGAATCCGTTTGTCACCATCAATTGCGGCGCGTTTCCGGAGACTCTGCTCGAATCCGAGCTGTTTGGATACATGAAAGGCGCATTTACCGGGGCGAACGAAAACCGGCGCGGGCTCTTTCAGGCCGCGCATGGCGGCACGCTGTTTATGGACGAGATCGGCAACATGAGCGTCACCATGCAGGTGAAGCTCTACCGCGTGCTCCAGGAAGGCAAGGTACGCCCGATCGGCAGCACGGAAGAGTCCGATGTGGACGTGCGCGTAATTGCCGCCACGAACAAAGACTTGGAAAAAGAAATCGCCGAAGAGCGTTTTCGCGAGGACTTGTACTATCGCCTAAGCGTGATTCCGATTCACTTGCCGCCATTACGCGAGCGTCGCGATGATATTCCTCTGCTGGCGCGGGAATTTCTTGGCCGTTTTTCGAAGACCATGAACAAGAGCGTGGACGGCATCGAGCCCGAAGCGATGCGCTTGCTTGAGGTCTACGACTGGCCCGGGAACGTGCGGGAACTTGAGAACACAATCGAACGCGCGATGGCGCTCGAGAACGCGCGCCGAATTTCGTCTGAGGCTCTGCCGGAGCGCGTCCGCACCCATGCCCAAGAATTGGTGCCGAAAATGGCCCACAATGGTAATGGGCTCTGCTTGCCGCAGGATGGAGTTAATCTCGAAGACTACATCGCGAAACTTGAGCGGTCGTACTTGCTGGCGGCACTGGAGCGCTCTGGGGGCGTCCGAACTCGCGCCGCGGACTTGCTGCGGATGTCCTACCGTTCATTCCGGCACTACGCCAAAAAATACGGCGTGTAGCAATCGGGAGGTACTAACCCGCTCGGGGGAGCGGGACTGCAAGACAAGACCTGCGTAAAAACTTTTGAGGGTTGGAGTGCGAATAATGAGTGCGGGGAATCGGACTGCCAGGACGGTTGTTATTGTGTTGTTGGTCGTGTGTGCTGTTGCGTTCGCCACTCGCCGGGAGTTTTACACGGAGGCGCTCGTCGACCCGTTTTTTGCACTCGCGCTCGCCAGCGTTTTGATTCTTCATTTTCGCGTCAGGCCTCGTTTGTTGGACGGAATTCTGGTTGGCACGAGCACCCTAATACTCGCATTCATCGATTTTCGCGTGCTTCATTACGCGCCCGCTCTGATGGCGTGGCTTTCGTTTTTCGGAGTGAGCAGCTTGCTGGTGCTCGGTGTTGCGTGCGCGCTGGCGGACAGTAAACATCGCAAGCTGCTCCTCTACGCATGGATTCCTGCATTCCTGTTTCTAACGTCTGACTGGTTTGCCACGAACATGCTCGCCTGGGTTTCGGAGATTCATCCCAAAACCCTCGATTTATACCTGCTGTCATTCGATGCCAGCCTGCACGTGCAATTGAGTTTCGTCATGGGCCGCGTATTTGCTTCGGTGCCTTGGCTGCGAGAGGCTGGTCTATTTTTCTACTCGGGTCTTGCGATTCCGATTACCTTAGTTTACGCGGGCAGGCTGGCGCGACTGGGAACGAAAGCTTCGTCCACCATGCTTGCGTTTCTAATTACCGGGCCGGCCGGGATTTTGCTCTATGGCGTTTTCCCCGCGTGTGGACCTGCGCACATGGCGCATGGCTACTTCCCATTCCATCCACTGTCGATTGCAGACACTTCGCGGCTTCTGCTGGAACCAATCGCGATTGTGGGCGCCCGCAATGCGATCCCGTCGCTCCACATGGCATGGACGCTTCTTGCATGGTGGTATTCTCGCGGCCTAAGCTGGCTGGAGCGGACGGTCGCGTTCACTTTTCTGGCGTTCACAGTTCTTGCCACTCTCGGCACCGGCGAGCATTACTTCGTCGATCTGATTGTCGCTTTTCCGTTCGCCCTGCTCATTCAGGCGGTTTGCGCCTACGAGGTTTCCTGGACCGACTCGCGGCGCTTGCAAGCGATCGGTTTTGGGCTTGGCGGCGTGTTTCTGTGGTTCGCGGCCCTTCGATTTGCGAACCGGATTTTCTGGGCGTCGCCCGTCGTGCCGTGGGTGGTCGTCGCAGCTACAATTGTGCTAGTGGAGCTTCGACGAACCGAACTGCAACGCGCCGTCCGCCGGCGCAGAGAAACACCCACCGAGTCCGCCGTCCTGGTGGCCGAGGCCAATTGATGTTTCCGACTGGTCAGTTTGGAGCGGGCGCACTGGGTCATTCACGGCGGTCAAAAAGTGTCAAGGTTCGGGGCATCCACATAAAGGCAGGTGGCGAACGGGCGATAGAGGCGAGCGATTGCGGCCGCAACCCATTGAGCGGACAAGGTATAATTCAGTTGTGCTGTACTCGTTAACCTTGAGCCGCTGGCTGGCATCCACCTTGCGAGATAGTCAGTCGTACCCCGCCAGGGCGTACAAACAGAGAGATTCAGGGAGCAAAGCTCCTAGGAGAAAAGAATGAATAAGCGACAGAAGGGTTTTACCTTAATTGAGTTGCTGATCGTCGTGGCGATCATTTTGATCATCGCGGCCATCGCAATCCCGAACCTCATGCGTTCGCGCATGGCGGCCAACCAGGCTTCAGCGGTAGGCTCCCTGCGTACGATTGGCACTGCGGACGTGACGTACAGCTCGACGTACGGTGTTGGGTTTGCATCTACGCTGGCGATTCTGGGCGGCCCCAGTGCTCCTCTCGCTACTTGCGATGCAGCTCTGCTGATCGACCCCACGCTTTCGACTGGGGCACCAATCATGAAGAGCGGCTACACGTTCACATACACCGGAACCAGTCCGTTCACTGGAACGCTGCCAACTGGATGCAAGGCCGCGGGCGATGAGAACTTCACTGCTTCTGGTATCCCGGTGAACACCTCGACTGGACAGAACGGTTATTTCATCGACGACTCGGGCGTGATTCGCTATACGACCGATGGCACCACGCCGACGGCTGCCAGCCCGGCGCTTCAGTAGTAGCTTCGGTACCCGAGGCCGGGGAAGGACTCGTCTTTCCCCGGCTTCAATTGTTTTCAGGCAACAATTTGAGCGGAGAGCCGAGGGCGAATGTATGCGACACAAAAACGAATCCACTTCGCGACAGTGCATCCCAGGGTCGCTAGTTCGCCGTTGCAGTGAGCGTGGTTTCACGTTGATAGAACTTCTGATCGTGGTAGCAATCATTCTGGTCATTGCCGCGATAGCAATTCCAAACTTTCTTCGTTCCCGCATGGCAGCGAATCAAGCGGCGGCGGTGGAAAGCGTACGGACCATTACAACGGCGTCGGTGGTGTACCAGTCCACATGGGCCAACGGCTATCCTCCCAGCCTTGCGGCGTTGGGCGGCCCGTCCACCGGTACCGCATCTTGCGATCAGTCCATTCTCATGGACGAGATCATCACTTCCTCTCCCAACACCAAGAGTGGATACGTGTTCGCCTATACCGGTGAAGACGGAACAGTTTCTGATATGCCTGCCGACTGCAGTTCTCCCGGTTTCAACGGATATCTGGTTGCCACCACGCCGGAAACAGTGGGCAAAACCGGAAATAATAGCTACTGCAGTTTCACGCCCGGCGTGATCCACTTCGACCTTAGCGGTTCGCCGATCACAAGTGAAGCCGCCTGCGACGCCCTTCCGACGCTTTAGCGTGCTGTGCTGTGCGTCTCCGCCCGTTCAGGCTCTGTAGGATTTTCTTCAACATTGATAGACTACAGCGGTGTCGCTAGTTCTGCTTATTCTGGGGTTAGCCGCGGCGTTTCCTGCGCAGACATTCCAATCCGGTGGGGTCAAAGATGCCGTTGACCAGAGAGCGAATGCACGTGCAGCAACAACGGTGGAACGTGCTGTAGAATCGCGGTACCGGGCGGCGCGGACGCTGAAGGCGTTTTTCTACGAACGCTACAGCGACGGCAGCGGCGGCGTGGCTGCGGAATCTGGCACCGTCTACTTCTCGCGGCCCGGACGTATGCGCTGGGATTACGAATCACCGCAGAGAAAGCTCTTCCTCGTGGACGGAAAGCACGTCTGGTTTTATGTTCCCGCCGATCGCACCGTGAGCCGTGCAAAAATAAAGCAAAGTTCCGACTGGCGCACGCCCCTCGCCCTGCTCGTTGGAAAAGCGAACCTTTCTCAGCTTTGCAGCAACCTCCAACTTGTTGCGCCCGGCGGACAACACGCGGATTCCGCGGGCTTCCAGCCCGTTTCGGGCGACAACGTGTTGCGCTGCGTACCTCGCGGCGAAACCGATAGTGAAGGCAGCGCGGCTCAGGTGGTCTTTTTGGAAACGGACCCGGCGGCGCAGCTCGTGCGCGTGGTGATTCACGAATCGGGTAATGCGGTCACCGAATTCCGCTTCGGCGATTGGAAAGAAAATATTCCCATTGCTGAGGCCAAATTCCATTTCCAGCCTCCGCCGGGCGTTTCGGTGGTCGATCAGTCTGCCCTTGCCGACCAGGTCTATTGAGACAGGGCTGGGTCAATTGAAGTCCCGTACCATCTTAAAAAACCTCCCCAGCTCGTCCGCATTGCCCAGGTAATTGGCCTCCCACGTGCCATTGAGCATTAGACACGATGCCGATTGCAGTGCAACCTCCTTGGCGTCGATGGCCTCCATGCAAATGACTTTATGTCGGCCGGAACCCATGACAATAGGACCCTTCACAGCTTGGCCGGAAAGGGCGTTGTTCCAGAACGTCTTTTCCCAGAATCTGTAATCGGCTCGCGGGTTTTCGTTCGAACTCGGAAGGGTTCGGGAAATCCATAACGTCGCGGTGAATCGAACGCCATGAACTGCGGTTGCCGGATACTTGGTCATGGAAAGTCTCAACTGGCCCTCCGACTCAGCGGTCCACCGAAGCGGGACGGCGACGGTGTGGCCTATGAACTCGACGGCGTTCCCGTGAACGACATGCCAGCCCAGCGTGAATATAGACGGTGATATCAGAAGCAGAAGCGCCGCAATTAAAAGAACGGCCACAAGCACTCGCGCCCATTTCCGCGAGACGCTGAATAACGGACGCGTGAGCCAGTTCGTCACGGTCTAGCCTCGCAGAAAGGCGGTTGCTTCGCGCAAGAATATCTCCAGCTGATCGTGATGCACCCAATGTCCTGCGCCCGGCACGCGCACCAGCCGGTTATTGCTAATCGCGAGCCGCCGCGGATCATTATCCGGGACCGGGAAAAAGCTCTCCAATCCCCAGAAAAACAGGACAGGGCATGCGATCTGCCCGTAGACTTCCGTCGTGTCTTCCACGCGATGGCCGTACGGCGGAAACAGCCGCGCGAAATTGTCGAATTTCCAGACCAGCGATCCGTCCGACTCCCAGTTCGTGCCGTGCAGAGTCAAATGCTGCGCCACTTCGTCCGACAGGTGTGGATTGGCCTCTTTCATCCGCGCTACTGCCGAGGCAATATCGGGATAACTTTTCACTTGCCGCTTTTCCGCGTCGCGCACGGACTCAATCCATGCGCGAATACGCCGCGATTGCGGATCGTGCACCGCGTGGCCAATGGTGAATCCGAGTCCTTCGATCGACACAGCCTTCTGCACGCGTTCCGGATAGACGCCCGCATAGTGCAGGACGATTCCACCCCCTAGCGAGTGGCCAACCAACCGGATGGGAAAGTCATCAATGATGTCTAGCAGCGCGGATAAATCCAATACGTGTTCCGCAATGCTGTACATCGCCCCTGGCGCCCAGGCGCTATTGCCGTGTCCGCGCAGATCCAGGGCGTAAACGTGATAGTGCTCTCGAAGCGTCCGCGCGACCCAGTCCCAGTTTCGGGCGTGATCGAGCCCGCCGTGAGCCAGCACGAGCGCCGGCTTGGAGTCCTGTCCGTAATCCCAGAATTGAAGTTTCAGGCGGTCGGAATAGAAGAAGTGGGAAATTGGTTCCATATGTACTCCGCGAGACCTCGCTCCGTGGTTAAGCCCGGGGCCGCCGGCGACTTTATCACACGGCTCGCAACCCCCAGCCGCAGCGATAGCCGGTGGTTGTCGCATTCGATAGAGGAGCAGGGAAGTGACGGCTAGCAGCGTGCGCCTCGTTGTAACATGCTGTTCACGGGTCGTTTCGCGCGCGTCCGTCAAGCGAAGAAGAGGCGTATGCTAGTCTCTGCCCAGGCGGCTGCTACTAAAAGAGTGCCGGAAGTTTGAGAATATGGCTGAATTTGTTTGCAAAGTGGGCGATACAGCAGGACGCGTTTTCGAGCAACGCGAGTCTGCCCAGTCGGAAGAAGAAGCCAAGCAGAAGCTGATCGACCGCGGCCTGTACGTCTTTTCCGTCCACAGTCATTTCAACGTACAAGCTTTGATGGGGCGCGCCAGGCCCGAGCGCGCGATCCGGTCGAATGACTTCCTTATATTCAATCAGCAGTTCAACACGCTCATCAAAGCCGGTCTGCCTATTTTGAAGTCCCTCGATCTGCTTGCGGAGCGCGCCGCTGCTAAGCGTTTGCGGCCCATACTGGCGGACGTGCGTAAAAGAGTTCGCGAAGGGGCCTTGCTTTCCGAAGCGCTTGCCCAGCAAGGTTCGTTTCCGCCGGTGTACGTGACCGTTATCACCGCCGGCGAGCGCAGCGGGGATCTGAGCGGAGTTCTCGATCAATACATTACCTATCTGCGCGTAAGTACCGGCTTCCGCAGCCGCCTGATCACCACGCTGATTTACCCGGCCGTGCTGGTGATCACGGCGCTTCTGGTAGTCACCTACGTGGTCACCTCGGCGATGCCACAATTCGCCGCCCTGTACAAAGATCTTGATGTACCGTTGCCCACGCCGACGCGGATTTTGCTCGGGTTGGCTCTGCCTCTCCGCCACTATTTTTTAATTCTTCTTGCTGCCCTCGGCGTTGCCGTGGTTCTCGCGTTTCTGTGGTCGCGTTCGGAACGCGGGGCCATGGCTATTGAGCGGGTGAAGCCGCATATCCCCGTGGTTGGCGGCGTATGGGTGAAGACGCAGGTTTCTCAGTTACTGCGCACGCTTTCCACACTGCTCACCGGCGGAACGCCGCTGGTTCCCGCTTTGCTTACATCCGCGTCGGCTGTCAACAGCAAGCTTTTCGCCGGTGCCGTCGGGCAAGCGGCCGAACGGGTAAGGGAAGGGAAGTCGCTGCACGAGAGCCTTGTTCAAACGCAGTTGATGCCGGAGCTGGCGCTCGAAATGATCGAAGTCGGCGAGGCTTCCGGGGCGCTTTCATCCATGCTCACCAGCGTTGCCGAATTTTACGAGGAAGAGGTGGGTACCAGCCTGCAACGAATCCTTACCTGGATTCCCATCGTCGTTTTGCTGGTGATGGCCATTGTGGTAGGCTTCATTTTGATCTCTCTCTACCTGCCCATGTTCTCCCTCCAGGTCGGTGGAGGATAAAACCGTATGGCAACCGTCTCCAATAATCCGCCCATATCCGGCGACGCCAATCAAGTGGCTGAGCGCGAACAAGCGCGTCGGCTCGCCGAGCGGTATCGCTGCCCGTTCGTAGATCTTCGCGAGCAGCGCATCGACCCCGAGCTTTTCCGCAAAATCCCGGCGGAAATGATGTTTCGCTACAACTTCGTTCCGCTCGAATCCAATGATTCGACCCTCGTTGTGGCCCTCGTCGATCCCAGTCAGCTACCGATGATTGACGAGCTTTCGCTCCTTCTCGACAAGCGCCTTCAAATCAAAGTGGCGACGGCTTCGCAAATTGGCGACCTGCTGAAACGCACCGAGCAGTCGCAGCGCGTGCTCGATCAAGCCACCGAGGGCTTCACCTTGCAAGTGGTCCACGACGAAGAGAGCGACGAGGACATCACCGTCGAAAAACTGACCGGTGAGGCGGGTGTGAGTCCCGTCGTACGCCTGGTGGATACGATTATTTTTACCGCGCTTGAGCGCCGCGCCAGTGACATTCACATTGAAACGCGCAATTCCGAAGTGGTGGTGAAGTATCGCATTGACGGCGTGCTGCAATACGCCATGAAACCGCTCGATAAGGAATGGCACGCCACTATTCTTTCGCGCGTAAAGGTGATGAGCGAGCTTGATATCGCCGAGCGCCGCGTACCGCAGGACGGGCGTTTTCGCGTCGGCTACAAAGGCCGCGACGTCGATTTTCGCGTGTCGATTATGCCCTCGGTTCACGGCGAGGATGCTGTGCTGCGCATTCTGGACAAGGAAACGCTCAGCGAAAAATTCCGCAACCTCACGCTCGACGTGGTCGGTTTTGAACCGGAGGAAGTCGCGCGCTTTCGCCGCTACATTCACGAGCCGTATGGAATGGTGCTGGTCACCGGCCCCACCGGTTCCGGTAAAACCACCACGCTCTACGCGGCCATCAACGAAATTAAGAACGACGAGGACAAAATCATCACCATCGAAGATCCGGTCGAATATCAAGTGCGCGGCATCACCCAGATTCCGGTCAACGAGAAGAAGGGTCTCACCTTTGCTCGCGGGCTTCGCTCTATTCTGCGCCACGATCCGGACAAAATCATGGTCGGTGAAATCCGCGACCAGGAAACGGCGCAGATCGCCATCAATTCGGCGCTCACCGGACACCTTGTTTTCACCACGGTTCATGCCAACAACGTGACCGACGTGATTGGCCGCTTCATTAACATGGGCGTTGAGCCCTACAACTTCGTTTCCGCGCTCAACTGCATCATGGCGCAGCGCCTGGTCCGTGTGATCTGCGATAACTGCAAAAAGCGGGTTTCGTATTCCCGGGAGGAACTCCAGGAGTCCGGGCTCGATCCCGCCGAATGGGACAAAATCCCTTTCTACGAAGGCGCCGGTTGCCTGGAATGCTCCGGCAGCGGATATCGGGGCCGCACGGCGATCACCGAGTTACTCGATCTATCCGATCGCATCCGCGAGATGATTATCGACCGGCGCCCCACGTCGGAAATCAAGCGCTCCGCCCGCGCCGAGGGCATGACTTTTCTGCGCGAATCCGCGCTGAAGAAGGTCCGTCTCGGCGCCACCACGCTGCGCGAAATCAATAAGGTGACGTTCCTTGACTAGCGCGGCGCCCACAGCAGGCCTCGGGACGCTGTCTCGTCCGGGCTTTTTCGCCAAACTTGATAATTGGCTCCATGCCATGCCGCATCCGTCGCTGGTTGCGGAAATCGCGTCTGGCCACGTAGCGGCGGCGCACTGGGGAGCGTCGAGCGGCGCTCTCGAAGCTTTCGCCGTGGAAACCTTGCCGGCGGGGAGCGTGATGCCATCGCCGGTTGAGGCGAACATCACGCAGCCGGAAGCTGTGCGCCAGGCGCTGCGCCGCATTTTCAATAAAGTGTCGCATCGCGGCGCTCCGCTGGCTCTACTGATTCCCGATCCGGCGTTGCGCGTTTTCGTGCTGCCGTTAGAAGACTTGCCCCGGAAGGCCGACGACGCTCTTCCGCTGCTTCGTTGGCGGCTGAAAAAAAGCGTGCCATTCGATGTGGATGAAACCACGGTTTCCTGGATGCGCCAGGCTGGCCGAGACGGCAGTCTTGAAGTCGTCGCCGCCATCGCCCGCCATCGCATCGTGCGCGAATACGAAGAGCTTCTAGAATCAGTCGATATGCGCCCCGGCGTGGTCCTAAGTTCCACGCTCGCGGTATTGCCTCTGCTGGGATCATCGGGCGCCACGCTTCTTGCCCGCCTTTGTGGCACAACGCTTACGACTACGGTGGTTTTCGGCGAGTCGCTGTGCGTGTACCGCTCCACGGAGCTAATGGCAACGCCGAGGCAATTCGATCCACAGGTCGTGCTCAACGAAGTCTTTCCGGCCGCGGCATATTTTCAGGACACCTGGCGCCGCGAAATCGATCGCGCGTATCTGGCCGGCTTTGGTGAGAGCAGTAATCTATTTCGCGACGCTTTGGGCCGCGAGCTCAGTATAACCGTCGAATCCATCTCCACGGCGCCTCGATCGGATGGGCTGGATTCGCGGGGCAAAGATTTGCTGCACCAGGGCCTCGATGGCCTCGCCGGCTGGGCCAGGAACGGAGGCTCGTAATCGAGCGGATAGCAACATGAATCTACGCCTCAATCTCGCGACTTCTCCACAGTCCAACAACCGCCCCTTCGTGGCGGGTGCGCTGCTCGGAGGCGCCGCCGCGTTGATCGCTCTGCTCCTGCTGGCCCACGCGGCCTATTCTTCGTGGCAGGACCAGCGAGAGCTGCGCGCCGAAAACAGCGCTTTGCAATCGCAAATTCGCGAAAGCCAGACGCAGCAGCAGGCGCTTGCGGCGTACTTTCGCAGCCCGCGGGCGAAACGTGTGCTCGACCGCTCGGAATTTCTGAACTCCCTGATTGACGAGCGCAGCTTCCCTTGGACCAGGATCTTCACCGACTTGGAACACACGCTGCCTGCTGGAGTGCGCGTCGTGAGCATTTCTCCAAGTCTCCATAACGGCCGCGCCGAAGTGTCGCTGCAAGTTGGCGCGCAGACAGGCGCAAGCGAGGTTCAATTTCTCAAGGCCATGGAAACCTCAAAGGTTTTCTCTGGGCTTGTGGTAAAGGATATAAAGCAAGCTGAAAAACAGGCGCAAGGTCCTGGCGCCAACGATAACCTCCTGATTGATCTCACGGTTTGGTATTCCACCACATGAAGATTTCCCTCTGGCCAGCTTGGAAAAAAGGGTTTGCCATCGTGCTTTGCCTGCTCGTCGCGGCAGACTTGGCATTGATCGTTGTGCTTTGGCAAATCGGACGCGAGGGCCCGCAAGCCATGCGTGCACGTATGATGCGCTTGACCGAAGAATCGAAGTTGCTGCGCGCAGACGTGGCACGCGGCCGAAGGATTCGCGCCTCGATGCCCAAGGCCGGCCAGGAATGCGACGCGTTTTACAACAGAGCCTTTTTCGACTCCACCACCGGATATTCGCAGATCGAGGCGGATCTGAATTCCATTAGCAAAGACGCGGGCGTTCAGACGTCCGGGCTGAAGTTCAAGCAAAGGGAGGTCAAGGGCCGCGGCGTGACGGAGGTCGATGTCAGTACTCGGGTCACGGCCGATTATCCGTCGTTGATCCGCTTTATCAACGGCATCGAGCGTTCCCAGGATTTCTATTTGCTAGACGGCCTGGCATTGCACTCATCCCAGTCCGGGCTCGTTGATCTGGATCTGAGCCTGCACACCTATTTCAGGACATAGACATGTCTCGGCGCGTCGAAATCTACGTTTTTGCGGCGTTGATTGTGGTGCTTTGCTACGTAGGGTACCGCACCTTTTTTCATGCGGGAGACAGCGTCACAGGTGTAGTGGCGGGCGATGCGAAGTTTCAGCCGCTTGACATTCAGGAGCCGGAGCTTCACCTCGACCTGCTCGATAACATTCGCAAGACCGAATACTCCGGTACTCACCGGAATATTTTCTCCGCCGAGCCGATTCCTCCGCCGCAGCCGAAGTTTCAGCAGGCAAAATCAGGCAAGTTCGTGGGCCCGCGCATTCCGCCGCCCCCTCCGCCATTGCAGGTGCCGGTGCAGTTCTTCGGTTATGCTTCGGAGCCCTCCAGCGGCCGTCGCGTAGGATTCTTCGCCAGCGGCGACGACGTGCTGGTGCTCGCGCAGGGCGACACGTTCCTAGACCGCTTTCGCCTGCTCAGCCTTACCAACGAATCGGCGGAAGTGATGGAAATCTCCAGCGGCCGCCGCGCCACGCTGCCGATCACGCAGCCGCCCGGACAGGTAACCAACTGAACGCCATGGCCAGCCGTCGCCAATCGCGATTTCATTTTTCGAACAGAAAATCTCCCACTCGCGTGCGCCGTTCCAGCGAGTCGGGCTATGGCTATCTGCTCGCGCTTTTCATGGTCATGGCCCTGATCATCACTTCGCAGGAACTATTGCAGAATCTTGCAACTCAAGGTCGCCGTATGCGCGAGCAGCAGACCATCTGGCGCGGCGAACAAATCGAGCGTGCCATCCGTCTTTACTACCACAAGACCGGACATTACCCGCAGACCTTCGACGATCTACAAACCGGACTTCCGGAACTGCATTTTGTGCGCGCTGAAGCCATAGAAAATCCGATGAACAAAACCGACGGCGCCTGGCGCTTCATCTACGTCAATGCCGCCGGCCAGATCATCGGCAGCGTGAAATATGCCACGCTCCAGCAGATGGCCATCATGGATTTGAATCACGGCAAAATTCCTCCGGTCACGCCGGGTGCCGTCTCCGCTTCCAGCCTCGCTTCCGCGGCGGGTCAATCCGCGCAGAACGGATTGCAGCGGTCTGGCACTTCAGACACTCTTGGTCAGCCTCAAAACCCACTTGCAGCTCTGAAACCCACCGGCCCAGTCGATGGCCCGGTTGTCGGTGCGTTTCTTACTGGCGTTGGCGGCAAGACGGACGCGAAATCCCTGATCGTCTATCACGGCGGCAAGAAATATCTTGATTGGGAGTTCATCTGGAATCCCATCGAAGACCAGGCGCGCGCCATGCAGCAGCAAACCGGCGGCGCCACCTCCAATGGATTGCTTCCAGGCATGACGAATTTGCCCGGATTGCCTTCCGGACTCAGCGGTCGGGGTGCGGCGCCCGCCGCGGGCACCGGCACCACCGGCACGCCGCCAAGTACGTCAGCGGCCCCGCCCGGCAATCCGGCGGCTGGCCAGTCTCCGCCGGACGCGCAGTAACAGAGTTCGCCGCAGTAAATTTTCGCTTGGGGCGTGTTAATGAACGGCTCACGTAAGATTTCCCGCCAACGCAATAAACGCATCCACCTCGCCCAGCGATGAAAACCTACTTACGCATCTCCGTTGTTATACTCGCTCTGGCATTGGGCTACGTCGGCTGGGTCTTCTGGTCGCGCGCGCAGCAGAATCGCGCATTCCGGGAGCGCGCTGCGGCCCAAGCCGCCCAGCAGCGCTCCCGCGACGAGCAAACGTTTCAGGGCATGGGTGGGAACAGCTTCGAGATCATCAGCTTCTTCGCCTCCCCTCCTGCCATCAGTCGCGGCGACGAATCCGAGCTCTGCTACAGCGTTTCCAACGCCGAGAAGGTCTCCATCAAGCCACCGGTGGGCGACGTCTGGCCTGCCTTCGACCATTGCGTCAGCGTCACCCCGCGCAAAACCACCACCTACACGATTACTATCGCTGACGCCGCCGGCCACACCAAGTCCACTACCACCAAGCTTGAAGTCCGTTAGTTTCGCCCGTTCGAGAGCGGCATGATAAAAATTGCCCCGTGAATTGAACGTAGTCTCGCGCCCGCAGTGTTGTCAACGGCGGGTCGTAGCGCCATAATGAACTCATGACCGCGACAACTGCATCTGCACAAGGGCAATTCGCCAAAACTCCCGAATTTGAAAAGAAACTCGACCGGCTCGCGGAAGTTGCCGTGCGTGCGGGCCTGGGCATCGCATCCGGACAAGAACTGCTGATGACCGCGACGATCGACGCGCTGCCACTGGCGCGCCGCATCACCGAGCACGCGTATAAGGCAGGCGCGTCGCTGGTGACGACGCTTTTTGCCGACGAAGAATCGGCGCTGATTCGCTTCCACTACGCATCAGATGCCAGCTTCGACGCGGCTCCCTCGTGGCTCTACCAGGCAATGGCTAACGCGTATCGCAGCGGCGCGGCCAGACTGGCTATCGCCGGCGGTGATCCCTCGCTTCTATCGCGCGAGGATCCCGAAAAAGTGAGCCGCGTGAATCGGGCTACTTCGAAGGCGTACCGTCCGGCGCTGGAATTAATCGCACGGCATGAAATTAATTGGACGATTGTCTCGTGCGCGACTCGGGCATGGGCCGCCGCCGTTTTCCCCAATTTGCCGCCGGAAGATGCGCTCGCGAAGCTTTGGGACGCCATCTTTGCCGCGTCACGCGTGGACCAGCCCGATCCGATCGCTGCATGGAAAGCGCACGATGCGAAGCTACATGCTTGGTCCGAACGCCTGAACGCAAAGCGCTTTTCCACTCTGCATTTCCGCGGCCCCGGCACGGACCTCCGTGTTGCTCTCGCCGACGATCATCTGTGGCTCGGCGGCGGCACCACCGCGATCAACGGAATTTATTGCATTCCCAATATGCCCACCGAGGAAGTGTTCACCACGCCGCACAAAGATCGCGTCGATGGACACGTGACGGCGACGAAGCCGCTTTCGCATCAAGGCACATTGATTGAGGGAATCTCGGTGCAATTTGAGGGCGGCAAAATCGTGAAGGCGCACGCTTCGAAAGGCGAACAGGTGCTGCAGCGCATGATCGAAACCGACGAGGGCGCGCGCCGGCTGGGAGAAGTTTCGCTCGTCCCGCACTCTTCGCCGATTGCTTCGAGTGGACTGCTATTCATGAACACGCTGTTCGACGAGAACGCGGCGTGTCACATCGCGTTGGGGCAGGCGTATGCGAATTGCCTGAAAAATGGCGACAGCCTTACACCCGAACAACTCGCCGCGAAGGGCGCAAACACCAGTCTGATTCACGTCGACTGGATGATCGGCTCGAATCACATTGACGTGGATGGGATCAGCGCCAGTGGCGCGTCTGAACCGGTGATGCGCTCGGGAGAGTGGGTCTAGCCTTCGAGCTCAATGGGCCGCGCGAGAACCGCAGGGAAGGAGAACTGCGCTCGCTACTCCGCGGCGGCGCTGGCCATGTCGCGCCGAAGATATTGCGCGGCGGCCACGAATAGCAGCCCGCCGATCAGCGTGGTCAGCGCCGCCGGGAACATTGTGTAGCGGATCACGTCGACACCGAGCCGCTTCTGGAAATGATCGTTGAAGATGCCGATTAGCCACGGACCCAGCCCGAGTCCCAGCAGTTCGGAAACGAGGTAAATGAGCGCCGTCGCGAAGGCGCGCATGCCAACTTTCACTACCGAGTGTGAAACGGCCACCATGGGCCCCACATGTACCGGCGAGAGCGTCTGCACGATGATGAATCCCGCTAGGCACAGCGCCAGAGTGTGCGAGAAGACAAATAGCAGCACTCCGGCCATGGCACACATCGAGCAGATCGCCGGAACGTAAATCTTCCATTCGATCTTGCGGCGTCCCGCCCAATCGGAGAGATAGCCGCCGATCAAGGTTCCCGCCACGGTACCAACTATCGCGATCGTGCCCATGTAGGTGCCGATCTGCGCGGTGTTGAGGTGATAGATGCGGCCCAGAAACGGCGCGGCCCACGCGCCGAAACCGAATTGCGTAAACGTGGTGAAACAAAATCCGATGAGGATCAGCGCGTAGCAGGTCTGGCGCGACAGGTAGCCCATCGTCTCGCCCAGCTTTTGCTGGCTGGTGTCCACTTTCGTTTTTTCCACCAGGCCCCGCTTTGGCTCTTTCACCGTGAAGCGGAACAGCAGCACTACCAGCACGCCCGGGATTCCGGCAATGAAAAACGCGTCGTGCCAGCCGTAATAGTGGTTCACCCACCCGCCAACGAACGAACCCATAAAAATGCCGAATGCCGGTCCGAGCTGGTAGACAGCCATGGCAGTGGAACGCCGCTCTCCGGGATACAAATCGGAGATTATCGACGTGGACGGCGCAGTGCCGGCCGCTTCGCCGATGCCGACGCCGAAGCGCGAGAGCGCCAGTTGCAGTGCGTTGCGCGCCACGCCGCCGAGCGAGGTCATGCCGCTCCAAATCAAGAGTCCATAGCTGATGATGTTGCGCCGGTTGCCGCGATCGGCCCAGCGCGCCACCGGAGCCGCCAGGATCGAATAGAGAATGACGAATGCAGGGCCGCTGATGAAGCCCATCACCGCGTCGGATACGTGGAAGGTGTGCTTGATTGGATCGATGAGGATGTTGATGACGGTGCGATCGAGGAAATTCAGTGAGTAAATTGCGGTCAGGAGGGCCAGCGCGTACATCGCGGGCGCGGAGATCGGCACTTTCGCGGCGTCAATCTTCTGGCTCGCATCGGACGTGTTGCGAACGACGTCCAAATCCACCCCCAACTACTTTTCGCCAGCACCGGAGCGTGTTTATTTCCAGCCGGATGGCATCCCGAAAGGAACGGGCCACGAGAGGCCCTCGATCACGCGAATTTTGCCGCTTTCGATTTTGAAAAGCTGCGGCTTCAAGAACGTGATCGGCCGCAGAAAATTCCGCGGCACAGTCACTGCGCCCACTCCCTGCACATCGACCGATTTTACGTTGCCTTCGTTGTCGAAAAGCGCGAGATCCAGCACTAATCCCTGCTCTTGATCTACGACCAGCGGCCAGACGTCGCGCGACTTTTCGATGCCGGCGAAAAATCCCTGGTTGAGCACTTCCGCGCAACTTCCACCGAAGGCGTGAAAATCAGGATGCGCAGGATCGACCACCGGACCGTTCGGATTGTTGGTGGTCGCCATGCCGTTTTCGCGGGCGCTGCACTCGCTGGCGAAAGGCACCGTCGAGCCGTTCTTTTCCGCGAATCCCCGATAATACTTTTGCGTTGCCGCGATCATTTCGGCGCGCGGCGTTTGCTGGTCTTTCGATAGCGGAGCGAGCAGCGCCACGTCCGGTGAAATGAAATCGGCAGGATCAGGCTCGTCGATCAGGAGCGGCGTCATAATTCCAGCCGTATTTTCTCCCAAGCCGCCCTTCGGCCGCAGCTCCTGACGCGCCATGACCACTTCCACTTCGGTAATCTCGTGGTTCTCGACCCGCAGCCGCAAGGCCATCACGCCCTGCAGCCGGCCGAATTCCGTATAGCTGCCGTAATAGCCTGCTTCGCCCGTTTCCGGATCAGCCAGATACACGCGATACGTGCCCAGGCCCGTGAACGTGTTCCAGATTCCCTGGCCCGGATCAACCAACTGCCCGTTTTCCGTGTACTTCACCTTGGCAGCCAACGCCAGCCCACGTGGGTTGCGCTCCTGCATGGCTTTGAAATAACTGTCCACCGCTCCTACCAGGCAAGCGTGGTCGCACGGGCCCGGGATCGCCTTTGTTACCGGCTTCGCCAGGTGCGTCAGATTCTTGCCCTGATCGGGCGACGCCATCGCGTTGCGAGAGATGCTGGGTGAAACTACCACCCATGCTGCGAGCATGATTGCGGCAACCGTGATTCCGCGCAAAAGTTTCGACAAGGGTCTTCTCCGATTTTTATGGAAACGCCGGCTTCATGTTGAACGGGATCTCGTACATGGTCATTTCAATGCGGCTGATGCTGCCCTTTTCAATGCGATACGCTTCGTTGGCGATATTCGTCCGCGGCGTCATGAAATACGGCGGCACCTTCCAAATCTCTCCGTCGGTCAGGTGGATCGACGTCACCGTTCCATCAAAATCCAGATAGGACGAGGCCAGCACCGCGCCGTACTCCACATCCGTCACCAGAAATCGACGGTCGCGCACACTTGTGGTGAATCCCAGAAAGCCCAACTTGTATTGGTCCGTGCAATTCATCATCGTGAAATTCTTGACGTTCTCGTCAGAATGCCCGTAGTTCTGCGGACGCGGACGATTGGTCGTATACGTGCCATCCTCGGTGCGCTGGCAGTCCGGTGTGAAGGCATACACGCCCTGGCCATCGTTCAGTTGCAGCCCTTCCAGGTACATGTAGGCCGCTTGATCGAGCGCCGCGCGGGTTTCCCGCTGGTCTGGAGGGATGGGTACCAGCCAGCGCGGATCGGGCTTGCCCATTTTCTCGTACACTGACGCGCCGTAGGGATCGTGCGCCACGAACTGCTCCGCTTGGGTGATCTGGTGGTTTTCAACTTTCAGCCGAACGATCAAAATCGCGCCCACGCCGTTTTCGTACACCACGGTGATGATGCCCAGGTCGCCGCGTTCGGGATCGCAGTAATAGTGGCGATAGTGGCCCAGTCCGCTGGCGGTGGCCCACAGCGCCTGGCCAATTTTCAAGCGCACGTTGTCCTGCGCGTACTCCACGTTGGGCGCGAGCGGCGCCTTCGACGGGTCATGCGCCGCCATCGCTTCCAAATATTGATTGCCAATCCCCTCCAAGCACGCCCGGTCGCACGATGCCGAATCGGCATGGCCTGCGGCGGACGCTTTCGTTGGCGTCGGAGTCTTCGCTTGCACCGGCGAAACGCAAATGCCAGCGACCGCGAGAGCGGCGATAACCAGCGGAAACGATCGAGACGAGAGCGTCGAAATTTTGGTCACTGTAATCTCCGGCGATGAAATGCTCGGCAGCCGTGATGGTTGCATGTAATGGCCGCGCGAGAATATTCCGACGATTGCTTCTACCTTGCGCCGCCCAATTGCGAGTCGCGCGTCGCAAAAGCGCGTGCACTATATACCACGGGGCCGCCGTCCGTCGATGGTTTTCGGGACGTTTCGAAAGAGTGATTGCCGCGTCGTGCTCCGCGGTGCGCAGCCCGTAGGCCCACTTGCAGAAAACCTAAACGATGGAGTCTCGATGGGCTTCGCGAGGAAGGGATTAAAGGCGGCGGGTTTTAGTCGAGAGACTCGAAAAGTTCGGCCGTCTTTGCGAACTCCGGGTCTCCGACTCGAATGGTTTCTCCGCTGGCGGACTTGAACGGCTCCTCTGTGGGAATGCGATCAAGCCATCGCTGGTGAGAAAGCTTTTCGTGGTCGGAAAAATCGAGGCGCAGGAGCAGCCGCACTTTGCCGTTCGACGCGGGCGTTTCGCTGTGCTCCGGCCCTTCCGCTGGCTTGGCATCCGCTTTGCCGCCGGATTTCGTAGCAGCCTTAGCCGTGGATTTTTTCTTGGCGTGTTTCGGCGGGGTGGCAGCTATTTTCGGCGGCTCGGCAGCGTCGGCGGCTTCCGCTGCGTCGGCTGCGGGCTGTTCATCTGCGGACTCTTCTCGTTCAAATTTCAGGAGCATCTTGTTGCCCAGCCGGAAGCCCTGCTTCCAGGCTTCGACTTTATGCTTCGCCTGCTGCGCTGCGTCTTCGTTAGCGCCAAAATCAAACACCAGAATAGATTGAGCCATACCTCATTCTATATCGGCACGGACAGGCATGTGTCAAGATGCAGAAGCTGCGGAAGTTTCGTGGAGTTGACTGGATAGGTCAGGTTCGCGGTCGAGGTTACCCACAAATGCATCGGTCGTGGCAGGTTTTTCCGAGCGATCGCGATTTCCAATGTTAGAATTGGGCGGACGCCGAGGTAGCTCAGTTGGTAGAGCAGCCGATTCGTAATCGGCAGGTCCCCGGTTCAAGTCCGGGCCTCGGCTCCACTCGTACCCCGTTTCTCCAGACCTTCGCGACGCAGCTGTGCGCGTGAACTTCGCGCTTTGGGCTTCGGCTCAACGGGAGGCACGTCTGTGGGAGGCGGCTCGGATTGCGGCGGCTCGGCCCCGGACTGCTCGTGGACGGCGATATCCATGGTTTGTGATGCGATTTGAATATCGGTGCACGCGCGAACACGCTCGAAGACGTTGCGGAAAATAAAGTTGCTGGCTGCTCGGCGCTTTCTGGCGTCGACGATGTAGCGTAGCGAGCACTCCACCCAATTGCTGGTCACCTTCACGTACACCACTGGACCCAGTTGAAAGTCTGGCACCAGGAAATCGCGTCCCATCTGATCGAGTTCCTGTTCCGCCCCGGCCAGGAATTCCTTCGTGTATTCGCCGCCTACGCTCAATAGAATTTCGTTCGCGGCTTTCAAATCGCTCGCATAGGTGATCGGGAGATTGATCTCGTCCCAGATGTATTCGAAACGGTTCGTGTAGTTAAAAATCGTTTCGCCAAATACTTTGGAGTTTGAAAACTGCACGGTGCGCCCGGTGGCCATATCCCCGCCGATCCAATTTCCAATTTCCATCATGCGGGTGTACATGAATCCGACGTCGATCACATCGCCTTTCAGTTGTCCGATTTCCACGCGGTCTCCGACGCTGTACATGCCGCCGGCAAGGATAGCCAGGCGGCCGAATACGCTGAGCAGCGGATCCTTCAGCGCGACGGCCACGCCGGCCCCAACGAGTCCCAAAAATACGCCGGTATTTCGCAATGGAGCGGCCCACAGAATCACCAATACGATCGTAATTGCAATCAGAAGGACGGTGCCGAGCAGCTTTCGTCGCGAGTAGCGATCCTGATCTTTCCGGACGCGTCGGGAAATGTACGATGCACCGATCCGATGGACCAGCCAGGCGCAAAGAAACGTCGCAATGGTGCCAAACACTTCCCGCGGATAGGGGATGTATCTCATCGGCTCTCGACCGGCAATTGCCCCCGGCGAACAGCGCCGCCGAGTTGCTTGAGGCCAAACGTCAGGAGGCCCGACATCGGCTGCAAGTGCCTATCGTAAGCGCGTCCATAAGCACCATGTCAATCCGGCGCTCACCGTCTATTCGCCTGCCCCGGTTCCACGCCAACCGGCCAGGGCGCCAAAGTCGGTCGGTCTCCTCACTTGAACGCTTTGCACTTCGCTCCGCTCGCGGTATGCTGTGGTTCAAATCGCACCGTTATTTCAACCGCTGTGGAGAACTCTATGGATCTAAACATTGCAACACGCCCAAATGGAATTGCCACGATTGTCGACGTCAAGGGCGAGGTCACGCTACGAAATGCTCCGGCTTTGCTGAAAACGCTGATGGACTTGCTCAAGGTGAAGAGAACGCCGCGCGTGATCGTGAACCTGACCAACGTGAAATACATTGACAGCGCCGGGATCGCCTGCCTGGTGGAAGCATTGAAAGTATCGCGCGACTTGAAGCTCAGCTTCGCCCTCTTCGGACTCACGAGCGTTGCCAAGGAAGTCTTCCATCTGACGCGTTTGATTACCGTCTTCGAAGTGCACGCCACCGAGGAAGAGGCTCTCCACGGGGCGCAGCCCGCATCTTCCGGCGCTTCAGCCTGAGACACTGAACGTGTCCGTCACGGAACACGCCGGGCAAGCGACTATTGACGGGGTGGCGTACGTCGGCGACCTGGTCATTCTGATCGGCCGCTCGCTTCGCGCGATTTTCGTGATGCCCTTCCAAGGCGAACGCCTGCGCGTGCAACGCGCGATTCATCAGGCAATGGCCGTGGGGGTCGGTGCGGTCCCCATTCTCTCTTTGATTTCGTTTTTCATCGGCACGATCATGGCGCTGCAGTCCGCCTACGAATTGCGGAGGCTCGGCGCGATGGGGTTGGTCGCGGCCGCGGTGGCTATTTCCGTGACGCGCGAACTCGCACCGCTGATCACCGCGATTGTCGTAATCGGGCGCTCCGGTTCGGCGTTCGCCGCGGAAATTGGCTCCATGAAAGTGAATGACGAAATCGACGCGTTGGAGACCATGGCGATCGATCCCGTCCACTTTCTGGTTGCGCCTAAGCTGCTGGCAATGGCGGTGATGCTGCCTTGCCTCACCACTTGGTCGGACTTCATGGGTATCCTTGGAGGCGCGACTTTCGGCGTAAGCGCGGCAGGATTCACTTTCGGCTCGTACATTCAAGCAACCCTCAGCGCGCTGCTGAGCCGGGATATCGTGACCGGCCTGATCAAAAGCGTCATGTTCGGCATGGTCATTACCGCCGTGGGATGCCAGGAGGGGCTATCCACCGGACTGGGAGCTGAGCAGGTGGGCCGCTCGACAACGTCCGCTGTGGTCAAGTCAATTTTTATGGTGGTGGCTGTGGATCTAGTTTTTACGATGCTTTTCTATTTCACCGCTTCGCGCTAGCACGACTGACATTGGTAGTTCGCTGGTGTCAAGACGTAGACATGAAAGCGTAGAAAGGATACGGAAGAGTGGCGGACCAAGACGCAATGGATTATCCAGTCCGAGATGGCGTCGCGATAGGCGTTCGCGACTTGCGCGTCAATTACGGCGAGCGCGAAATTCTTCACGGCATTAGCTTCGACGTGACCGCCGGCGAGACCATGGCCATCCTCGGCGGTTCGGGTTCCGGCAAGACCACTCTACTGCGCTCCTTGATGGGATTGGAAAAACCGGTGGGCGGCCAAATCTGGATTCACGGGCACGATTTGTGCTGCATTTCCGCGCGTGATATGGCCGAGATGCGAAAAAAGATCGGCGTTTCATTTCAGGGTGGTGCACTTTTTGGCTCGATGTCAGTGGGAGAAAATGTGGCGCTTCCGCTTCGCGAGCACACTGAGTTGGACGATTCCACGATAGAAGTGGTGGTGCGCCTCAAACTCGAACAAGTGGGTCTGGCGGGCTACGAAGACTACAATCCCGCGCAACTGAGCGGCGGAATGAAAAAACGCGCCGCCGTGGCTCGAGCCCTGACTCTGGATCCGGAGATCCTGATGTTCGACGAGCCATCCGCCGGGCTCGACCCCATCATCGCCGCCGGAATCGACGACTTAATTTTGAAATTGAAGCGCGCGTTTCGGATGACGATTGTGGTGGTCACGCACGAGTTGGCCAGCGCCTTCCTGATTGCCGACCGCATGATATTGATCGACCAGGGGAACATCATCGCAATGGGCGCTCCGGACGAGTTGAAGGCCAGCCAACATCCTCGCGTTCGGCAGTTCCTCGATCGCGTTCCGAATCCGGAAATTTCCGCGGACGAAGATTATTTCGACCGTTTGACTCGCGATTTGCGGCTTTAAGGCGGAGCGCGCAATCGGGCGCGGGACGTTTGCACGAATCCTTGAAAAGTCGATGTGGTGCTATACTCCCGGTCCAAGCGCCCGCACCTGCGGGCCGTTCAATTTTCGCGGAGATTATCGGTGCGAGCCAAGCGCGAGAGCGCGTTCGTGGGTCTGTTCGTCTTGGTGGCAGCGGGACTTTTAATATTGACCCTTTTCTCGCTGTCCGGAGTTTTCGGGCGCGGCGAGCCGATTTACCGCGCGTATTTCAACAATGCGGGTGGCCTCGCACCGGGGTCCGAAGTGCGCTACGCCGGAGGACCTCCGGTCGGGCGCGTGGTGTCCGTGCGCAGCGATCCGCAAAATCCCACGCGCATGGAAGTGCGGTTTCGCGTCAACCCCGAAGTCCCCGTCAAAATCGACAGCAAGGTGAAAATCGCAAGCCTGAGCGCGCTGGGCGACAATTTCCTCGGTGTCATTCCCGGCACGGTGGCCGCTCCGCGAGCTGAACCCGGCGCGGTGCTGACGGCCCTGAACTACACTGGCTTCGACGATCTCGAAACGAGCATCAACGATCTGGCTCCGCACGCCACGGTACTTCTGGAGAATCTGAATGCTCGCGTCGTCGAGTTGCAGGAAACAATCCGCCGCGTGAATGGCCTGCTCGACGCGAACAATCGCGCCAATCTTGCCGCGAGCCTGGCGAGTGCGCGAGGCATGCTGGCGGAAAACCGCCCTGCGCTGCACTCCACGCTGAATCATCTGAATGCCGGCAGCGCCAAACTCGTGCCCGTGATCGACGATTTCAAAAAGACGATCGATCAAGCGAATACCGTGTTGTCGCACGTGGACGGCACGGTGATGGAAAATCGCCCCGATTTGCGCCAGGCGGTCGTCGAGATGCGCGCCACTCTCGCGTCCGCATCGGCTCTCACCGATCAGCTCAATACACTGCTGAACTCAAACAACGGCAATCTAGATATCGTGATCGGCAACATCCGGGAGATAACCGAGAACCTGAGAGAGTTCACTGCCTCGATTGAATCGCGGCCGTCCGAACTGATTCGCAGCTCGGCTCCGCGGGAACATGTTCCTGGGCAATTGCCTAAACATCCGAACTGAGGACGAATATGCGCGTCGATGGAAGAAAAATATTGCGTGTTCTTGCCGCCGTAATATCCGGCGCCGCGCTTTTGGTCACTGCAAACTGTGGCGCCACGCACGCCGTTAAATACTACACGCTGGATCCCGCGCCCGTGCCCGAAGCTTCCGCCGCACCGACAGGTAATGCCCCCCTGCCGGTCTCGATTCTAGTGGGGCGCATTACCGCTCCCCAGCTCTATCTGGAACACCCCATCGTCTACAGCACTGGGAGCATGGAACTCGGCGCTTACGAATATCATCAGTGGGCCGAGATTCCCACTGAAACGCTGGAGTTGATGCTGGCTGACTCTCTGCGAACGAAGGGGCAATTCCGCTCTGTCGCACGAATCGGCCGCGCGGCTAAAGGCGATTACATCGTGCGCGGACACTTGTACGCGCTTGAGGAAATCGATTCGCCGTCGCTCGCGGCGCGCTTTTCTCTCGAATTGGAGCTGTTCCAGCCCAGCACTGGCAGAATCGTCTGGACGCAGTCGTACAGCCACGATGAACCCGTTAGCCAGAAAAGCGTGGCGGCGGTGGTGAATGCACTCCATCAAGAAGTGCTCGCGGGGATCGACCAGCTCACCACCAGCCTCGATACATACGTCGCTGGCCTTTCTCGACGATGATGCCTCCGACATCGGACCCGCCCACGCCAAGTACAGCTGCTCCCACACCTGATCGGCTTCGCGCGGCCGCTCGAAGGGGCACGCGCGCGCTCCGTTAGCCCTTCGGACACCGGGGGCGCGCGGCTCCTTGAGGCTTTGGCAACGCTTCTGGCACACTCGAATGGTGCTCCCAGCGTGGTTCATAGCGGCCGCCGTGTTCTGCCTTGGCTTGGTCATTGGCAGCTTCCTGAACGTCTGCATCGTGCGGATTCCGAGCGGCAAGTCGATCGTCTCGCCGCCCTCCGCATGTCCGAAATGCGGCGCTCAGATTCGACCCTACGACAACATTCCGGTGATCAGCTGGCTGGTGCTGCGCGGGAAATGCCGCGGCTGCAAGGCAAAAATCTCCGCCATTTATCCGGCGGTCGAACTGCTCACAGCTCTACTCTTCCTTGCCTGCTTTCTGGCCTTTGGCCTCACCATCGACGCGCTGAAATGGGGCATCTTTTCCGCTCTGATGATCGTCCTGATTTTCACCGATCTTCGCGAACGCATTCTGCCGGACGTCGTGAACTTCACTGGATTCGCCATTGGCCTGGTGCTCAGCTTCTTCACCATGCCGTCGGACGGCGCGACCCTCTGGCTCGCCCATCGCGTGTTCGCGCATCCGCTTCCACTACCGGTGCTCTCCTTCATCGACGCGCTCCTCGGCGCTGCCGTTGGCAGCGGATTGCTATGGCTGGTTTCCGAGGCTTACTTCCGTCTGCGCCATCGCGAAGGCATGGGCCTGGGCGACGTGAAGATGATGCTTCTCATCGGCGCGTTTCTGGGACCCAAGCTCACGCTGCTCACCATTCTTGCGGGCTCGCTGCTGGGCAGCATTCTCGGAGTGGCATTCATCCTGGCCAGCCGCAAGGATCGGGACTACGAGCTGCCTTTCGGCACTTTTCTGGGAATTGCCGCCGTGCTGGTGATGTTTTTCGGCAGTCCGATTATGCAGTGGTATCAATCGCTGCTGATGGTGCGCTGATGCATCCTACTCATTCGGAGCGTGCGGCGTGAAATCGATGCCCGCCATTCCGCACGCGCTGATCTCGCCGACCGATGTCATCTTCGCGGGCATCACCCTATTCGTCCTGATCGTGGTGACTCTCGCGCTGGTGATTCTGGCGCGCAAATACCTCCGGCACAGCCCGACTGCCACGTCGCAGGAAGATTGGGCCAGCCCGCAGCCCGCTGCTGATAACGCCTCGGCGTTCATGACCGCCTCCATGCAAGGCGTGATCGAAAAGTTGCGCGCCCAGGAAAAGGAACTCGCGCGCCTGCATCTCGTGGCCCAAGAACGGGCCCAGGAATCCGAACGGCTTACTGAAGAAGTCACGCGAAACATGCCCACCGGCTTGCTGGTCGTCAGCGCCACGGGCGCCATCGGCTCCTCCAATCCGGCGGCGGAGCAAGCACTCGGATCGCGCGGTCTGCGCTACCGCGCCTACAAGGAAATCCTAGGCTCGGATTCGGATCTTACGCGCATGTTGGAGGAATGCCTGCACGAAGGCAAAACTTTCCAGCGCGCGGAAGTGGAGCATTTCACTCCGGACGGCGAATGCCGCAGGCTCGGCGTCACCATTTCTCCGATTTATAGCGGCGGCCGCAAGATCGTCCGTGCCCGCGCCGAAGATCCCGAAATCGCGCCAGAGTCCAAGGCCAGTGGCGCGCTCTGCCTGCTGAGCGACCTGACCGAACTGGTCGCCCTGCAGAAGCAGATCCGCTGGAAGGAAAATCTCGCCAATCTCGGCGAAATGTCCGCGGGCATCGCCCACGAGTTCAAAAACGCGTTGGCCACTGTTTCCGGCTACGCGCAGATGATCCGCAGTGAAGCTCCGGCCGGCGACACCCGGGATTCCGCGGAGCGCATTCTCGATCAGACGCGCGCGCTCACTCACGTGGTCACCGAGTTTCTCCGCTTCGCTAAGCCGCTTGAAATCTCGTACGAGACGGTCCCTTTGCTATCGATCGTCGAGCGCGTCGCGAGCGAACTGCAGGAGGCGACGCCGCAAGCCACGGTAGTCGCCGAAGGCTCTTTCCTCGATCTGCCCGGCGACGAGGCGCTCCTGCGGCAGGCGCTAATCAATCTGGTTCGCAACGGAGTCGAAGCCGCCCGCGCGACTGGCGCTTCGCCACGCGTGGTGATTTCGGGAACGATGGAAGAGCTCGGCGGACGCAGTTGGCAACGTATCCGTGTGGCGGACAATGGCCCGGGGATTCCCGATCGCGATCTGCCCAAGATTTTTCTGCCGTTTTATACCACGAAATCGGAGGGCACCGGCCTCGGTCTGGCGGTGGTTCAGAAAATCGCGCTGCAGCACGGAGGCACTATCGAGGCGCGCAACCAGGCGGGCGGCGGAGCCGAATTCTTGCTCTGGTTACCTTTGCGGCAGGAGCCCTCACCGGCTCTATTCCCTTCACGGGCGGCCCGCATCTAAACTGATTATGGGGACGCCCTAGGAGGCATCACATGCGAAAAACTTCATGGATCGCGCTGGCGGCATTATGCATGGCTCCTGTAGGGCTCCGCGCACAGCAAAGCTCGCAGCAATCAGCCACCGCGCAATCCTCGCAATCAAGTTCCACGTCCCAAAATAGCGCCTCGTCCTCGCAGCAGGAGGATCCTTTGGCAGTGGCCGCCCGCAAAGCGCGGGAGCAGCGCAAGAACGAGCCCAAAGCGGCCAAAGTTTTCGATAATGACAATCTGCCGACCCAAGGTGGCATTTCGACAGTCGGAGCAACGTCCACGCCTTCGACAAACGACAAAAATCAAAAGAAACAGAAAACACAGTCTGCTTCTTCGAATCCGACGGGCAATGATGCCGGCGCGTGGCGCTCGAAATTCGCCGACCTGCGCCAGAAGCTGCAACAAGACCAAACCGAGCTCAGCGTGATGCAGCGCGAACTCGGTCAGGATGCTCTCCAATACTATAACGGCGACCCACAGAAGGCGGCTCAGGACCAAGCCAGCGGCCATCCGATGGGGGACAACTACGACAAGAAAAAGGCTGCGATCGACGCCAAGCAAAAGCAGGTAGACGCGGATCAGCAGGCCATCTCCGACGCGGAGGACGCGCTTCGCCAGGCTGGCGGCGACCCCGGCTGGGCGCGCTAGTAAACATTCAACATGGAACCCGTGCTCCTCGTCGAGGATAAGACTGAGCTACGGGCGATGCTCCGTAAAGCGCTGGAGCGATTCGGCTATACCGTCGACGAGGCGCCGGACGGCAGCGTCGCGATTGAAAAGGCCCAAACCCGCCGCTACCAACTGATCCTTTCCGATCTGAAGCTTCCCGGCCACTCGGGAATCGATGTGCTGCGTGAAGCAAGACGCGCTGAACCCACCA
>JBOGNC010000010.1:0-41239 GCA_050747045.1 Candidatus Acidiferrales bacterium | reverse complement strand
CGGGCCGCGCCCGCACTTTTGCTGGATGCGACTTCCGAGAACTCTTCGAGGAGATCGCCCTGGATGGGCTCAGCCTCATTTTCCGGGGCGACTAGCCCAGTGAGCCAGCGAGCGATCGCAGGGGGCCTCGGGCCCGAGTCCGCGGCGCTCATGAAAATCTCTCCGCCAATTTAAGGCCTTCGGCCATGCTGCGGAGCGCGCGGTGCGTGCGATTGACGGCTTCGGCTCCTTTGGCCGTGACGCGGAAGAAGCGCTTGCGCTTTCCGCCGCGCTGCGGAGTGGCTTCTCCCATTTGCGACTTGACGTAGCCTTTCGATTGCAGGCGGTCGAGCGTGGCGTAGACGGCGCCGATGGAAACGTCGCGATGAGTGCGCGAGGCGATTTCCTGGCGCACGGTGACGCCGTAGGCTTCGTCGCCAAGACGCAGGAGGGCGAGCATGACGAGGTGCTCGAAGTCTCCAAGAGTATCGCGAGGGGCCATAATCCATACAATATAGACATAAATGAGCGCAGTCAAGGGATTTGACGGGTGCGGCAAGTTGGCGGGCGGTCCGACGCGTTGGACCGAAACAGAAAAATCCGGCAATGAGGATGGCGCTGCGAGCCTGAACTTTATGTCGCAGATAAAGGCGACCCACAAGCCGCGAAACTGCGCTTGCATCGCCGACGGCTGGACGCTGCGATTAAGGCCAGCGCGGGCGCAGTTTCATAATTAACGTGTTGGCGCTTGGATTTACCCCATATATACCGCGTAAGATTCCGGTGTTCGCCCGAAAGATTGCGCCGTTCGTTGCGATTCTAGCCACGTAAGCCTTTCTGATGATACTGTTCCGGCGGAACTAGCTTTCAATCACCCGAAACACGCGAACCTCGGCCCGATTTGACGGAGACGACGGAGGCGAAGTGCCATGATCTTACGCATGATGCTGATTTGCGGGCTCGCGGCGATGACTGTTGCGGTGGGCAAAGAAGCGCGGGGCGCGGCCAACGCGGGATTTGACGCTGCATCGCGGACGGCTACGGAAGCCGTCGCTCCATCGGACGCGGAGATTCGCGGGATTTTGGAGCAGCGGATCGACGCGATGCACCGGAGCGTGGGGATCGTGGTGGGCGTGATCGATGCGCACGGGCGGCGGATCGTCGCGTACGGGCATTTGAACCAGGGCGACGCACGTCCGCTGAATGGCGAGACGATTTTCGAAATTGGCTCGGTGACGAAAGTTTTCACGTCGCTGCTGCTGGCGGACATGGTGCAGCGCGGAGAAGTGGCGCTCGACGATCCGGTAGCGAAGTACCTGCCGGCGTCAGTGAAAGTGCCGCAGCGCGACGGAAAGCAGATCACGCTGGTCGATTTGGCGACGCACACGTCCGGATTGCCGCGGCTGCCGACGAATCTTAAGCCGAAGGACGCGAGTAATCCGTACGCTGATTACACTGTCGATGACCTCTACGAATTTCTTTCGAGCTACAAATTGACGCGCGATCCCGCGCGCAGTACGAATACTCGAACTTGGGCGGAGGGCTGCTGGGGCTGGCACTTTCACGGCGCGCGGGGATGAGTTACGGCGAGCTGGTCCGAAAACATATCTGCGATCCGCTGGGGATGAATGACACGAGAGTCGAGTTGACGCCGGAAATGAAGGCCCGGCTGGCGGTAGGACACAACGCAGCGATGCAGGCTGTGCCCAACTGGGATTTCGGACCTGCGACGGCAGGAGCGGGCGCGCTGCGTTCGGACGCGGACGACATGCTGACGTTCGTGGCGGCGAATCTCGGATACGTAAAGACGCCACTGGCACCGGCCATGGCAGCGATGCTGAAAGTGCAACGGCCCACCGGCATGCAAGGGCTGGAGGTTGCGCTCGGATGGCACATCTTCACATCCGGCGGCAAAGAAATCGTGTGGCACAACGGCGGGACGGGCGGCTACCGGTCGTTTATCGGTTTCGACAAACAGAGCGGCGTAGGCGTAGTGGTGCTGTCCAACGCAGAAACGCCCGAGGGCGTGGACGATATCGGTCACCACCTCCTCGATCCGGCGACGCCGCTCTGGCAGCCGCCGATGGAGCGCAAGGAAATTCACGTCGATCCGCAAGTGCTTCAGGGATACGTCGGCGCCTACCGCCTTGCACCGAATGTTTTCTTCAGCATCACGCGCGACGGCGACCACCTCTACGCGCAACTGACCAATCAGGGGCAACTGGAGATTTTCCCGGAGAGCGACACGGAGTTTTTTTACAAAGTGGTGAACGCGCAAATTACGTTCGTGACGGATGGCAACGGACGCGCGACAGCGCTGATCTTGCATCAGAACGGGCTCGATCAGCGCGCGGAACGCGTGGAGGGCGCGGAGGCGGCCAAAGCGCCCAGCGTTCCCACCGCCATCCAAATCGATCCGAAGATTTTCGACGGATACGTGGGAGATTATCCGCTGGCGCCAAACTTCATTCTGAAAGTATGGCGCGACGGCGACCGGTTCATGACCCAGGCGACGGGGCAAGGCGCCGTCGAAATCTTCCCCGAAAGTAAGACGAAATTTTTCCTGAAAGCGGTGGACGCGCAGATCACGTTCGTGACGGACAGCGAGGGACGGGCGACGGCGCTGGTCCTGCACCAAGCCGGAGTCGACCACCATGCACCTCGCGTGGAAAGGCAAGCCGCGGCGGCACCTCAAGAACCCAAGGAAGTGAAGGTCGATCCAGCGATTCTGGCCAAGTACGTGGGAACGTACGAGCTGGCGCCGGGATTCGATATCGCCATCACGCTAGATAGCGACCAGCTTTACCAGCAAGCCACGGGTCAAGGGACGGCGGCGATCTATCCGGAGAGCCAGACAGAATTTTTCCTGAAAGTGGTGGACGCGCAGATTACGTTCGTCACCGACAGCTCGGGCACAGCGACGGCGCTGATCCTGCACCAAGGCGGAGCCGATCATCGGGCACCGCGAGTGGAAGGGCAAGCAGCGGCGGCAGCGCCTTCAGAACCCAAGGAAGTGAAGGTCGATCCAGCGATTCTGGCCAAATACGTGGGAACATATGAACTCGCGCCGGGATTCGATATCGCCATCACCCAGTCAGGTGACCAACTCTACGAGCAAGCCACCGGGCAAGGGATGGCGGCGATCTATCCGGAGAGCGAGAAGAAGTTTTTTCTGAAGGTCGTGGACGCGCAGATCACGTTTGTAACTGGCGAGCAAGGGAAAGCCACGGAAATGATTCTGCATCAGAACGGCATGGATCACACCGGGAAGCGAGTCAACTAATACGGCAATTTCGCCGACGGACGGCAAATTAGGAACGGGCAGCCCGCGTCTTGTAAAATCGTCACCATGAAATCCGTGACGGAGACAGACGTGGGGAAAAGCCGGAAGCCTATACGGTGGATCTTGATTTGCGCCACCGTCGCACTGGCGTGCGCGGCGGCAGGCTCTTTGCGGGCACGAGATTCGCAGGCGAGCGGGACGAAGGTAAACAGCAAGACAAATCCAGATTCGCTACTGCTGCCGGATTCGTCGAAACCGACATTCACGATTTCCGAAGCGGCGCTGCGCAAGCCGGTAAAGGTGATCGCGTACGGCGACATACGGTTCACCAATCCGAAAGAGAAAACGGCGACCGATCCGAAAATCCGTATGGAGATCGTGAGACGCGCGGCGGAGTTGCGGCCAGACGCGCTGCTGGTGGATGGCGACATCCCATACCATGGCGGGGACATGAACGATTATAAGGTGTTCCGCGAAGAGACTCGCATTTGGCGCGAAGATCATCTGCGCGTGTTTCCGGCACTAGGGAACCACGAATTTTACGGGTGCGCGCCGGCGCAGTGCCTGGAGAACTGGTGGAGCGCGTTTCCGCAATTCAAGGGGCGGCGATGGTATTCGGTGCGCCTGGGCGCGAGCATTGAAGCGATCGCTCTTGACAGCGACGATTCCCTCGAACCAGGGAGCCGGCAGATCAAATGGCTGACCAGCCAGCTTGAATCGCTGCCACGCGGGGTCGAGTTCGTGCTGATCAACATGCACCATCCGCCGGCGGCTGACCCGAATCCCCGCGGCGCGCCATCGGAGCAAGTGCCCCGTCCCAATGAAATCGCGCTGAGGAACTATCTAAAGGTAGCGGCACAGGCGCAGGACGCGAAAATCGTGGTGGTTGCGGCGCACGTTCACAACTACGAACGGTTCTTTCAGGACGACGTGATGTACATCGTGTCGGGCGGCGGCGGGGCGCAACCGTTTCCGGTTGTCCGCACTCCGGGAGATCTCTACAAGAACAAGCAATTCCCGAATTACAACTATGTGGAATTCGTGCTGGAGGGCAAGACACTTCACGGAACGATGTATCGTCTCTCGAGCAAGGGCGTGTGGCAGGCGAAAGACACTTTCCAAATCCAATATAAGTAACCGATGCGTGTAGTGATGGACTCGCGTGAGAACTATGGAACCGTCAGTGGCTCACGATGACTGAATTGGTGCCGGAGGAGGGAGTCGAACCCACACGGCCTTGCGGCCAACGGATTTTGAGTCCGCCGCGTCTGCCATTCCGCCACTCCGGCCCTGGTGCTACAGGTGTGCAGTCCGCCTGAGGCAGGGTAGCATGCCCGGAATGCAGCGCTCAAGCGGATCACGGGAAGCACTTGATTTCCGGCCGAAGTGGCGCGGGCGATTCGGGGGCTGCAAGGCGCCGCCCGGGCGATGAATGTGGACGGTTTCGGGCAAATGATCGCAGATGAATGTTGCCTGGGAAGGCTTCTGGGCGTGCGCTGCGACAGCTTGACCATCTGGCCCGCTCCCCGAAGTTGGGACGCGCTCGGTGCTTTGTGAAGCTTCACAGAGCATTCTTAGGTGACGCACCAAACGCCGAAATCGCTTCTACACGCCAATCGACAGTCAGCCGGCGGCCAGGACGTGCTAACGGAGACCATCTAAATGCGCATCCGAAACTTTGCGGGGCGCGTCTAAACGGGCGGATGCGAGACTGCGGACTCTAGGAGGCAAAATGCGAACGTTCACGCTGTGCTGCGCCGCCGCTCTTCTGGGAGTTTTGGCATTTGCCGCGCCGGGCCGCGCGCAAAGGGGGCCGGGCGGCGCGCCGCTGAGCCCGCCGGCGAAGGCTTCGTGCAGATTTTCCGACGGCAAGGCAATTCAGGTGAACTACTCGAGTCCGCGAATGCGCGGACGGAAGATTTTCGGCGGGCTGGTACCCTATGGCGAAGAGTGGCGCGCGGGTGCGAATGAAGCGACGACGTTCGACATTGACACGAATTTGAATGTCGGCGGCACGACTGTGCCTGCGGGAAATTACACGATGTTTACGCTGCCGAATCCGGATTCGTGGAAGCTGATCATCAGCAAGGAAACCGGCGAATGGGGCATTCCCTATCCGGGCGCGGAACACGATTTCGCGCGGATTCCCATGCAAGTGTCAAAGCTGCCCTCGCCTCTGGAAGATTTCACGATTCACTTCGATCAGACCGGCGACGCGTGTACGATGAACCTGGATTGGGCGACGACGCGCGCTTCGATCAAAATCACGGAGAAAAAGTAAGCGAGGATTTCAGGAGGGCTGAGCGACGCGAGCCTGCGCGCGCAGCTTGTGCTGCTCCGGATCAACGATGGCGCGGAACACGCGGCCGCGCCCGATGACGTGCTCGCCCGAGCGCGCTTCCACATCGAAGACGAGAAAACGCCCCTGATATCCGGTGAGCTTAGCCCACGCGCGAACGGGCGCGCCGGGAGCGATGGCTTTCAAGTGATCCACTTCAATGCGAGTGCCGACGGTGATAGCGCCCGGCGGCAAGTCCGGCAGCACCGCCTGCACGGTGGCGTGCTCCATCAGCCCAATCATGGATGGAGTGGAAAATACCGGCGGTAAGTCAGGATTCAGGTGTTGGATGGTCCATTCAGCCTTGACGACGCGTTCAACCGTGGCTTCGAGTCCTATGCGCGGCCTGATTTCGGGCGCCGGTTGCTTATTCGATCGCACCGCGCGATTTGGCGGGCGCTTGCGCGCGCTTGTGCCGCGTGACTTCATGGCAGCGGGTCGCGGCCGCCCGCGGGATGCGGCGACGGCGAGGCTGCGCCTCCGATAGAGGCGTGCATGACGCTGTGCATGATCTCGACAAATGTGATGCCCAGTTGGTCCCATAGGCGGCGTTTCAGTCCGCGGTAGTCCTGCGAACCGCTGAAGACATCGCGAATCAGGTCGCGGAATGCCGGAGAATAATTCAGCAACTGCACCATGCGCGTGGTGATCGCCCCGCCAAGGAAATTTCCACAGAAAAGCTTGCGCGCAAAACGCGCGGCAAATTCCAGATCGTCGGAAAACGACGCGCGGAGCCGCTCCGGATACGCTTGCGGTTGGCCTTCCAGGAGCGCCTGCGCCAACAGATCGCCGGATCTTAGCGCGTAGTAGAGACCTTCGCCGGTAATCGGATCGACGCACGCGGCCGCGTCTCCGGCCATGGCCCAATTCGAACCCGCGATTTTGCGGCGCTGAATGGTGTGCTCGCTGGGCGACGGAAGCACGTGGCTATAAAGTCGAGCACCATTCATGGGGATCTTTTCGGTGCGCACGAAATCGTCGAGATATCTGCGCAGCTGCTGGCTTGAGCTCTGGCCCATTTTGGCGCAGATGCCAACGGAAAGATGGTCGGCGCGGGGGAACGACCAGATGTAGCCCTCGAATTCGCGCAGAAATTTCACTTTGATGATGTCTTCTTCGGTGGGCACGAAATACCCAAGCGTAAGTTCGAGGTCGATCTTACCGAGCGCCGTGGTCTCCGGCAAAAGCTGATTGCGAGCGCCAGCCGCGAGCACCACGAAATCGGAGCGGAATTCCTCGCCGCCAGCGGTGAGGCGCACTTGCGGCCTGTTGGTTTCGACATTGGTGACACGCGAACGTATGGCTCGGCAGCCCGCGGCTACGGCACGGTCGAGCAGCAAACCATTGAGCACTTTGCGGGCGTAAATCACGATCGGATGGTTCATCTCAAAGCGCGCCCGGTGGCCACCGCCGGAAATTAATTCGGCGGTGCGAACGATTTTTTTCGGCTGGGGCGCATCGAGCAAAAAAGGGTAGGTTTGAATGGCCTTGTGAGTGAGGCCGCCGCCGCAGGGCTTTTCCCAGGCGAGCCGCTCGTCAAAAATGGTAACGCGAAAGCCCTGGCTCGCCAGGCGCTCGCCGCATAGAGCGCCAGCAGGCCCTCCGCCTACAATCGAAATGTCTCGCATGGCGCGGTGATGGCCCCGTGTGCGAAATGCGTGATTCAGTGGAAAGGCGCTGCAACTGTCAGGGCGCGAGTATACCACCGAAAGGCTCAGCAGCCTCCGCGGAGCCCTTTGGAGAGCGTAGCGCATCGCGGACGGTCTGGATAGATGGCAGAACCCCGGACTTTTATTAGAAATGCGCGATATTCTGCGGCATTCCCCGGGCGACCGTGGCTCGCGTGGTAGAATAGGGTTCTCGGCTGCTCCTACTGGGCGCGCCGAGGGACACACGTTTGGGACAGGCCGTATCGCCACGTGAACTGCTGCTGCGCCGGGGGGAGTGGAAACGGACCGGCGAGGGAGTAGTGTGTGCGTATGGCGCGTTTGACCTGCTTCATCCGGGCCACACTCGCCTTTTTGAACAGGCCCGCGACTTCGGCGAAATTCTCGCGGTAGCTGTCCAATCCGATGACATGGTGCGCCGAGGCAAGGCGTGCGTTCTCGGCGATGGCGCGCTGCGAATGGACCGGACGGAGCGACCGGTCACCCCGGCTGCAGAGCGCGCGGAAATTGTGGCCGCGCTGAGTTCCGTGGACCTGGCAGCGGTCGTTGACGAAACGCTCTCAGAATTCCTGACGAAGTTTCGACCGGACGCATTCGTCTGCGGCAACGAGGGGGGCGACGAATCCGTAGATTTGGACCGCAATCCTGCCGCCGATCTCGAATCGATACTTACGGAAATCGGGTGCAAGCTCGTGCGCTTGCCGCTTGAGCCTGGATTCTCCACCACGCGACTGATCGAGCGCATTTCGGGACACAGCGCGTGATTCTTTCCCTTGTTTCCGAGCTGCTGGGGCGCATTGCCCGCCGGCCCGCGATTGAGGAAGCGTGTGACCGGCTTCGCCGCAACGCGGGTGAAGTGCGGCTCGCGGGACTCACCGATTCGGCGAAGGCGCTGGTGGCACCGCTGATTTTTTCGGAGCTGGGCCGGCCCGCGATCGTGGTAGTCGAGTCGAATCAGCATGCCGAAGCGCTGATTGAGCCGATGCGCTGGTTTTATCGCGCCATTACCGGAAAACCGGAGCGGCGCGTGGAGATGCTTCCCGCGCTGGACGTCTCGCCCTACGAGAGCCGTTCGCCGCACGGAGAGATCTTAGAGGATCGCGCCGTGGCGCTGTGGCGGCTGGCGATGGGCGAAGCGGATTTGGTGATTGCTCCAGTGGAAGCGGCGATGGCGCGCATGCGCGAGCCGCAATTTTATCGAGAACTGGCCCGCACCATCTCTCGCGACGAGTCGATTGCGCACGAAGACCTCATCGGTTTCCTGATTGGGGCCGGATACGAGCGGCAGACTACCTGTGAGATGCCAGGCCAATTCACCGTGCGCGGGGGAATCATCGACGTGTTCTCACCCGAAACGCCGCAGCCAGTGCGCATCGAGCTGCTGGGCGACACGATTGAATCGATTCGCGCATTCGATCCAAATACGCAGCGGTCCACGAATCCGGTGGAACGCGCGCTTTTGCTGCCGCTGACCGAATTCTTGCTCCATGCCGAAGTGCTGCAAAATCAGCGCGTGGTCAGCGCCTCCGGACGCGAGGACGATGCACCGCCGGCCGGTTTTTATCCGGGCTGGGAATTTCGCGAAATTTCGCGCGAAGCCCGCAGGGCGGTGCTGTTCGATCTGGCCGCCGATCCGGTCGTGATTTTGGACGAGCCCGGATCGCTCGATGAGGCCATTAAGAATTATCGCGCCAGCCTGCAAGAGGCATTTGACGCCGCAGAGGATCCGCGCGCGGAAGCGCCCGATCGTTACATTCTGAGCGACGAGGAATGGTCGCTCGCGCTGCAACTTTTCCCGCGGCTCGGTCTCGAGCACTTGCAGCTGGGTCGCGAAGATGACGCTCCGCTAGCGATACAGACCCAGCCAACCACGCGCTATCACGGAAATGTGCCCGCGTTTATTGCCGAAGTGCGCGGGCGGCTGGCCACCGGCGACCAAGTGATGGTAACGGCCGCGAGCACGGGCGAGCTGGAACGCTTTGCCGATATTTGCCACGAGTACGAATTGCCCTACCGAATCGGCGAGCTGGAAGAAAACACCACGATGACGCGCCTGGCGGAAGAAGGCACCGGCGGAAGCATGCCCGCAATGGTGCTGGCCAAGGCGCCGCTGGGTGAAGGCATCGCGATTCCTGAATCACAGTTGGTGATTTACGGTAACGCCGATCTTTTCGAAAAAGTTGGTCCGCTGCCCAGGCCGCGCGCGCGCCCGAAAACCGCCACGTTCTTCAGCAATCTTTCGGATTTGAAGCCCGGTGATTACGTAGTGCACGTGGATCACGGGATCGGTCAGTTCGAGGGCCTGCGGCAAGTGTCCGTGGAGGGCGCGAACGGCGAATTCATGCTGTTGAAATACGCATTGGAGGCAAAGCTCTACGTTCCGCTAGCGCGGCTGGACCTGATTCAGAAATACAACTCTCTGGGTGACGCGCCGCCGACCCTCGACCGCCTGGGCACCGGCACGTGGGAAGCGCGCAAGTCGCGCGTCCGCAAATCGGTGAGCGACATGGCCGAGCACCTCCTGGCGCTCTACGCCGAACGCAAGACCACGCCCGCGCATGCATTCCCTCCTGATGCGAATTGGCAGCGCGAGTTCGAGGATGCGTTCGAGTTTCAGGAAACGCCCGATCAGATGAAAGCCATCGAAGACGTAAAGCGCGATATGGAATCGACAGTGCCGATGGACCGGCTGCTGTGCGGCGATGTGGGGTACGGCAAGACGGAAGTAGCGATGCGGGCTGCGTTCAAAGCGGTGGCAAACGCAAAGCAAGCGGCCGTGCTCGCGCCGACGACGGTACTGGCGTTTCAGCACTACGAGACGTTCAAAAGGCGTTTTGCGGCTTTTCCGGTGCGCATCGAAATGCTCAGCCGCTTTCGCAACGACAAGGAACAGAAAAAAACAATCGAGGAATTGGAAGCCGGGAAAGTGGACATCGTGATCGGCACGCATCGTCTGCTTTCGCGCGACGTGAAATTCCACGATTTGGGCGTGCTGATCGTCGATGAAGAGCAGCGCTTCGGCGTGGCGCACAAAGAGCGGTTGAAGGAAATGCGCAAGAACGTGCACGTGCTGACCATGTCCGCCACTCCAATTCCGCGCACGCTGCACATGTCCCTGATCGGGCTGCGCGACATGAGCGTGATCGAAACGCCGCCGAAGGACCGACTGGCGATTCAGACCACGGTTGCCCCATTCACGGAAACGCTGGTGCAGCGCGCCATCAAGGAGGAGATGGACCGCGGCGGGCAGGTATTTTTCGTTCACAACCGCGTGGAATCGATTACGTCGATCGCTGCTATGGTGATGCAACTGTCACCCAACGCGCGCGTCGTGGTGGGCCACGGCCAGATGCGCGAAACGGAATTGGAAAAAGTGATGCTTAGGTTCGTCCGCGGCGACGCCGATATTCTGATTTCCACCACCATCGTCGAGAACGGGCTGGACATCCCGCGTGCCAACACGATCATCATTAATCGCGCGGATCGCATGGGGCTATCGGAACTGTACCAATTGCGCGGACGAGTGGGACGGTCGAATCAACGCGCATACGCCTACTTGCTGGTACCGCCAGATGTGACGCTTTCCGGGATCGCGCGGCAGCGGCTAGCGGCGCTGAAGGAATTCAGCGACCTAGGCGCGGGATTCCGCATCGCCGCGCTCGATTTGGAATTGCGCGGCGCTGGTAATTTGCTGGGGAGCGAACAGCACGGGCATATCGAAGCGGTCGGATTTGACATGTACGTGCAGATGCTGGAACGGGCCGTATCTGAGCGCAAGGGTGAGGCCGTAACGCCTGAGCGCCGGGCAACACTCAACCTCGGGCAGGAAATCCGCATCCCACCCGAGTACATTGAGAACGAAAACCTGCGTCTGCGCATCTATAAGCGAATCGCCGAAGTATCCACGGACAAAGAACGCGAAGAAACGCGGCGGGAGATGGCCGACCGTTTCGGGCCTCCTCCGGTGGCGGTGGAAAATTTACTGGACTATGCGGTGCTGAAAGCGCTCGCTGAGAAACTGCTAGTGGCCTCAGTGGACCGCCGCGGAGATCAAATCGGCATCAAATTTTACGATGACACGCCGGTAGGCCCGGAACGGGTTGTAAAGATGGTTCGAAAACGCCGGGACGTGCGCATCGACCCGAGCGGGGTGCTGTGGGTCGGCGCCAAGGGTAAGGGCGGAGCGCTGGAGGCGGTGAGAAACGTGTTGCTCCAGTTGCAAGCGCAGGGATAGACTTTCGGGAGAGCATTCGTCATGAAAATACTCAAGTGTGCGTGGATGGTTGTGCCTGCGCTTAGCGCGGCGTTGTTGCTGGCGCCCTCGCCTGCGAGTGCGCAGTCGCAGGGCCAGATTATCGAAGACATTGTGGCGCGGGTGAACGACCGCATTGTCACACTCTCCGATTACACGAAGGCGCTCGATGCGCTGCCGCAAGAAGTGCAGCAGGATTGTCAGCAGCAACAACCACCGTGCACGCCGGACCAGCAGCAGACTGACCTGGCCGACAAAAAGAAGAATCTGCTACGCGACATGATCGACCAGCAGTTGCTGATCGAGCGCGGGAAGGATATGGGCATCGACGTCGAGACCGACTTGGTGAAGCGGCTCGACGACGTCCGCAAGCAGGATAAGTTCGCCACGATGGACGATTTCCAGAAGGCCGTCGAGCAGTCCGGGCTCTCTTGGGAAGACTACAAGTCGCAGATGCGCAACGAGCTGGTAACCCGCAAAGTAATCAACCAGGAAGTTGGAGACAAAGTTAACATCGGCAATGATGAGGTTCGCAAGTATTACGACGCGCACAAGAGCGAGTTTGTCCGTCCAGAAGAGGTGGACCTCTCCGAGATCTTCCTAAAGTCTCAGGGAAAAACGCCGGAGCAAACCGCGGCGGTAAAGAAGCAGGCGGACGAACTGCACACGCGGATCGTCAATGGCGAGGACTTTGCGGCGTTGGCAAAGCGCTATTCAGAAGGTCCGGCGAAGGACCAGGGAGGCGAACTCGGCGAGTACCAGAGAGGACAACTGGCGAAACCCTTGGAGGACGCGGTGTTCAAGCTGGATAAGGGCGGCATTACCGACGTAATCCAAACGCAAACCGGGTTCATCATCTTGAAAGTGAACGATCATTACGACGCCGGTTTGCAACCTCTGGATAAAGTCGAGAACGACATCACCAACCGCCTTTACGCGCAAAAGATGGAGCCAGCCCTGCGCGAATACCTGCAGCAGCTTCGCGAGGAAAGCTACATCCGTCTCCGGGCAGGTTACACGGATACCGCGGCCGTGGCGGGCGGCACGGTGATCGAGGAAGTTCCCGCAACGCCAGACACACCAGAGAAATCGAAAGGCAAAAAACATTTGCCGCTGCCGAAGATGGACAGCGAATGAAGCCGCACTACGTGGCGGACTTGGCGGATGGGCAGGTGATTTCGTCGCTGTACCTGGTGCGCGAAAAAGAAATTCGCACCTCAGCGCGCACCGGGAAATCGTGGCTGGAGCTGAATCTGGCGGACCGCTCCGGTTCGATCCCCGCGAAAATGTGGGACAACTTCGAAGGCATCGCGAAGACCTTCGAACGCGACGACGTAGTGCGCGTGCGCGGCCGCGTAAAACTTTACAACGACCGCAAGGAATTGACGCTCGAACAGGTGGTCCCCGCCGCCGAAAAAGATTACGAACTGGCCGATTTCCTGCCGCATACGAAACACGACGTGGACAAGCTGTACGCCGAACTTCAATCAGCCGTCAGCGGGATGAAGAATCCGTGGCTGCAGAAGCTGCTGACGTGCATCGTTGAAGATCCGGAAATCGCGCCGCGACTGAAGCGCGCCCCCGCGGCGATGACCATGCATCACGCATTTTTGGGCGGCCTGCTCGAACATACCGTCAGCTTGGTGGGCCTAGCGAACGCCGTGTGCGCCCATTATCCGGAACTCGATCACGATCTGCTGCTCACCGGAGTGGTGCTGCACGATATCGGTAAACTTGAAGAGCTGCGCTACGCGCGCGGCATCGACTATTCGGACGAAGGGCGCCTCCTGGGGCATATTTCGATGGGTGCGATGCTGGTGCGGGAAAAATGCAAAGTGATCGAGCGGTTTCCGACGCCGCTGCGCACGATGGTTGAGCACCTGATTTTGAGCCACCACGGATCGCACGAATTCGGCTCCCCTTCGTTGCCGCAATTTCCCGAAGCCATCGCTCTCCATGCCATCGATGACTTGGATTCAAAAATGGCGGGAATGCGCGCAACGATCGAACTTTCTTCGGCCGCCGATGGCGCGCAAAAGTGGACGGAGCGAAATCCGTCTCTGCGACGCGCGCTGCTGCGCGGCAAGGAATTCCTCGCTGGGGCGACGGAACCGAAGCGGACGAACTCGAATGCAGCCCCGCTGCCAGTGCCGGGGAAACAGGTTTTATGATGTGCCGGAACGCAAGCATGGCGAATGAAGCGATTCCGGAGCGCATCCCCGCGCCGCGGCGATCGGTGCTCGACTTGGCGCCGCTGGAGCTGGACTGCATGAACACGCTGTGGCCCATGGGAGAAGGCACTGTGCGCGAAATTCGCGACCGGCTGGCCGAGCGACGTGCGCGCGCCTACACCACCATCATGACCATCATGGATCGGCTGTCGCGCAAGGGAGTGGTGGAGCGGCACAAGATGGGGCGGAAGTACGTTTATCGCGCGAAACTGAGCGCTGAAGACGCGCGCGCTCATGCACTCGAACAAGTGCTGGAAAACTTTTTCGGCGGGTCGAAGGAGCGCTTGATGGCTCAGATTTCCGCCGAATGGCCGTCCCGTGATGTTTCCGAACGTGAATCCGGCGAAGAGATCAAGGAAACAGCCGTCCAGCGATAATCTACCGTTATGCCCGCAGCTCAATTTCCGGCCGAACTAAAAATCCGCGATACGCTGATTCGTCCCGCGACGATTCTAGCGCCCATGGCGGGCGTGACGGACACCGTCTTCCGGCGCACCATTCGCTCACTCGGCGGCTGCGGATTGATCATGACCGAGTTCACCAGCGCCGAAGGGCTCACTCGCAAGGCGGCGCGCACGCTGAAATATCTCTATTTCGACGAGGACGAGCATCCCATCGCCGCGCAGATTTTTGGGTCCGATCCGGAAGTGATGGCCTCGGCCGCGGCGCTGACCGAAGATCTCGGCTTCGATCAGATCGATATAAACCTAGGCTGCCCAGTGAAGAAAGTTGTGAAGTGCGGCGGGTCTGGGCTGCTGCGCGATTTGCCACACGTTGAAAAGCTTTTCCGCGCCGTGCGCGCGGCAGTGCGAATGCCGCTGACCATTAAAATCCGCTCGGGCTGGGACGAAAACAACATCGTGGCCGTGGACGTGGCGCGCATGGCCGAGCAGATTGGCATCGAAGCCATCGCCGTGCATCCTCGAACGCGCATGCAGGGCTACGCGGGATTCGCCGACTGGCGCGTGATTCGCGCGGTGAAAGAAGCTGTGCGGATTCCGGTGATTGGCAATGGCGACATTCGGAGCCCCGAAGACGCGGTGCGCATGATCGTCGAAACCGGATGCGATGCGGTGATGATCGGGCGCACCGCCTCTTCGAATCCGTGGATTTTTCGCCAGATCGAGGACTACGTCCGCACAGGCCGCTACGATCAGCCCACGGAGATGGATCGCTACCAGCTTCTTTCGGGATATTTTCGCGATTTAATCGCCAGCGAGATGCCGGATGCGATCGGGAAAATGAAGCAATTCGCGACGTATTTTACTCACGGCGTGCGCAATGGCGGCGAGCTGCGCCACTCGGTCCATCACTCACATACCGCCGCCGAAATCCTCGACTGCGTGGACGCCTTCTTCGCGCAGCTCGCAGCCTCTTCGGCGGACTAGTCCGCCGCCGACCTGAACCTCACTCGGGCTTCGCGAGGCCTTGGCTGAGCGCGTTGTCGAGCAACTGACGCATCTGCTCCGATGCCTGGCGGCCCTGCTCCACTTCCCGGCGGGCAATTTCACCAATTTGCCGGCCCAGGTCGCCCATTTGCCGCCCGAGTTCGCCGGCCCTGCGGTTAATCTCCTGCATATTTGAATTCCAACGCGCTTCTCCAAGCGATTGCTGCAATTCGCCTACTTGGCGCTGCAAGTCGCCGAGCTCCTGCATCGTGGCACCCTTGGCGTTCAAGTTCTTGATCTCGGACTGAAGCTTCTGCAACTCCGCGCTCATATCCGGAATCTTTACGCGGATTTCTTGCATTTTTTGTTGCACCTGATCGCGCATTTGCGCTGAAAGTTCCTGCTCCTTGGCTTGCAGTTGCTGCTGCAGCTTCGCGGAATCGCCGCGCTGCGCCCAAATTTGCTTAGCGCGGTTGATGATGGCGTGGTCGCGAATGATGTAGGACTTGCCGTCATGCTCGAACCAGATGAAGTCGCCGCGAATCTTGGACCGGAGAGCGCGCGCGTGCTCGGCATCTTCTTCCGAGCCGGACATGACCAGATGGTCCGAGCCGCGCGTGACGATCACGAACGGTGGTCCCCATGGCCAGTGAAAATCATCCATGGGATTGAATCCCGGTCCGTACTCGCTGCCACCGCTGGACGGTGGCGCGATCGCGATTGGCGGCGGAGGCGCGGGCGGCGCGGGCGGTGCGCCTGACTGTGACGGTACTTGGGCAAGTTGCTGCGGTACCAGCGCTGCGACCGCCGGAATGCCTGGAAGAGGTGGCGCAGATGAAGGCTGCAGCACTTGCACAGGCAGGGGGGGCGCGACCGATGGAGCAACGGGCATGGCGAGCGGCGCTGCCGGCACAGGAATCGCGACCGTCGGAGCAATCTGATTTGGCGGAGGAGGAGCTGCAGGCGATGGGGGCGCGGGTACGGTGGAGTCTTGCAGTTGATAAGCCGAAGGATGCGCCGCGACCGACAATGCCACCGCAGGTAGGCACACCGCTACGAGAGCCACCACTAGGTACTTGCTGGAACGTTTGGACATTGCAGACCTCCACGCCAAAATTCGCTCGACTCTTTTTTCGCCCTCGCCGGTTTTAGCCATGGCCACGCCATGCCACCAGACGCGCACCGGCGAACTTTCCAGATCAGCCATGAAGCCAAGAAGCGCCTGGGCGTAACGCGTGCGATCGACGCCGCCGCTGAGCGCGGCCTCGTCGCTGGTCTGCTCCGCGAGTCCAGCGAGATGACGCTCCAGCCACCACGAAAGCGGGCTGAACCAGAAAATCGCGCGATGCAACAGAGCGAGCAATTGAACGAGCGAATCGCGCCGAGCTACGTGTGAAGTTTCGTGCGCCAGCACGGCGGCGAGTTCGTCGCTCTGCCAATTGCGCCACGCAGACGGAAACAAAATCGTGGGATAGAAAATGCCCAGAGTGACTGGCACGGTCACTACGTCAGACTCCGCAAGCCGTGGAGGCTTTTGCAATCCGGACGTCCGCGCCGCAGCCGCCCGCAAATTCAAAGTGTCGCGGTCGTCGATCGCCTGCGCGCCGCGCACCAGCCGCGCGCCGAAATACATGCCGATCAGCAGGCGTGCGAAGAAAAACCCTAAAACGGTGAGATACAGCAGAGTACCGGCAATCGTCCATGAAACCGGTTGGGCCGCACGAGGCAATGCAAAACCGGGAACAGGAGCTTGAGGCGGAATTACCGCTGCATTGGAAACATTCGAGCCTCGCTTTGGCGGTAATCGACCGTCATCGAGCGAGAGTGTTGGGATCGGCGATTCGGTTAATGAATGCAAACCTGACGGGTGTGGTGCTTGCAACGACGACGTTGCGGAGCTCCGCGAAAAGCTTGGCACCGGCACGACGACCATTACTGCAGGGCTTAGCAGCATCAGCAAAGGCATCGCAATCGCGATCAGCAGCAGGCCGCGCCACGCGATCAGCTTCGCGCGCGCGGCGCGCACGCGAAACACAGCGAGCACAGTCGCCAGAAAGCAGCCCAGCAGCAATGAACGGAACGCGGCATCCAGAACAAGCGCGAGAAATTTCGAACTAGCAAGAATGGCAGCTAAAGACATGGCTACTCTTCCTTATTGTTGGCATCGTTTGCTCGGCCGCGCGAACCCGGCGCGGGTTTCCCTTTCGCCGTCTCGCGAGCGATCCGGCGGGCGAGCTTTTCGAGTTGGTCGCGGCGAATCACTGAATTATTCACCATGCCAACCAGCAACTCTTCCGCGGAACCTCCGCAAAAGCGGTCGATGATGTTCTTTACCGCTCGCACGGCCACATTCTGCCGCGCCTGTAGCGCTCGATAGATGTAAGTGCGGCCCTGGATTTCATGCGCCACGAAGCCCTTCTCTTCCAGCCGTCGCAGGATGGTGCGCACGGTCGATTCCTTCATCGGACGGGAGACGGCAAGCGCTTCGCGGGAGGACTCCGCTGAGCACGGGCCATGGGCCCAGACGTAATCCATCACCAACTGCTCGATTTCGCCAAGGCCCTTGGGGCGTTGGGTTGTTGTCAGCATTCGGGTGGCCACCTTCGCTATTGCATGTAGCGCTACATTATGTAGCGCATAGAGAAAAACTTGTCAAGGGTAATATTCTGGGATCTTTTATGAGCTGGCGGAGCTTCGTGCTTCCCACACGGACACATCTACGGCCCTATGCGAGCGAACACTCGGCGTTATTCGTCGCGGGTGACGAGGAGCTGCTTGTACGCTTCGCGACGGGTGATACCGCGTTCGCGCGCGGCGAGCTTCAGCGCGGCCTTGCGGTCAACGCCGCGCTCTTTCATGATTTCGTCCACGCGATGTGAAAGCGGCGTTACGCTCGCCGCACCGGCGCCATCGTCATTGAGATGAAGCACGTGGCCGTCGACGGGACCGATCAGCAGCGTAATTTCACCTCGAGCCGGTTTTTTGCGGAACGCAGCCACCAAATCCTCGATGTGGCCGCGCAGGAATTCTTCAAATGCCTTGGTGACCTCGCGCGCGATCACGGCCGGACGGTTGCCGAGAATTTCGAGAGCGTCTTCCAGCGTATCAAGTAGGCGGTGCGGAGCTTCGTAAAGCGCGAGCGTGCGCGGTTCGTCTGCCAGCGCGCGAAGCGCTTTGCGACGCGCCGTCTGCCGCGCGGGCAGAAATCCGGCGAACGTGAACTCCTCAATGGGCATGCCCGAAGCTGCCAGGGCCGCCACGAAGGCGGAAGCACCGGGAACGGGCACCACAGCGATGCCGTGACGGAGACACAGGCCGACCAACCGGAAACCAGGATCGGAAATGGCCGGCGTGCCTGCGTCGCTAACGAGCGCGACTTTCGCGCCCTGTTCGAGTTCGATCACGATTTCTGGCGCGCGCGTGATTTCATTGTGTTCGTGGTAGCTCACCAGGCGCTTTGAAATATCGAAGTGCGAAAGCAGCTTCATGGTCTGGCGGGTGTCTTCGCAGGCGATCACGTCCGCTTCACGCAGGATGCGCAACGCGCGCAGAGTGATGTCCTCAAGGTTCCCGATCGGCGTGGCTACCAAATAGAGGCAGCCCGCTCCGATTTCGCTGGATTTCATTTTCGTCGGCATATTTTATGGCAAACAGTCAGAACATCAGGGTATGCCGTGCGCTCGCGTTTTGCAATACGGTCCGAAGCGGAGGCGAAATAAGGAGATGTGCAAATTGACGCCGCCCTGAAGAGGCCGCCGTGAGAGTATTCGCCTAGCTGCACCGCTTGTAGGCTGTTGGCCCGTCAAGTATCCTGCTTTTTCCCGCGATGACCACCAAACGACAGACAGACCTTCCCGGCACCACCGACCGGCGCATCGACGCGCTTCTGACCTTGCTCGCCGAAAACGCGACCATTGTCGTCAGCGGCGCAAAAATCGCCAAGGAAATCGGTGTGACGCGCCAGCAGGTGTGGCGCTGGGTGGAAAAGTTGCGCGCACTCGGCGTCCGCGTCAAGGGCCACGCGCGAACCGGGTATCACATCGAACGTATGCCGGACATCCTAGCACCGCAATTGCTTAGCCACCAGCTGTACAGCACACCGTTCGCGCGCCGCATCTATCACTTCTTCAAGACGGAATCCACCAACACCGTAGCGATGCATTTGGGGGAAGCGGGCGAGCCGCATGGCGCCGTGGTGCTTGCCGAGGAACAAACTGCCGGGCGTGGGCGCGCGGGGCATTCGTGGACGTCCGAGAGGTCCGCGGGAATTTATTGCAGCGTGCTGCTGCGGCCGGCAATTCCGCCATCGCTCGCGCCGATGCTCACGCTTCTCGCTGGCTTGGCCGCGCGGGATGCCGCTGCCGAAGAGCTCGATTCACTTCCTGATATCCGCTGGCCCAACGACTTGCTGGCTGGCGAAAAAAAATTCGGCGGCATCCTTACGGAAATGCGTGCCGAGCCGGACCGTGTGCATTACGCCGTGATCGGACTGGGCATCAACGTGAACCAGGCGAAAATGCCCGAGCCGCTCGCGGGAATCGCCACGTCGTTGCGTATCGAAACCGGGAAATCGCGCTCGCGGCTGGAATTGCTGATACGATTGCTTCGCCAGTTGGACCGTTACTACAATCAGTTTATCGCCGAGGGCGCCGCGCCGATTCTGCGCAGGTTTGCCCAGGTATCGAGCTACTTCAAGGGCAAGCGCGTGCGTATCACCACAACCGTGGAAAGTTTCACCGGCACCACCGCGGGCCTCGATCCCAGCGGAGTGCTGCGCGTGGTGCGCGACGACGGCGGCGGGACCGAACTGGTCCTTTCGGGCGATGTTGCGGAGGCGTTCTGATGCTGCTGGCGCTGGATGTGGGCAATACCAACACGGTGCTCGGTGTTTTCCGCGGAAAGGAGCTGGCCGCGCACTGGCGGTTGAGCACCGCGCGCGATCAAACCGTGGATGAATACGGCATTTTGACGCGCAATCTTTTCACTCTGCGCGGGCTGGAACCGACCGAAATCAGCGGCGCGATCATCAGCTCGGTAGTGCCGCCATTGAACACAACGCTCGCCGGAATGGCGCAGCAGTATTTTGGACACAAGGCGCTGTTCGTCGAACCTGGCGTCAAGACAGGCATGCCGGTGCATTACGACAATCCGCTGGAAGTAGGCGCGGACCGCATCGTCAATAGCGTGGCCGCATTCGAGAAATATGGCGGGCCATGCGTCATAGTCGATTTCGGCACGGCCATCAATTTTGACGCCGTCTCCGAGCGCGGCGAATATATGGGCGGGGTACTGGCTCCGGGAATCGGCATTTCAGCGGACGCGCTGTTCGCCCGCGCTGCACGGCTGTTCCGCGTAGAAATCAAAGATCCCGGAAAAATTATCGGCACGAATACCGCGGCATCCATGCAATCTGGAATGTTTTACGGCTACACGGACATGGTGGACGGCATTCTCGACCGCATGAAAAAAGAAATGGGTGAGAAAACGAAGGTGATTGCCACCGGCGGGCAGGCGGCGCTGATCGGCCGCGCCTCGCGCCACATTGAGACCCTCGACGAATTTCTGACGCTCGACGGCCTTCGCATCATATGGGAGCGAAACCGTCCCGCATTGCGCGAGCAGGGCACGGCAGCGAAAAAGTCTTCCTCGTCGGCAAAACGCGATTGAATGCCGCTTCGAGAATCGCTGCCCGGCGGAAAAGCATTCGCATCTGAGAGCGCTTTCAATCGGGCTCGCATGGAATCGTTCAACTACTTCAACTACTTCACGGAAATAGAGGAATATTTCTGGCGCAAGCGCGGCGCGCACCTGCTGGTTTCGCCGCTCGATTGGGCCATCGTGGAGACATGGCAGAAGGCGGGTATTCCTCTGCCCGCCGTGCTGAAAGGGATCGATCGCGCATTTGAAACCTGGGGACGTTCGCGGCGTGCTGCCAGCGGCCGCCAGCTGAAAAGTCTCGCTTACTGCGTCGATGCGGTGCTTGACGCTGCCTCGGAAGCCCAGGAAGCTGCCGCAGGAGCGGGACCCGAAGTGCGGGCGTCGAACGCCGGCACAGAGCCATTTTCGCGCGACGAGCTGCGCAAATATCTGGGGCGCAACGCCGAACGGCTGCGTGCTGCCGGCGAAAAGCAGCGCACTCCGCATCCGCAGCTGGCGGTACGGTTGGTCGACGCCGCGAATCGACTTGGCGAAACTTTGCCGTTGATTGAGTCTCCCAGCGCCCTCGACTTGCAAGATTTGGAGCGGCGTCTCACGGTGCTCGAAGAAAAGTTAGCCGCGTCGCTTGCCGCGGATGCCGATGAGGAATCACTGCTGGCTATTCGCCGGGAAATGGACCGTTCTCTAGCGCCTTACCGGCGTAAGATGTCCGCAGAACAATTGGCGCAGCTCGAACGCCAATACGTTCAGAAGCGCCTGTTCGAGCAATTTCACGTCCCGCGGCTGAGCCTCTTCTATCTGAGCTGAAGAATTGCGCGCACGCGTGCGGCACCGATGGCTAATATCGAAGTCACAATCGAGAAGCTGATTTACGGCGGCGAAGGTCTGGCGCATCACGATGGTGCCACCGTCTTTATCCCCTTCGTGCTGCCGGAGGAACGCGTCTCCGCTGCACCGGTGGAACAGAAAAAGAAATTCATTCGCGCGCGCCCCGAACGCGTGATCGCTCCTTCGGTTGATCGCGTGACGCCGAACTGCCCGCATTTCGGCGTTTGCGGCGGCTGCGATTATCAGCATATTCCCTACGAAGCACAGCTGAAGTACAAAATTGACATTCTACGTGAGACGCTGCGCCGCATCGGGCGCGTGGACTGGGCCGGCGAGATCACCGCGCACGCTTCCCCGCCCTGGGTCTATCGCAACCGCGCACAATGGAAGGTGCGCCCGATCGGAGACCTAGCCGGATCCGACGCCGCTTCGAAACAAGGTTCCGAAAATCGCGATCCTGGCAGCCTCGGAATCGGCTACTTCCGCGCGAATTCGTCCGCCTTGTGCGCCGTCGAAGATTGCTCGATCATTTCGCCCCTGCTGCTAAAGACGCTGCTCGCGTTGCGAGGAGCTCTGGCGGCCGGTACGCTGCCGAAAACTTTGCGCGAGATCGAAGCGTTCGCGGGCGGCAGCGATTCTCAATTGCTTATGACGGCCACGTTTTCCGGCTTCCCTCCGCGCGCCGCGGAACTCGCGGACAAACTTCGCGAGATCGCTCCTGAAATAGCCAGCGTGTTGTTCCACGACCCCACCCGCGAACGGATGGAACTCTTCGGCCCCGGTTTCGTAAGTTGCGATGCGGGCGGACGTACCTATCGCGTGGGCCACTTTTCATTTTTCCAAGTAAATCGGTTTCTCGCCGGTGATCTGGCGCGCGAAGTAGCGGAGAACGAGTTAGGCGGCTCGCTCGCGCTCGATCTGTTTGCCGGTGTCGGACTTTTCTCTCTGCCGCTCGCAGCAAAATTCGAACATGTAAGCGCGGTCGAATCGAACCCCGCAGCCGGACGCGATCTTGAGGCCAACATCGCATCCGCTGCGCATTCATCCGCCGCGCGCCCGGGCGTAGCCTCGGTGGAAGTCCGGATCGCCGACGTCGAGCAATTCCTGGCTAAATTTCATGGAGCGCCGCAACTTGCCGTGCTCGATCCACCGCGCGCGGGTCTGACGTCCGGAATCGTGAAACGCCTTGCGCGCATCGCGCCCGAGCGCATCACCTACGTCTCGTGCGATCCGCCCACGCTCGCGCGCGACTTGGCTGCTTTCCAACAGGCTGGGTACGAAATTTCCGAACTGCATCTCTTCGATCTTTTCCCACAGACATTTCATATAGAAAGTGTTGCTCGCTTGCGGCGGCGCTCATGAAACTGCCGGCACTTTGGATCGCGGCGGCATTCGCCGCCGGGATTGCGATCGCAGTCCGGTGGCCGGAAAGTTTGCGCGTTTGGCTGATCGTTGCCGCGGCAACCATTGTGATGGGCGCGCTCACAGCCTGGCGCGGGAGTGTCGCAACAGCTTGGGCCGTGGCGCTGATCGCGTGGGTTGCCCTCGGGGGACTCGCCGCTGGACTCGAACGCGCCAGCGTGCCGGCAAATCACGTCACTCGCCTGATCGCGGCTGGCCGGCTGGATCTTAGCGAGCCGCTTCGATGGCGCGGCCGATTACGCGAAGATCCTCTCTCGCTTCCTTGGGGACGCCGCTACGAAATCGACCTCGAGCAAGTGGAAATTGCCAGTGCGTACGTGCCAATTCGCGGCGGACTGCGCGTGAATTTGTACGATGGTCCGCAAGCAGCGGGCGCTCCATCCGGCTTGCGCGCCGGCGATCGCGTCGAAGCGCTGATGAAAGCCAGCCCGCCGCGCGATTTCCTCGATCCCGGCGCCTTCGACGTGCGCGGCTATCTGGCGCGCCAAAAAATTGTTCTCACCGGTTCGCTGCGCAGCGGAGAACTGCTGCAACTCATCGGCCGTCCCCAGCTTACGCTGCTGCAACGAGTGGCGCGCGCTCGTGGCGACTTGCTCGCGCGGCTCGACGCGCTCTTTCCCGGCCAGAGGGACCGCGCCGCCGTGCTGCGCGCCATGCTGCTCGGCGATCGCAGCTTCGTCGATTCCAAAATCGTGACGGCGTTTCAAATCACGGCCGCGTATCACGTGCTGGTGGTCGCCGGACTGCACGTCGGCGCGCTGACGATTTTCATATTTTGGCTCTGCCGCCGGTTGCGGCTGTCGATCATCGCCACATCCTTCATCACTCTTGCCGTGCTCGCCGCATACGTTGGCCTGGTGCAGGACCGCCCGCCGATTCTGCGCGCCGCGCTGATGGCTGGTTTGTATTTATGCGCGCGCCCGCTCTTTCGTCGCGTCGATTTGCTCAACACAGTCGCATTGGCAGCGCTCGTACTGCTGATCTGGAAGCCTTCCGAGCTCTCGGATTCCAGTTTCCAGCTTTCGTTCCTGGCGGCCGGCGTGATTGCCGCGCTGGCGCTGCCGTGGATGGAGCGCTCCACCGCGCCTTATCACGCGGGGCTGCGGCATCTCGGCGACGTCACACGAGACGGCGCGTATCCGCCGAAGGTCGTTCAATTCCGGATCGAGATGCGCGCTGCCGCCGCGTCTCTTTCGTCGCGAATGCCCGCGCGGCTCGCATCGCACGCGAATGCGTTCATCGCCGCACCCATTCGCATCGGGCTGCGATTGTGGGAAGTCACTTTACTCTCCGTGGTGATTCAATGCGGCATGATGCCGTTGCTGGCGCAGGATTTTCATCGCGTTAGCCTGGCAGGGCCGATCAGCAATATTCCAGCGGTGCTCCTCACCGGAGTCATCGTCCCACTCGGATTTCTGGCCCTCGCCGCCACGTTTCTGTGGTCGCGGCTTGCGTTGCTGCTTGCAAAAGTGCTCGGCACCTTGACGTCCGCGCTGCTCGCATCCGTCGAGTGGTTCGCCCGCATTCCGCGCGTGTCGTATCGCATTCCCGGACCACCTCCCTGGCTTCTGATTGCCTTTCTCGCGGCGCTGATTGCTCTCGCCTTCACCGCGCGGGCGGCCGTGGCGCGAAGACCCAACCGCGCTGCGAAACGGCAGATGCCGCCACCCATTGCGCGCGCCGAATGGTCGTCTGCGGCCGCGTTCGCAGTCTTAATCGTACTGGTCGCGTCGTATCCTTTCGCGCCGCATCTCGATCGCGGCAAACTCGGCGTCACGGTGCTCGACGTTGGCCAGGGCGATTCGATTTTCATCGAGTCTCCTAGCGGCCGCACCATGCTGATCGATGGCGGCGGACTCGCCGGTTCGGAGTGGGTGGGCGGCTACCGCTCCGGCACGGACGTCGGCGAAGAAGTCGTTTCGCCGTATCTTTGGTCGCGCGGTTTAAAGCGCATTGACGCAGTCGTGCTCTCTCACGCCGATCACGACCACATCGACGGTTTGTACTCTGTCCTCCAAAATTTCAAGGTCGGCGAGCTATGGGTTGGGTGGGACGATCCGCGTCCCGCTTTCGCGCGTCTATTGGACGAAGCGCGCTCGCGTGGCATTCGCATCGTTCACGTGGACCAAGGTGAGCATTTCGATTTCGGCGCTTCTCGCGCGGACGTGCTCTGGCCTCCCGCGGGCGGCGTTGGCGACTCGCCCAACGACAATTGCGTCGTCCTGCGGCTATCCGAGGGAAAGTCTCATTTTCTGCTAACTGGTGACATCGAGAAGACAGCTGAAGATGGCCTTCTCGCTGATCGCGAGCCGCTCGCATCTGAGTTTCTAAAAGTCCCTCATCATGGCAGCAAGACGTCTTCTACTGCGCCGTTTCTCGCCGCCGTTGATCCGCGCGTCGCAGTGGTTTCCGTGGGCGCGTCGAATCCATTTGGCCATCCATCACCCGCTGTGGTGGCACGCTACCAGCAGGACGGCGTGCGCCTTTTGCGCACCGATCGTGATGGCGCGGTCACCGCGCTCGCGGATGGAAACGCTCTCCTCGTCAGTGCCTACGCAGCGCAGCAGCCGCACGAATCTCCGCAGCTAGCCGCATCGCGCGCATCGCTCTGGTAGCGCCGCTTAGATCTTTCCACCCCGCTGTTCAGCGCCCCTCCGACTCGGAGTCGGCATCCTCGTCCGATTCGGTCTCACCAGCCCGCAAATATTCGTCGATTAAGTTTCGAGCGCCTTCCGCTTGCGATTCCAGGGCGTACACCTCCACGCCGCGGCCTCCACCGGGCGATTCGCTCACCGGAAATGGATTCGAGCTTGCCGATCCCGGCGAACGAATCCCGGCGCTCTCCAGCAAGCCGCGAATCACCATGGCCTCGGCCATCGAATCCGCCGTATGCACCAGCACGGCTCGTTCGCGCGAATAGTTGTCGTTCATGTGAGGAGCAGGGAAATACGCAACGCCAGTGCTCTGCGCGACTTCGCATCCACCCCGCAAAAAGCTAGCGCCGGGTACTATTGCGCGATCGCCAGCGCCAGTCCATACTATTTTTAGGCCCAGCAGACGATGGGAACCATGCATCAAAATCCGCAATGTAGACCGAGCCAGGAAGAAATTGACGAAGAGAGCCGCCGCATCCGCCGTCTGCGCATTCTAGTTCGCCTCACGCTCGAGACCATCGCATCCGGCGGCCTTTCAGCCGAAGAAGCTGCCGGCATGATCGGCGCTACGCGCCAGGCGGCGCTGGAAATGTTTCCTGGGAAGGAACGGGCGTTCGACCTGATCTACCGGCCGCAGTTTCAGCGCATGATGCACGCAGTGTATCGCTTGCAATAGGCGCCAGCGCGCGCCGCGCGGCCGTGAGCCGATTTCCTTTAGCGCCCAAAGTGCCAGTGTAGCCACATGCGCACGCAAAGCAGGCCCAGTCCCACCAGCGTGCCGATCAGCGCGTTGTATTCGCGATTGCGCTGGTAAAGCGCCCAGGAAAATTTCGTCGCCATCGGAGGGTTGGTGTGCGAAGCAACGGATCGCGACGAATATCGCGGGAAAAATAGCGGTACGCGCACGGCATAATCGTCGAACGCCGTTCCGAAGCGCTTGCGCAGGTCCGATTCTTCGTTGCGCATCACTGCGTAATAGAAAACCGCAAAATACGCGATCACCATCGCTCCGTCTGCCCACGATCCGCCCGCGATGGCGAATCCGGCGGCCAGCAGCGCACTGCCGAAATAAAGTGGATTGCGCGTCACCGCGTATGGTCCGCCGGTGGCTAGTTCGCGGTCTTTTTGCAAATGCCCCGAGGCCAAACCGCGAATCAGCAATCCGAACGCGGCGATGATGCCTCCCAGAGCAATCGACCGGTACGACGGCCGCGCGAAAATCCAAAACAGCACTGCCACCGGGTATCCGGCGCGCACTCGCCAGCGCATCCAAAATTTTCGAGGTTCACTCACCTGCTCAGCCTCATTCCCAGCGGACCGGACTTGGGCTTCCGGCGAACCGCGAGCGCCGCTCATCGCAGCAACTAGTTTTTCCCTGCCGCTGCTCGTACGCAGCCGCTCATTAGTCGGAGCCAAATTGTGCCAATCAGCGCTCGCTGAGACGCCCTAGCCGCGACAGCAACTCGCGCGTCGAGTGCTGCTTCGGGTCGCCAACGATCGCCACGCGTATGCCGAGTAGCGCAGCCAGATCGCGCTCAGGCACGGTTTCCGCCGTGTAGTCAGTACCCTTGGCGTGAACGTCCGGTTGAAATTCGCGCAGCAGCGGCTCTACGTTGAGTTCATCGAAGATCACTACGTAATCGACAGATGCGAGCGCAGCAACCAAAGCCGCTCGCGCCCTCTCCGTCAAAATCGGACGGCCCTCGCCCTTCAATCTTTTCGCGCTCGAATCAGAATTCACGCCCACTACCAGCACGTCGCCTTCGGCGCGCGCCGCTTGCAGGTAACGCACGTGCCCTGCGTGCAGCAAATCGAAAATCCCGTTGGCGAACACAATTTCCTTTCCCGCCCGCCGGTGTTCGTCGATTACCTCACAGATCCCGTCCCGGGAAAGTATTTTCTCGCGCGTGTCCATGGGAATTGCGCGGCGATTATCTCTGCGCCGTGGCTTCGCGCCGCAGCGCCGATTCCAGGGCGGCGCGCGTCAGCGTCGCCGTTCGACGTTTCATTACCACGATCCCGCCCGCGTAGTTCGCCAGATGGGCGGCCTCCAGGTAAGTGGCGCGCGCCGCAAGAGCCAGCGTGAAGACCGCGATCACGGTGTCGCCCGCCCCGGTCACGTCCACGGGCGAATCCGAGCCGTAGATCGGTATATGCACCGGCGGTTTTGGGTCCGAGTCACGCGCCTTCGCGTCTTGCTCGAACACCGCCATGCCATCGTTGCCACGCGTCACCACCAGGCATTCCGCGCCCAGTTCGCGTAGCGCGCGATCACCGAGTTCTTCGAGCTTCCGGGCATCGGTGCCGATGCGCTGGTGATACGCGGTTTCCAGCTCAGCCTCGTTGGGAGTGGCCGCAATCACGCCCGTATCCGCGTAAGCCAGCAACCTGTAGCGCGAATCGAGTGTGACGCACTTTGCGCGCAGCCCTTTCACCATTTCAGGCGTGGCCGCGCCAAATCCGTAATCCGAAACCAAGACTGCCGCCGAACGCTTCGCCGCGCCGCGTGCTTTGCGCGCCAGCCCCTCTTGCGCCGCGCGCGGCAGCGCCTCGCCCGGCTCGCGATCCACGCGAAGCACTTGCTGTTCGGTCGTGTGCGTCCATCCCGCTAAATAACGCGTTTTCCGCGGCGTCACCCAATCTCGAAGGCGCGCGATGCGCGATACGTCCACGTGCCTGCGTCGCAGACACTCCACCAACATGCGCCCACCCTCGTCATCTCCAACCCCGCCAACAGCCAATACGCGCGCGCCCAGTTCCGCCAGGTTCGCCGCTGCGTTCCCGGCGCCGCCCGGATAAACCTCCGTCTGGCGGTGGCGCAAAATCAGCACGGGCGCTTCGCGCGAAACGCGCGAAATCTCGGCAGACACGAACTCGTCCAGCACGAAATCGCCTGCCACGCACACCGTCTGCCGTGGGAACGCCGCTACGATATCCAGCAGCCGCGTCAAATCCACGCTCGAGTCCGCTGCGTTCGTGGCGGCTCTGCGCGTCCGCCGCGTGCCCTTGCGATTAGCGGGAGTCAACGATTCTCCTCGAACCTGGCGGGATCATCCGCGCGACAAAGTATCACAGCTGTGCGAAGCGGAAAAGAGACGCTCCTGCCTGCGGACAGAATTGTACGTTTCATCGCCGGTTTTCACGGGACACTTTCTTCTCAACCGCAATCGTCATCACCGTCGTCCAAAAGTCATCTCCACGGTCGACGCAGAGCGAAATCACGCAGTAGAACCCTTCCATCGCGTCGAGGCGCACGCCTCGCAAATTGAACGCGTCCTTTTCGGTGCACACCAGTGAATCCGCGCCGGTTGCGCGCGCCTCCGCCACCAGCGTATCTAAATCGCTCTGCTGGTAGCGGTGATGATCGCGAAAAAACATCTGCCCCGCGACTGGCAAACTCCAGCGCTGCAAGTCCGTCACAAACGCCGCCGGATTGCCAATGCCGCAAAACGCGAAAAGGCTGCGTCCGTGAAGCGCTGCGGCATCAACAGTTACATCCGCTCGCGTCCCCTCAGCTCCATCTAGTTTGCGAATCGCTCGCAGCTCCGGCCGCGCGTAAAAAATCGGCGCGTCCGAGTTGCGTCGAATCGCCGCCTCTACGGCTGGCGCGTGCGCGCTACGCATGATGACGATCGCGTCCGCTCGTCCCAGCGCCGAGCGTGGCTCCCGACGCCTACCCGCAGGCAACAGCCGCCCGCCAAACGGGTTCGTCGCATCCACCAACACGATATCGACATCGCGCGCCAGCTGCATGTGCTGAAAGCCGTCGTCGAGCACGAACCACCGCACTCCGCGCTTTTCTAATTCGCGCCCTTGCGTGAACCGGTCCGCGCCCACGCCAACTTCGGCGCGATCTCCTAGCCGTGCGCGCAGCAATTGCGCTTCGTCACTTGTTTTCCCTTCCGCGGACTTTTTGCCGCGATAACCGCGCGTCAAAATAGCCACGGGTTTGCCTTCTGCCGCCAGCCGCTCCGCGAGCCACAACACCATAGGCGTCTTGCCGGTACCGCCAACCGTCAGGTTTCCGACGCTGAGCACCACTCCATCGAGCCGCCACTGCCGCAGCATTCCCGCCCGATAGAAACCTGCGCGCAACCACGCAACCGCGCCGTATGGAAATGCAAGCGGCCGCAGCAGCCAACTCGGGATTCTCTCGGGATTCACTGAAGCTCCGGACTCGCCGGGTTTGTGTGCTGGGCCGTAGCTGGCAGTCCTTTCGCTTCGAACGCCGCCGCGATGTGCTCCATCACTCGCGCCGTAGCCCCGCGGTTGCGCTCCGCTAGCGCGCGGGCCGAATGCCCCGTCCGTTCGCGCAGCGGCAGATCCTCGATCAACTGCACCCACACGCGCCCCAGATGCTCGCCGCTATTCACCTGCGCGCCCGCTTGCGCCGCCAAAAACTGCGCCGCCATGTCCTGAAAATTTTCCATCGAACGTCCGAACACCGGCGGCCGTCCAAACCACGCCGGCTCCAAAATATTGTGTCCGCCGCTTGGCACCAGCGATCCGCCCACGAACGTGGCATCGGCGAGACCATACAGCGCTGCAAGCTCGCCGATCGTGTCGAGCACCAGCACGTCCGCGCTTTCGTCCAACTGCCCCGCCAAATCCACCCGGCTCCTACGCACCACATTCCATCCGCCAGCGGTTGCAATCGCTGCAGCCGTATCGAACCGGTCCGGCTTGCGCGGCGCCAAAATCAGCAGCGCATGGCGCCACCGCCGCTGCACCACGTCGTAGGCCGCCAGCACCGCCTCTTCCTCCTCGGCCACCACGCTTCCGGCCACGAGCACCGGCCAGCGCTCCTGCCGCTGAATTTCCGCCGTCAGCCATTCACTGAACCGGCTCGCACCAGGCGGCTCGGCGTCATATTTCAGATTTCCCGTCACCTCAACACGCTCTTCACCTGCACCCATGGCGATCAGGCGCGCGGCGTCCTCTGGGGTCTGCGCCAGAAACATATCCGCGTCACGCATGGCACGCGCGAAAAACGGCCCCACCAGCCATTCCCATCGCCTGAACCGTGCGAACGATCGCGTCGATATCCGCGCGTTCGCAATAATAACCGGCACGCCGTGCCGTTGCGCTTCGCGCAAAAAATTCGGCCATATCTCCGTTTCCATTACGATCGCCAGCGCCGGACGCACCGTTCTCATCGCGCGCCGCACGGCCACCACCCAATCGAGCGGGAAATAAAAGATTCCGTCCGCTTGCGCCAGCCGCTGCCGCGCCAGCCGCTGCCCGGTTTCCGTGGTCGTGGACACGAAGACGCATCGCGCCGGAAAGCGTTGCTTCAGCGCCGCCACCAAGGGCGCCGCCGCCAGAACTTCGCCCACAGAAACCGCATGAATCCAAATCGCGCCGGGCCTGTGCTCGCCGGATTCCGGTGCTTGCTTCGCGCAAGCTGCCGCCCGCGCCGTCAGGTCCGGATCGAGCTGACCGAACCGCTCGCGCAGAGTGCGCGCAGGTTCACCGCGACGCCATCCGCGCAGCGCATAATACGGAGCGAGCGCCAGCATCCCCACCGCAGTTAAAATTCGGTAGAAAAAATACATCAGAGGTCAGCCGGCGTCTCGCCGCTCGTTGCTGCTTTCGAACGTGCCGCCAGCCCAGCGGTCATTATAGCGTGACGTGTTTCACAGTCCGCTTTGTCGTTGCGGTTGTGCCCTGGGCGAGATCGAAGCGCACTCTTTGCGCCTTCTGCGAAGGATGCGGATTTTGTGGCGTCGACTACTGCGCGCGAAATTTCAACGCGCCTCGGGCTTGTTGTTTCGCGTGAGATAGGCCGCGATCGCATCCAACTCCGCATCGCTGATTTCCGTCTTGCGAAAAAACGGCATCACCGATATTCCATTCCGTACGTACGTCTTGATCAGCTGCTGCGTCAAATCCGTGCGCTCCGCCAGCAAAGCGGGCTCCGCGCCTTTGTACTTCGCCTGCAGCGCCAGCGTTCCCGGCTTCCCCACTCCCGCTCCATGGCAGACCGCGCAATAATCCTGGTATTGGACGTACCCTCGTGGCTCGCCCTTCGATTTTGGCGTCGTCGTGGTCCACGCCGATTTCGGCGTAGGCCCTTCTTGTTGCGCCGCCACTCGCCGTCCAGCCGCAATCGTACATGCCACAGCGGCCGCCAAACCCAGTATCACAAGCAGTCCGGATCTTTTCATGCCTTCGCCTCTCGCAGGTGCTTGGGCCAGATGCCGTACCGCCCCGCCGAAAGAATCCCGTTCGGATCGACGGCATCCTTGAGCGTCTCGTGCAACCGCAACAGCGAATGATCGTTGTAGCCGTAGGTATTCATGATCGTGTCCTGAAACACCGGCGCGGTGCGGTATTCGCCCCAGCCGTGCTCCGCCGCCATCTGCACCATCTTCTTGAATGCCGCGCGATTTTTCTGGTTCGTCTCGATGTCGTGCATCACCGGAAACGCAAAGATAAAAATGAACGCTCGCTCCCAATAGCACGACGGCAGGCTGAACGCCGAAAATACAGGTATCCCGTACTCCTTCGCCGCCTGCTGAAACAGGCGATTCGCCTCGAAAATCGCTTCGCCGGTACGCGGAATGATCGGCGAAAACCACATGTGCCCATTCGTGGGCGTCGGATTATTCACCGTGCGCGCGCCGATGGAAAACATCGCCAGGCTCGGAATTCCGAATTGCGGCTTGTGCACTTCCTCGCGCTGCGCCGCAGTCAACGGCAGCCGGTACATTTCGTTCTGTACGAATTTCGCGCCTGGGAGCGCGGAAAACTTTTCCTGAGCGTATTCCCAGTTCGCCGCATTCGCTTTGGCCGCGCCGTAAAAACTCAACTGGCAGCTCCAGTACGCCATTCCCTTTCGCAGCGCATATTCCTGCAGCTCCGGCGATTTGCCCACGTCGCTCTTCGCCACGAGCGAGCGCAGATCCGGATCGGGCGCCCGCATTTTCTCCCCGAATCCCTTGGTCATATCCGAAATCATTCCGAGGCCCAGCAGCGGACTTCCCAAACCCGGCATGCCGTTGGTGCAGCGCGTATTTTCCAGGTAATTCAGAATCTCGACCGTCGGTATTAAATCTTCGTAGCGCGGCAGGTACACGGTCCCCAAAAGATACGCTTCCGGCTCCGGCATCAGCCAGAATCCCATCTTGGTCACCACTCCAAAATTCGACTGGGAAAAAATCCCATCCACCCACGGCCCGAATCCCGTCTCGTACTCCTGCCACGTTTTTGCACCCGGCATCGCCCCCATGCCCGTACGGACGATTTCGCCGTTCGCCAGCACCACTTCCATGCCGCAGTGCGAATCGAAATGGTTCCGGTAATTGGCCATCAAGTATCCACCGCCGCGATCGAGCGAATTTCCAACCGGACTGCCCCATCCTGGATCGGGCACGTCCACCCACAGCTTGATTCCGCGCTCCTGGATGTGACGGTAAAGATCGAAGTAGCTCACGCCCGGCTCGACCAACGCGTAAGCGTTCTTCTCGTTCACTTCCAGAATTCGATTCATGCGCTTCAGATCCAGCACCACGCTGTCGGAATAAACCGGCGCCGATCCGCCGTACCCCAAATTTTTCCCTGTCGAAATCGCGTACAGCGGAACCTTGTACTGGTTCGCGATTCGCACAACCTGCTGCACCTGCTCCACGTTGTCCGGCGCCACCGCCGCGGACGCCACCAGCTCATCTTTCTCGCCCCACAACGGCGAATACGCGTCGCGGTAGAGGGCCACATCCTCGTCGCTTGTAAACACCCATTCTTTCCCGACCGCTTGCTCGAATTTCGCAAGCGCCTGGGAAAAATCCGTGCTGCTTACACCGGGTGGAACTCGCATTCCGCACCCCTCGCCCAATGAATCGTGATGCCAAAAGAATCTTGCTACGCACGCTGTATCGGAGCGATCACCCAAGTCACCAGATGCTCCGGATCATCACCGTCCGCAGCGGCTCGTCCCAAGATCGACATCTTTTGAGCCGCGCCGCGGGCTGCGGGAAACTCTGCCACCAACTCAGCCATTCGCTGCGGCCACTCCTCGCCGCTCGCCTCCAAACCATCTGCGCGTGCCAACACGTTTTCCGGCCCCGCGAACTCGTGCTCGATCCGTCCGCCGACTTGCCGATGATCGACTCTCAGCGCCACGCGCATTCCCGCGTCGCGCGCCAGCATCTCCAGGCAAAATATCGGCCCCGGCGCGGTCAGCCCCGCAATCGCCGTCGGCCCATGCTGACCGCTCCCTTGCTTCCATCGAAAGTAGAGGTCGCCGAACCACACCTCCGTTATATCGCCGCGAATCGCATACGTCGGCAGCGCGCGGCGATTCATCTCATCCGCAAAAACCGCGCATGAAGAAAATCGCTCGTCGAAAAATACCTTGTAGAGCGGTTCCGCGTCGAAGCGCTGCTCTGCCCGAAAAAGTTCAGGCGACACTCCGGCGCGTGCGGCAATCGGCAAGCTCAACGCCGCCACGCCCAGATGCAAAAATTCCCGCCGGTTGGTCATGGATCACCCCCGATGTGTGCGACCGATATATCACCGTGTTGGCATCTATTCAAGATTCGTTTTCCCGCAGCATCGGTTTCGATCGTTTTTACTATAGTCTTCTGATCGTATGGGTGGCGCCGATGGCGCGCCGCGCCCACGCTTTGGAGGCACCGATGAGCCTGATACCGGACGAAATCGAGGCACATTATCTTCAGGCTAACGAAGCTGACCGGCTCAAGACTCCGCTGGGCGAACTGGAATTCCTTCGCACCCAATCGATCCTTGAGCGCAGCCTTCCCCCACCCCCGGCGGTGATTCTCGACGTTGGAGGTGCGGCAGGAGTACATGCAGTTCCGCTCGCGGCGAAAGGTTATCAGTTGCGCTTGATCGATCCGGTGGATCGGCACCTGCGGCAGGCAAGAGCTTATGCGGAGGCGTCCCACGTCGAACTGGATTCGATCTCCCGAGGAGATGCGCGCCAGCTCGATGTTGCGCCGCGAAGCGCGGATTGCGTTCTCCTGCTCGGCCCGCTCTATCACTTAATCGATCCTTTAGAACGCGTGAAGGCACTCCGCGAAGCGCGTCGTGTCCTTCGGCCGCGCGGTTTGCTGTTCGCAGCCGCCATCAGCCGGTTTGCTTCACTAATGGCAGGAATCGCATTCGGCACATTTGCGGACTCCGATTTTCGCCAGATCGTTTCGGCGGACCTTACCTCTGGCCAGCACCGCAATCCCACCGAGAACCTCTCGTACTTCACCACTGCGTACTTCCATCGCCCCGAAGAATTAGCGGCCGAAGTTCGCGACGCCGGATTCGAAGGTGTGGATGTCTTGGCCGTGGAGGGGCCGGTGTGGAGCGCGGCCCAATTTGAGCGCGCGTGGGCGAATCTAGCACAGCGGAAAGCACTGTTGGAATTTCTGGCCTCCATCGAGCGCGAACCGTCGCTTCTAGGCGCGAGCGCGCATATCCTGGCCGTCGCGCATGCTCCGCGATGATCTGGCGATCGCCGGCCACTTACACGGCGTCAGCGAACCGCCATTCACAATTTGCGCTATAGTAGCGCTCGGCACGCACAACTTTCGTCGTCCGCCGCGCATCGGAAAATCCGAACATGCGAGCTGAACTGCTAATCACCGCCCTGATCTCTTTCGCGATGCTCGTGGCCGTTGCCACGCCAGCGCAAACGAATTCTTCCGCTGCTAGCGAAGCACAGGCTTCGTTCCCGCACGATCAGCACGACGGTATTACCGTATCCGCTGCCCCGCTCACCAATGCTTCCCGCGCCAAGCACATCTTCGGCAAAGCGAATCCGCTTCCAGCCGGAATCCTGCCTGTTGAAGTTTTCCTGCGCAACGACACGAATGAACCGATCCAAATCGGCCTCGACACCATCGAACTCGATATCCACTACCAAAATGGACGCATGGATGGCGTCGATTCGCTCGCGCCCGCGCAGGTCGCGGGAGCGATCGCCCATCCCCACGGCCCGTCCCCGCGCGAGCGGCGCTTTCCAATCGGCCTGGGGTCCATCGGCGACAAAAAAGCCGACCAATTGACGGACGTCCTGCGCCCGCTCTCGCTCAGCTCGGACATCGTGCCGCCCAATGGCGCAATTCATGGCTATCTCTACTTCGACCTTCAGCACGATATGTCCGTGGTAGATCAATCCAGCCTCTATATCCCGGACGCGACCGTCATCCCATCGAAGAAGCCGTTGATTTTCTTCGAGGTCTCCTTCGCCAAGCCCTGACGGAATTACCAGGCGGCCGACCACCGCGCTGGTATCTAAAAATTTGCGCATTGGCTGACGGTCCGCCCCAGAGAATGCGCATCTAAGATGTTTTTAGGTCAAAGCCAGCGCGTCGTAGGGGCGATTTTGCGTAGTTTTACGAATAGACGGGATGGCAAACGGCGTGCTACCTTGAGTCGTTTTAGCTATTGGCGGCGCACCTGCCGCGGGCCGCTGCTGTAGGTACTGGAACTTGGTGCAGCTCTAGCGCGCCGCAAGTTGGCGATTTAATTAGCTGCCGGAGAGGAACTGGCAAGGCGATGGACAACAAACTGAACGCCTCAAATTGCATCCTTCCAGCCCTGCACGTCTCGCTCACGGCCTCGACTCCGGAATCGCGCTTGGTCGGCGATCAACTTATGGGTTTCCAAGGGCGGAACAGTCAATCGGCCTTAACCACTCGTAAGTTGTTGAAAACGCTACCCGGCGCACTGCAAAGGGCGGAACGTCCCGGTGCGAGGATTCTTGCAGTTTCCAGAAAAGTCGCCAGAGTTTCTGAGCGTCTGTTGCGAGGTGCATTTTCGACAATTTCGGCGCCGCACTCTTCGTGCCTTTCGCGAACAGCGCGGGTCCGGCGTAACTTAGCAAATTCGCCTGCTGGCTCCTTGCCGGGCATCACGTCCGGCTCGGGCGGTTCATTTGCTCCGTGCGTTGGCCGCAGGTATGATGTTTGTCTGATGTCCAGCGCATTACGCAGACTGTGTCTTCTGATGGTCGCTGCAGCCGCTCTTTGCTGCGCCTTTCCGGCGTTTGCCGCTGACGCCCCGCAAACTTTCCCTTTAAGTGCCGTCAAGCCGGGCATGACCGGTGTGATGTACACCATCTTTCAGGGCGACCAAATTCAAAAAGTTGATCTGCAGGTGATCGGCGTATTGCAGAACGCCCTCGGACCGAAGCAGGACGTGATCCTCGTCAAGCTCCTCGGCGATCAAGCTGCCGAAACCGGTGTTGTCGCGGGCATGAGCGGCAGCCCCGTCTATATCGACGGCAAACTCGTCGGCGCGCTCTCGCTGAAGCTCGGCGCGTTCACGAAAGAAGCCATTGGCGGCGTTACCCCAATTGCAGACATGCTGCAAGTCGCGCAGTATCGAACGCCCGGCGGCGCGCAAAATGCCGAAACGCGCCCGGGCCCGGTTCGCCGCGAGTTTCCCAATTCCGCAACCGTGTCTACACCGAATTCCGCGGCCCTCGCTCGCCCCGTTGCCGTGGGCGGCGGCCAGTTTCTGGTGCCGATCGAAACGCCGCTGGTGACTACTGGCCTCTATCCGCAATCACTCGCCTTTTTCCAAAAGCAATTTTCGCCTTGGGGAATGGCGGCCATGGCTGGCGGCACTGCGCCGCCGTCGCCGGCCGATTCGCACGTCAAGCCTGGCGATATGGTCGGCATCGACCTGATTCGCGGCGATCTATCCGTCAGCGCTGGCTGCACTGTCACAACCGTCGAGGCAAATCGCATCCTCGCCTGCGGCCACCCGCTATTCGGATTCGGCGCCGTGCAAATGCCCATCTCCGCCGCTCACGTGGTGATGACGCTTGCCTCTGCCCAGGCTTCCACGAAAGTGATCACCACCGGCGGAGTGATCGGCACGCTCACGCAAGATCGCCAGACCGCTATCAGCGGCACGCTCGGCGCCGGCCCGCCAATGGTCCCAGTGAACTTGACGCTGGATACACCGGACGGCGAGAACAAGTATCACTTTGAAGTGGTGCAGAGTCCGCAACTAACCGCCCAACTGGTCGCTACCGCCGCTTACAACGGAATCACCGGCAGCGCGGCTTACGATCAAAGCACCACACTGCAGCTCGATGGCAACATCGTATTGAAAGGTCACGCTCCCGTGCGCCTGGAAGATCTTTTCGCGCCCACCGATCAAACCACCCCGGCCGGATTCTTTCTGGCCACGTCCGTGGAGTCCGATTTCGCGCAGATCTATTCCAATCCCTACGAGCAGCCGCAGATTCAGCGTGTCGATCTAACCGTCAAAGCGATGCCAGACCGCCGCTGGGCCATGATCGACGACGCCTGGGTGGAAAAAAGCGAAGTGCGGCCCGGTGAATCCGTCAACATACGCGTCCTATTGCGGCCATATCGCGGTGCGCCTTTCATTCAGGTGATGCCCATTACCATTCCGGAACAAAGCGCCCGTGGTACCCTCGAGCTCGTAGTAAGCGACGCCGCGTTTCTGAATCGCAATGTCGAAAGCTTGGCGTACACTTCGCAAGGCCAGCTCCCAGGATTGGGAGAGCTGATCAACCTGATTAATCGTCAGCGGCACAACGATCATCTCTACGCCACTCTTTTGCAACCCACGCCCACGATGCTCGTCGAAGACAAAGAGCTTCCCAACGTTCCTCTCTCCGCCATCAACGTGCTCGATCAGCGCCGAAACCTCGGCAGCGCCAGGCTGCTTTGGGAGTCCACCGCCGGAGAATGGTCGGTGGATATGCATCAGGTGATCGCGGGCCAGCGCATCCTGACCATCACGGTGAAGTGACGGCCATAATCAAAGGAGATATCGACCACATGACGCGTCGACTCACTCTGGTGTGCGGGCTGACGTTTGCGATGCTGCTGCCCGCCGCGGTGCGCGCGGAACACACCCGCTATTGGCGCGAAGCGGACTACTCCCAGTTCGTCAAGGGCACCGCGCATGGCGTCGCCATCCGCAGTGATGGAACCATCGAGCCCGCCCCGAAATTCGATTCGTTCGCCGATCCGAACCTCGCTTATATCTGGGCGCTCCAGATGGATTCGCGCGGCAGGCTCTATGCCGCCGGCGGGCCGAACGCCGAAGTCTTCCGCTACGACGACTCCGGCAAGTCCACAACCGTGTTCGAATCTTCCGAGCTGGCGGCCCAGGCCATCGCACTTGATTCCAAGGACAATCTCTACGTCGGCACTTCGCCCGACGGCAAGGTCTATCGCGTCACTCCCGAAGGTACGAAGAGCGTTTTCTTCGAGCCCAAGACCAAATACATTTGGGCGCTAGCAGTCGATTCGCATGGCGATCTCTTCGTCGGCACGGGCGACACCGGCAAAATCTTCGTCGTCAGCCCGGATGGAAAGGGCAGGCTGTTCTATCAAAGCGCGGATAGCCACGCGCAGTCGCTGGCCTTTGATTCCAAAAGCAACTTACTGGTCGGCACCGATCCACATGGATTCATCCTCCGCATTCCCATTGAACGCAAATCCGCGGATGCCATTCCTGAGGCGGGCGCACCTTTCGTCGTGTACGAAATGGACAAGCAGGAAGTCACTTCGATGGCGCAGGATACGGCAGGCAATATCTACGCTGCGGCGATCGGCGAAAAGTCGCATGTGATGACCATCCCGGCCATCCTCCCTACGGTTGTTCCACAGCGGCCAATCGCACCCACCCCAGGCGCGCAAACCACCATCGTGCTATCCGAGGGCACTGCAAAGGCAACGCCGCCGCAGGCCGGCGCGATCGTGCCCGCCTATCCGATGGTCGTGCCAGCGGGCGGCACGCAGGTTGTAAAAATCGCTCCGGACGGATCCCCGACGACGATTTGGACATCCCCGTCTGATCTAGTTTTCACGCTGGCGCTGTCTCCGGCCGGCCGCCTGTTGCTCGGCACTGGTGACAATGGTTCCGTCATCGAGCTGAAGGGCCAGGGCGTATATGCGGACGTCGCGAAAACCGCCTCCGAGCAAGTCACCAGCGTCGTCACAGGTTCCGGCGGCAAAGTTTTTGTCGCCACCGCAAACCCCGGAAAGATCTTTACCATGGGCCCAGATCTGCAGCCAAACGGCAGCTTCGAGTCAGACGCGTTTGACGCCAGCATCTTCTCGCGTTGGGGACGCGTAACTTGGTGGGGAGATGGCGCCGACAATGGTAAAGCGGAAATGTTCCTTCGCTGCGGCAACACCTCGAATCCGGACAAGAACTGGAGCCCATGGTCCGGGCCATACAAAAATCCCGCGGGCGAAGACACGAGTTGCCCCGCATCGCGCTTTGCGCAATGGAAAGTTGTGTTTCCAGACGCCGGCCGGAACTCTGCTGCTGATATTTCCTGGGTCAGCGTCGCTTATCTGCCGAAGAACGTTGCGCCGTTGATCGACGACATCGCCGTGCAGGATCCCGGCATTCGCGTCAGCGGATATCCGTCGCAGGCCGTTGGAATCATGCCCGTGCAATTGCGCATGCCCAACGCGCAAGGTGACTCATCTTCCGCGCATCCCATGAATGCTGAAGCCGGTGGCGCGAGCGCGTCCGCGAAGGCGCAAATGCCTATCCAGGGATACAAAGACAAAGGCTACCAGAGCGCGATTTGGAGCGCGCACGACGCGAATGACGATGACCTTGTCTATACCGTCTACTATCGCGCCGAAGGCGAAGAAGCATGGCACGTGATGAAGGATAAGCTGACAGAAAACTATTACTCGTGGAATACGGCTTCGATGCCCGATGGAGCCTACTACCTGAAAATTCGGGCCTCGGATGCGCCCTCGAATCCGCCGAACGACGCTTTGTGGGCCGAGCGCATCAGCGACCGTTTCGTAGTGGCCAATACTCCGCCGCGCATCGTAAATCTCCGCGCCGGTTCCGGGCTTCTCAACACGCGCGCATCATTTGATGCGGTCAGTTCCTACGGTCCGATCGCCTATGCGAAATACAGTATCGACGCCGGTCCGTGGCAGACGATTTTCCCCAAGGGCCAGCTCTCCGACGCCTCGAAAGAAAGCTACTACATCGAAATTCCCGGATTGCCGAATGGCCAGCACACCATCGCGGTTCAGGTGACCGATCGATTCGACAACGTCTCCGTGGCGCAGACAGCTTTCACGGTTTTGGGGCGCGGATCGCAATAGCGGCGATTTCTCATCTGTGTTTTAGTTCGCCCAGTTGCGAACGGCAGCCACGGGCTCGAACTGCTCGACGGAGGCGCCGATGCCGCGCAATCCCGCCTGGCCGTCTTCATCCACGTGAACCACCCGCGCGCTGCAGCGTACATTTTCTGGCGCGCGGCCGGTGAGCTCAGATGGCAGTGTGAAATACATTTCGATCGGCTGGCCAATGCTCAGCTTTTCGCGGCACGTAAAATAGACTCCGCGCTCGGAAAGGTTCAGAGCTTTGCCGACGAACTCAGATCGCCCAGTTGCAGCGGTTCGCATCTCGGATCCTTGAGCAGTTTCCAATTTCTCGGCCTGTTCGCTATTGCCGTTCCCATTCACTCGAAACCGAACCGGCATGGTGCAAAGCTTCCTGGACGAGTTGCGACGTTCGCTTCCAGACATGAAGTCCTCCTGCAGTAAAGCTGGCTG
>JBOGNC010000009.1:0-43414 GCA_050747045.1 Candidatus Acidiferrales bacterium | reverse complement strand
CCAGGCTTCTTCAAATCGCGGAGTCTAGGCGCGTTTTCCTGTGTCCCGTTCATCAACAGCTTTTCCAACCCGGCATCCTGCGTATTCAGGCTGCCATGGAGAAAATCGGCCCACCGCTTCATGTGGACACTGTGATTTGCTCTGCAGGTGCAGACCGTAACGTCGAGTCGTCCGATCTCGTTATGGCCGATATATTGCCCGGGCCGCTTTCGATCCTTGCGAGATTCGCGCCCTCTCCGATTCACAATGTGGAATGGAACGTCCAGCAATCCGGCAACGGTGAACTTCGAGCGACTGCGTCCGTCGGGAAATCATCCATTTCCGTTTTGGTCTCCATGCGCGGCCGCCCAACTGTCAACTCGCTACGCTTGATTGGCGAGCGAGGCACTGCTTACGCCGATCTCTTTCACGGCTTCGGTATTGTTGAATCCGGCGCCGTATCGCGCGCTCGCAAAATTACACATCCCTTTACCCAAGGCGGAAACATCCTCTTTTCCGCCACGGCGAATCTCCTGCTGCGAGCCAGCCGGCGCGAGTTGGCTTACCCAGGCCTCCGGGAATTAGTTCGCAGGTTCTATGATGCTGTCCGTAACGGTGGTCCGCCTCCTATCAGTGCCGCCGAGGCCCTCGATGTCGCTCTGGCACGTCGCAATATCCTCGAAAAGCGGTAGTCCGGAAACCCGATCGTATCGGGCCCGCCGCCTGAACTCCTTGCTACCATCAATTAGGATCTCGAAAATCCGGCGCTGAACTGAGAATTTCAGCCAGTATCCTGTCCACATCGCGCGGCGCATATCCGAGGGCCTTACGAGCCTTGCTTGAATCAAAGTACTGAAACCGATTCGCGCAATAATGGATCATGCGAGTCACTTTCGGAGTGCTGCCCCGCATTCGGGCCCACGGTTCAAGGACCGCTGCGGCAAAACCCGTAGCGAGGCGCGGAATCGAAACAAAGCTCCGTCTGAGGTGGAGCGCGTTGGCTGCCTTTTGACTGAGCTCACGGAACGTCAGATTTTCGCCTCCGAGAATATATCTTTGCCCCTTCTCCCCGTGCAAGAGGGCGGCCATGATTCCGTCGACAACGTCCTCAACGTCGACAATACAGTTTCCTCCCGAAAAGCATGGGACGATCGGGCTCCGCTTGACGCTTTTCATCAAGCCGATCGTCCGCGAGCGCCCCTGAATGGAGGCTGGATTGACGATGACTGCATTTAATCCGAGCGACACCTCGCGTAACACTTCGATTTCGGCATGGCGCTTGGACAGATGGTACGTGAGGCCCGCACTCTCGAGATTAAATGCGAATTGCTCATTTGCCGGTTCTCGATCGGCAGGTATCCCGACGGCAGCGACAGAGCTGACGTGGAGGAGCCGCTTCACGCCAGCCTCTCTGGAAGCCCGCGCGACATTTCCAGTTCCCAGCACATTGACATTCATCTGCTGATTGGTTTCTCCCCGCCAATAGCTCATGTTTGCTGCCGCGTGAATCACCCAGTCGCAATTTTCGATCGCGGCCCGTAGTGATCCCGGATCCGTAACGTCCCCGACGAATTTTTCTATCGAGAGGCCTCGGAGCCGTGAAAGTGAAGAAGTAGGTCGGCACAGGATGGTGACTTGATGACCAGCCTCAAGCATGCGCCGAGTGAGGCGGGAACCTAAGAAGCCAGTGGCTCCGGTAACCAAGATTCTCATGGGCAGGAAAGCGCGAGCGAGGTAAGCGAGTCGGCGCTTCTATGGACCTGCTACCAGGGTTCGCTCAAGACGGTGTCGCCCGACTGCGAAAACCGTTCGGCCGGACAATTCGGTGGTGAAGTCGGCAAGCCACTTCGCTCCAATATAGAAAGGGTCTTTGCGATTATCGTCCTTTAGGACTCCCCCGCGATTGATTATGTATCGCTCGAAAATCTTTGCGAATCCGAGGAGCGCGGCGACTTGCCCTTTGCTGAGGCTTTCATTTCCGGCGATCACTTCATGACAGCTGCGATACGAATAGTCATCATCGGTCGTCAGACCCTTGGATAACGCCCACTCACGGAGCTTGGTACCGATCATGGGCGTGGCTGAATTGAACTGAACCCAGTTGGGGCGGAGTCGCACCGCGAACCCGATGGTCTCAAGGACGGTGTGAATCGTGTCTCCCGGGAGTCCAATGATAAAGAAGCAGAAGGTTTTGATGCCATACTTACGGCACAAAGCCGTCATAGCCATCACTTTTTCGCCGGAAATCGGTTTACGCCCAACGTTCTTCTGAATCGCAATTTCTGAGCTTTCGACGCCGAAGTTGATGCCGTCACAGCCAGCGGCGGCCATGGCTCGGATTGTGTCTTCGGTAAGGCAATCCGGGCGAGTTTCGCATTTCCACTTGAATGCCAGGTTGCGCCGCTGAATCTCATTGCATATCTCGACGACGCGGTCCTGGCGCATCGAGAACATGGGGTCCCTGAACAGCACATACTCGATTCCGAGGTCCTTTACGAGGTGCTCGATTTCATCGACGACGTTCTTAGGTGAACGAAAGCGCCATTGCAACCCTTGTCCAACCGGGTACGGGCAATAGTGACATCCAAAAGGACAGCCACGCGACGTGAGCATCGGGAGGAATGCGCGTTTTGCTGTGGCCGAAGATCTCGGGAGCCGATACTGCTTGTAAGGAAGGCGCTCCCATTTGGGAAACGGCAGCTTGTCCAAATCCTTTTCGAAGGGGCGGGATTGGTTCTCCTTCCAGCCTCCGGTCGTCCTAGCTTCGAGGCCCAGGATTTCTTCCTCGGGCTGCCCAGTTACAAGCTCGTAAACCGTCGCGTCCGGCTCGCCGCGAAGCACGTAATCAAGGCACGCCTCTCTGCGAACCCTTGGCAGCACGTGACTTACAATCGAGCCATACACGGCAATCGCGGTGTTCGGTGCAACAGCTTTCACCGCCGCGCACACTGAAAGATCCCAATCGAGACTTGGCAACGCGGTACGTACAACCATCAGGGCGCGGCCGGCCCCGTCCGCCCCGCTCAACTGCAAGACTCGCTCCGCTGTCTGCTCTCGGGTCAAGCCCAGACCCTGAGCCTCGATGACCTCTAACGGTATGGATTTCTCCTCCAAGTAAGAGGCCAAATAGGGGACATCCAGAGGCGGCAAGATGGTGGCACCGAGGGGGTATAGCTGACCGTACCCACCCATCGAATCGCGGTTGGCCACGAAGCCCGGTGGGCTTGGAGGATTCAGAATGATAACTCTCGAAAACCGCATGGTGTACCCCGCCTACAGTCCTGTACGCACACAAACCACAGCAATTCCTGGACCATCGGAGTTTAGGTTCAGGCCGCGGCAAATCAAGGCTGTCCCATTCTAGCTTATTGATTTCAAAGTAGTTGCATTTAAAATCGGCAATCTGGTGCGTGACCAGCGCCCGCCAACTTTCCGATATTGCGAAATCCTTTTCACTCCGTTCGGAATTTTGCAAACACCCACTGCGCGGAGCATTCAGGCTTCGAGAGAGCCATAGGGGGACCTGTCGAGAGCCTCTTGATATAGCCGGGCAAGCCGTTGACCTACAGAATCCAGGCCAAACTTCTCGACTGCATACGCGCGCAACCGGTGGGGGTCGTAGGCAGTGCGGTGGTCGAGAACCTCGGCGATGCCTCGAGCGAGGGCGCGCGGGTCTTCCGGCGGGACGAGAACGCCCATACCATCCGCCACAATGTCCTCGGGTCCGCCGCAGCGAGTAGCGACCACAGGAGTGCCGCAAGCAAGCGCTTCGACGAGAACCGTACCGAAACTTTCCGCCCGGCTGGGCAGAACCAGCAAGGCACTCTCCGGAATGATGCGGGCGAGCTCGGGTGGCTGCCGCTTGCCTACAAACTGCACTCTGTCATTGAGGCCTAGATCCTTGGCCATCTGCTGCAGCCGCGTGTACTCGTTCTGGTAAGCCTTGAAAAAGCTCTCGCCAATGATTACTAGCCGGACGTCGCGACCAGAGTCGGCGAGTAAGCGCAATGAGCGAAGAAGTACGTCCACGCCTTTGACTGGGCGGATCGCACCCACGAACACAATTTGATTCGGATTCGATCGGCGCTCGTTCGAAGGTAGAGTGAACACGCTTTCATCCACGACATTGGGGATCACGCGAAGTTTTTCGGACTCGCCGGCCAAACGAGCGATCGAATCGCGGGCGGCCGTGCTGAGGGCTGTTTGGAACGTGCACTCGCGCGCCGCCCATACCGATTGCCGCCGGACGATTGCGTTTTGGTCCATCCATGGTCCCCACGGATTCTGCTCCGTTATAATCACCGGCACGCGAAAGCGTTTCGCCAGGCGGACAGCTACTACCCCGTCGGGATAAGTAAAATGCGCGTGGATCAGATCGAAAGGAAATTCCTGCCGCAGCCGCTGCACAAGAGAACGCACAGCCATGTAATAGGCTGCCGATTCGATCGAATACAGCGAGTAGCCCGGGCCGGTGATAAAGCGAGGATGGAATACTTCAATGCCGTTTAGCCACCTCTTCCGCGGGATAGTTCGCAGGCGCGTATAGTATTCGGGCAAACCCGGCACGGGAGGACAGTACTGAACGGGCGAAATTACCTTTGGTTCGCAGAATTTTTGGGAAGAACGAACCATTGCTTCAGCCCAGAGCCCCATGACTTCAAGCACAGGATTGGGATAGTTCTTCGATAGCACCAGCACTTTGAGACGACGTGCTGCATCGACCGAGGGCCGACTTGGAGCAGTCATGGCATCGGACGGCGGCGCTGTAATCACGCACGCGCCTCGGCTGCGCTTGCGGTATTCACGGCTTTTACGATAAATCCCGCCGCGAGTGAATCGACCTTACCATCGCGGGCTTTCTCTAGTTTGCGATTCACCCAAAGTGTGGCGGCCGGCCATATCTCATCCAAGGGCGAGAGAATGATGTTGTAAAAGTATCCCACAGTGCGTTCCGCCCGCATCCCGAAGCTCGCAAGCAGCTCTGTTGCGGTTTGCGGAGTAAACAATCGCCGCCGGACGAAAATTGGGTCGTGCTTCAGGCGGGGATGGAAGATGCGCCGCATCACGGCAAGCGCACGGTAGTACACGAATCCTTTCCACCACGCGTAGGGGCTGCGATGGTTAGAGAACGTGATGATAATCGTTCCTCCTGGTTTCAGAACACGCCCCATTTCGCGGAGTGCCGCGCCGGCACTTTGCAACCCGTCGATTACACCCATGCAAACTACCGCATCGAACTGGCCGTCCGCAAAGTCCAGCTGTTCGGCGGGGCCTAATTGAAAATTCACTTTGTGGATCTCCGAATATTTCCGGCGGCAAATTTCAATCATTCGTGCCGAAGGATCTACGCCCCAAAATTCACACCCCAGATTCAGCAAATCATCCACCATCTCCCCGGGGCCGCAACCCACATCAAGTACCTTCCCGCCCGGCTTATCGAACAACTGCAACACACGCTGGCGCCGCACGCGGAGGGCGAATCCGGCCGGAGTTTCGTCGGCGTATTTTTGAGCGTAGGTATCCGCTTTGTCGCCAACGAACCCAGTTTCGGCGTGAGCCTCTCCACCACTCCTTACCGACTGCATCTCAAGTTACCTGTCCAGTCCACGCTACCTCCGGCGAGGTTCTATTGTCGCTTGCGAGGGGATTTTCAGCTGGGCGGTTTGAACCTGGGCAGATCAGCGCGGGCCGCGGTTTGGCGTTCGCCGGCAGGGTTGGCGAGCGCTTGGCGAAATTTTCGGCGCTTCCCCAGTCTCGGGTAGACGCCTCCACCGGCATTTGTTTTCTATGACTTAGGCACGATTCTACTCGAATGGCGGTCTCGGGTAGAACCGCATTATTTGCGTGGCGCGACTGCCGGTGATGAATGTTGGCGGAATCTTTGATTTGGCTGAAGGCGTGGTTCTCCCTTCGGCCGGAGGAGGCCACATTGCCGACGAGTTTTTCGGACGTACACATAACGACGGATCAAAGATAGCAAATCGGGTCGTGAAATCTACTGTCCTCGAGTACAGCGGTCTAGTACCCCTCGGACACCCGGTAGCCGCAACTACGCAGGGCGCACGGCCCCTATAACAGTGCTATGAATGCCCGTTTTTCGGCGTAGCGCACTGGTGCTCAAAACATTCAAGAGGACCAAGCTGGAGGCGGTACTGATCGCGGCCCCCTCAAGTCCCCATCTCGGCACGAGAAGCAGGTTGAGACCAATGTTGAAGATCGCGCTGACCGCGATTGCAGTAGCGGCATCGCGCTCGTGCCCAGTCATCATGAGCAGTACGCTATTCAATCCCATTCCGATGTTCACTAACTGTCCTACGCTCAGGATTGCAAGAGCGCGCGCGGCGTGCACGTACTGAGCTCCGTAGCAATACAGGAGAAACCAGTGGCCGAATCCGATGAACAGTATGGCGAGCGGCAAACTGGCCAGAAGCGTGATGCGGGCGATCCTGGTGGCGAGCCGCTGAAGACGGGCCAAATCGCCAGCGGCGTAGAGGCTGGCGGCGGTGGAGGAAAATGCGGTGTTCTGCGCCACAAGCACGAAGGTTAGCAATTCAGATACTTTTTCGGCAATGCTATAGATGCCCACGGCGCTGGCGCCCTTGATGGCGCCGACCGTGAGGATTCCGGCTTGCCCGAAGAGCACTCCCATGCCTGCCAGAAAAACCAGCGGCAGTGCGCTCCGAGCCCACTCGCGCGATCGATACTCCGGCATTGTTTCGCGAACGGCGGTTGGAAGCGCCCGGTGAAGCCACAGGGCGCCAATGGCGAAGGCGACTCCCGTGGCCAACACGTTCAGGGCCATTGCTACGGGCGCTGAGAGCGCGCCGTTGCGGGACCAATAAGCGAGTAACACGAATGCGAGCAGGAGCGCGGGTTGGATGAGTCGTTCAGGCGTCGATCCGAGTACGACGCGGTGAAGCCCTTGCAGGGCGGCCTGCCGGACGCGGGTGAGCGCGATGAGGGGAAGCAAAAGCAGCGCGACGCAAAACGTGGATAACTCTTGCCGCGGCCACCGGCTGCGCATTGCCCACGCCACTACGACCGCTGCGACGGCAATTCCCAGCGATGCCAGGAGCACCGCAGCGTTTGCCCTGCGCAGCAGGCCGCGCATCAGCGCCCATTGCGACTTCACCTGGTAGGCGGCAATTTCGCGGATCAGGAGCTGATCCGTTCCCAGGATCGCAGGTACGCCCAATAAGACGGTCCACGCCAGAGCGTAGCTATAAGCTCCGAATCCCTGCGTGCCTAAGACGCGCGCCAGGAGAATGGTGAGCCCGAAGGCCAGAACACCGAAGGCGACGCGAAGGCCGACCAGCCCGCTGAGGCCGACCACGAGACGGGTGCGGATGGAGTCGGATTCTTCGTTTCCGAGCAGCACGCGACCGAGGATAGTTACTGGATCACGCATTGCGGTTATTCGGTGCGACGCCGCGAGCAGCTGGGGCTTGAACGGCATATTTCCAGGAAGGACGCCGGCGGCTATCTGCCCTGCAGCTCCTACCCTCGCACGGCACTTGGTTTACTCGTTGCGATGCCTTCCGGGCGCCGTGAGGGGCCCTGAACCCGCAAACGCAACTTCGCATATTTGCGTCCCGCCCGGTCGATCAGCTTCTTGGCCTTCTCAGCGACACCGGCCGGAAGAATCGGCGTGGATTTGTGTTCCTCCGGCGGAATTACGAATTGTTTGAGAGCAGCCGTGTCGATTTGCGGAGCGCCGATGGCCTTCCAAATCTTCTCAGCGGTCGCTTCAAATTCGTGAGTCAGGTCCCAGTAATCGACGGAGACGTCCGCGTACCGCTGATTTTCCGCGATGCTTCGTTCCCAAAGCTTGCAGAAGCGCTCGTAGCCGGACTTGGAATTTTTGGCGTCTAGTTCGGGATACACTGTTTTCAAATCCTCACACCAGTCGGCGATGCAGAATCCGTTGAACGTAACGTCTTCCTGGCCCACATTTTCCCGCCCCAGGTGCGCCTGCACGCGCCGAAGAATGGATTTCCATTGATCTTCCTTGCGGCGGTAGATATGGACGAACTTCGCATGAGGGAAATTCCGGCGCATCCATCCCAGGCGAAAGGTAAAGCGATTTTCCTTGAGCATCACCCTGGGACTGCGCGCGAATGCCGTGCCGATAAGGTAACTTAGATAACGGTATAGTTCACCTGCTTCCGCATCGGGCGGCAGGTATAGCCCGCGATCTCCCCAATGGGGATCGAACAAAGCCGGAATCTTGTTGAATCCGTCCAGCTCAGAATGATAGTGGCCAACGAAAAAGTGGTGGTCGTCGGGAAGCATGGGCCAGATGAGATATTCGAGGAGCTGCTGGTGCAGAGGCTCGTAGAGCGAGTAGTAGCGCCCCGTCTTGCGAAAGAGGGTGAAAAGGAGCGTGGTGCCTGAACAGTAGTCGCCGTTGACGAATACGAGATTGCTCATGGTTGCCGGGGTCGTTCCCCTGTCCTTTCCTACAGAAACCGAGAGGCGAGTGCGCGCCTCTCGCGTTCTCACGAAACCGCGGAAAGCTGCCGCGATTCACGCAATTGCACGCCCGCATCTTCCTCGACAAGGCGCGCCATAATGTCCACAAAAGCCTGCTTGGTAAATGGCTGGAACTGCGGCGAGCAAAGATACGCGCGGCCTTTCTCGCGATACTCCTCGATGGATTTTTCGTCCAGCGATTTCAGAAAGCGGCGCAGCTCGTCGTAACTTTCAAACTGCCGCATATCGATAAAACAGTCCGGTGGCACGAACGTATCGACATCCGTCGCGCCCCAGTAAATCGGAATCGTGCCGGTCACCAGGCAGTCGAAGATCTTTTCAGTAACCCATCCCTTGAGGACGACATTTTCGAAACAAAACATGAACTTATATTGAGAGATGGTGTCCAGCTTGGATATAGACGAACCGCGGTAGACACGGCGAGCGGTTTCCAAGAGGGGCACGGGAGCCAGACGCTGCCACTGCTTCTGTAATTCACGCCTTACTTTTTGGAGTGAGCCGGGCATCCGAGCCCAGCCCATTTGGTAGGACGGACCGTCCCACCCTAACCCGTAGAGGTCAATCTCGTTCCAGCGCGCGAAATACTGCACGGCCCGCATCCTTTCGGTATAGAGCTCGTGCCAGTAGACGGCCGGAAGTTTATTGTGATTCATCATTATAAGGAATTTGCGGTCGCGTCGGCTCCACAGCTCCTCGTTCACTCCGTCATGCGGATAGGGAAGATGGAAAAGCTCCGATTGCAAGGGGGCGCGCAGGAACGGGGCGAGCGCTTGGGCGTCTGTAAACGTGAATATGCGTTTGAAATACTTTTGCAACTCGGGGATTTCCTCGTATTGATCCGGCGTGATCACGGGCGATTCAAATTCGAAAAACGCGCTTGCGAGCACGCCCGGCCGGCGCGCGATCGCGCGATAGTGGTTAAGCAAACCGAATGAGACATAAACGAACTTTGAGGCATCTGCTTCGCCGCGCAAAAAGCAGTCGGCCGTATGCACAGGGATGCCACGAGCGGCGAACCAGTCTCGAAGATAAGTCCAAGGAGCCAGAATGCTCGCTCCGTTCCTCCGATCGACCTCCTCGTTAAACAAGGCGTTCCGTTCGAAATGGCGGGAGAACGGATCGATGAGCAGCATCACATCGTGTTTCATCTCACGGTCCGATCCGACGCAGCAGAGGCACCATGGCATGCGTGGCGCCGATAGCGAATCCGCTTTTCAGCATCGTTCGCAATGCCAGAAGACGAAGTTTGCGACGCCGAATGCCATTCTTCAGGGTGCGCCACGGAAACGGGAGGGCCAAAAGTTCGCGAGCGCGCCCTGTCTCGCCCAGGATCAAGTGGTTTACCGCGCGAACGGTATTGTCGTCGCATCGGTGAAATTCATATTCGACCAGATCGTCCGCGCTGAGTTCGTTCAGCCAACCGTCCTTGGCGAGAAAGTGGTCCATGACGGCAAAGTGCCAGTCGGGCTCGGTGCGAAGCCGGCGATAGCGGGCGGTCCACTGCCACTCTCCGACGCGGTAGCCCATGAGGCGTTCGTTCAAGATGGCGATGGGAAACTGCCTGGCGATGCGCAGCCACATCTCGTTATCGCAGGCGATGTTGAAGGTCTCCGGGTCAAAGGGCCCCACTGCGTCGAAAACGGACTTGCGTACCATAAACGTGGGGCAGCAAATGAGGGTGTTCTTGTTACGCAAGATGTAGCGGAAGATCTCCTTGTACCCGAGCGATTCCTTGCCCAGAAATTCACGCGGCAGGCCGGCACCGCCAAAGATGCGCCCTTGTTCGTCGATGTAATGCTGGAGACAAAAGACCGCACCCACCTCCGGGTGGGCCTGGAGGTAGGCCGCTTCCTTGGCGACGATATCGGGCTGATAGTAATCATCCGAATGGTAGATGGCGATGAGCTCGCCGCGAGCCATGCTCGCGACCTTATTCATCGCCTGATAGCCGCCTAAATTAACCGGCACGCGAAAGCAATGAACGCGATCGTCGACGAAAGAGCGAGCCACGTCAAAGGTACGATCCGCCGATCCATTGTCAATTAGGATGACTTCGAGATTTGGGTACGTCTGTGCAACGACGGATCCGAGCGATTGGTGAAGAAATTTTTCGACGTTGTACGCGGAGATGCAGACGCTCACCAATGGCAGCGAGGATGGGTGGCCTCCGGAAGCACTGGCCGCTGCCGGCGTGGTTGCAGTTCCGATTGCATGACTGCCCAAGCTCACGCCCACACCTTCCAGAAAGCCCGATTTGCGGTCCACAACTGATTGAGGTGCTGAAGATCTCGATACGTATCGACGCAGGCCCAATCGCCGCGGTGCTCATAGACCATGAGTTGCTTTTCCCGGGCCAGCTTCTCCAGCGGGCCGCGCTCCAGATCGCAGTCGTCTTCTGGAGAAAGGTAGTCAAAGATTCTGCGCGACATAACGAAGAAGCCGCCACTGATTAGCCCGCTCGATGTTTGCGGCTTTTCTGTGAACAGCTCGACCTGGCTGTCACGGACCTTTAGCTCGCCAAAAAGCGACGGTGGGTGCACGCCGGATACGGTCGAAATCTTGCCGTGCGCGCGGTGGAATTCCGCCAGACGGCCGATATCGATATCTGACACTCCGTCGCCGTAAGTCAACATGAAATCATCGGAGTCGATGAGGTGTTCGATGCGTTTGATCCGGGCACCCTTCAGCGTCTTTTCGCCCGTGTCGATCAATGCCACACGCCAACCAAGATCAGGATGAGAATTGTGAACATGAATAGATTTTTTCTCGCCCAGACAGACGGTGAAATCCTCGTTGTAAACTTCGTAGTTGTAAAAGTACTCTTTGATCGTTGCTCCGCGGTAACCCAGGCACAGGATAAAGTCCTTGAATCCGTAATGCGCGTAGTGCTTCATGATGTGCCACAAAACCGGTTTGCTGCCGATTTTGACCATCGGCTTCGGCCTGAATTCGGTCTCTTCGCGAAGTCGGGTTCCCAGTCCTCCACAAAGGATCACGACTTTCATCGTTCACACCTCGCGCCGTCCACGAAAAAGGCAAGGACGCGGCCAATCACGGTATCGACATCCGAGTCCGAAAGCCCGCAGTGAAGCGGAAGAGTCAAGATTTCTCCGTAGGCGCGTTCGGTTTCCGGCAGCGCGAAACCAGGGCGCTGGAAGAATGGATGCAGGTGATTCGGAATATAATTAATTCCCGTTTCTATTTCCACTTCCCTAAGAAACTGCATCAAGGCGTCGCGCCGGCCGCCTTTCACTCGGATGACATAAATGTGGGGAGCTGATTCGTCGTAATTTATTCGCAAAGTTTGGAGGCCGTCGAGGTGACGGAAAGCAGCATCGTAGCGGCGGCAGATTTCCCTCCTGCGGGCGATGAACGTCTCGGCTTTGTCAAGCTGGACAAGACCAATCGCAGCGTTGATGCCGCTCATATGGTAGCGGAAGCCGCCCGTGGATACTTCGAAGCGCCAGGGCCGGATTTTCTCCGATCCTTCGAGATTCACCTGCCTATTGATGCCTAAAGTCCGCTTCCGCCGAAGCAGGTCGGCGTGATTAGGGTCTTTGCAAGCGATTGCTCCCCCCTCACCGCAAGTAATGTTCTTAATGGAATCGAAGCTGAAGCATGCGACATCACCGAAACTGCCGATCCTACGTCCGATGTAGGTCGAGCCGAAAGCGTGGGCGGCATCTTCGACGACGCGGAGTCCGTGGCTTTTGGCGATCCGGTGAAGAGCATCCATGTCGCAGGAATTACCAGTGTAGTGAACTGGCATCAGAGCTTTTGTCCTAGGCGTTATTCGGCGCTCAGCATCGCCAATGTCCATCAGCAGAGTGTCTGGCGCGACGTCACACGGAACGGGAGTTGCGCCCGTCGCAAAAACCGCTTGAAAGGACGCGACGAACGTCAGCGAAGGAACAATGACTTCATCGCCTTTCCCAATCCCTAGCGTCTCCAACGTAAGATGCAACGCAGAAGTCCCTGTATTCGTGGCAACTACGTGTTCGGCTCCGAGGTACCGCTTCAACGCGGCCTCGAATTCGAGAACTGTAGAGCTATGCCCGAAATATCCAGTATCAAAGACCTGGCGAACCCGTTGAAGTTCGTCATCTCCCAGGCAGCCTTTAGATACTTTAATCACAAGCTCTTCCTCATTCTGTCGCCGCAGCGCTTTCCGCAGTCACGGGGAATCGCTCTTCCCGTTCTGCGAGTTCGATCGAACGTCCGATGCTGAGGTACCGTGTGGTCGGCGGCAATAAAATCCCCGCGAGCGCGTTGCGCCCGTCCAAAATTATCTGCCGGCGCATTCGAAGAACCAAGGCAGGCCAGTCTAAGCCACTGAATTCAGGACAAGCCGTTAAAATCAGCGCGGCATCCGCACCCGTGACAGCATCTTCGGCTGTGGCACAAAGTGTGGCATTGATGCGTGACCCATTTGCTGGAGCCGTCGTGACGATGGGATCGTATGCGCGGACCGCCCCTCCCTTAGATACCACGTGCTCGATGACCGCTAACGAGGCCGACTCGCGCAAATCATCTGTGCCGGCCTTGAATGCAAGCCCTAGGACTGCAATCTTTGCCCCACAAAGCGAACCCAACGCTTGCTCCACTAAATTTCCAAATAGCCGGGGCCTTTCGGAGTTTACCGACATCACCGCGTCTAGCATGTGGGCGGTGACGCCGAGTTTCGCTGCACGCGAGCGCAGCGCATTTACGTCCTTTGGCAGGCAACTGCCCCCGAAGCCACAACCGGCCATCAAGAAACCTAAAATGCCGGGACTAATGCGCTGCCCATTAACGATCGGCGAAAGTCGACGATCCAGGTGCACTCCATCGAGAACCGCCCTGGCATCAGTGCCGGGGATTGCTTCACAGAGGCTGGCGATCTCATTACTGTACGAAATCAGGGTGGCGAGCAGGGCATTGGATGCGTACTTGATCATTTCCGCGTTGCGCAGTGACGTGAAGACCTTGGGACATTCAAAGGAATCATACACGTCGGCAAGGAGCTGAGCAGATTTCGGATCGGCGTGGCCTATCACAATGCGGTCAGGATTCAAAAAATCGTCGATTGCCGAGCCTTCGCGGAGAAACTCCGGGTTCATGCACAATCCATATTCACCCGCACTCTTTCCGGAATTTTCCTCCAGCAACTGGCGGACGAGAGTGTCCGTAGTCCCGGCAAGGACTGTACTTTTGATTGCCACTACGTGATAGGACGGCGAAGAACGAAGTGCTGAACCGATTTGGCGAACAGCCTCAGCTACATAGGTCAGGTCAATATCCTGTCCAGCTTGAGGCGTGCCAACCGTTACGAAGGTAATTTCGCTCGCCGCCACCGCCTGCGTAAGGTCCGTTGTTGCGCGAAGGCGGCCTTTTACGATCGCCGCGGTCAACATTTCAGCCAAGCCCGGCTCGTAAAAGGGCGGCTTGGATGCGTTAATAGCGGCGACACGCTCGGAGAGGATGTCTACTGCGATCACTTGGTGGCCGAGCGAAGCAAGACAAACGCCCGTAGTCAAACCAACGTAGCCCGTTCCTACAACGGCTATACGCAAAACCACCTCCTCGAAATTCCGGATTGTAGAGGAAGGGCATTGAGAAAGAGCGCGACGAGCCCTCTTCCTTGAAGGATGATCTTCATCTCTCCTGCCTTACAGGTTCTGTTGCATACGAGCGGAGTGTGCGTGAAAGTCCCTGGGTCAGAGAGACCTTCGGTTCCCATGAAAAGGCGGCACGGAGCTTCGTCAAATCGGGGCAGCGGCGCCGCGGATTGTCCGTGAGATAATGTTCGTCGATGCTGGTACGGCGTTCGACTGAAATCGAGGGTGGACCTGCGATCATGCACATTTTGTCCGCTAGCGCCGAAATGCTGGTCTCTTCCTGGTCGTTGCCTACATTGAAAACCTCTCCGTTCGCGTCCGACAGGAGCACGTGCCACATTGCAGCGATGGCGTCGCTTACATAACAGAAGGCGCGAGTAGCCCGGCCATCACTGAACAGTTCGATCGGGTCGCGGCGGAGAGTTGCTTTCATCAAATCCGGAATAATGCGCCCGTCTCCGAGTGGCTGGCCTGGGCCATAAACGTTGAACGGCCTCACGATTTTCACCGGAACCGAAAACAAGCGGTAATAGTTTAGGCAGAGAGTCTCCGCGAGTCTCTTGGACTCGTCATAGCACGCTCGCGGTCCCGTGCAAGAAACATAGCCCCGGTAGTGCTCCGGTGTTGGGATGAAGGCCGGTTCTGGATCGCCGTATATTTCGCTGGTGCTCAAATAGAGCAGGCTCTTGATGCAATCCTTACGAGACAGCTCCAACATTAGCCGGGTACCGGTGACGTTCACATCGATCGTGTCAAGCGGATAGCGACGATAAAACGTGGGTGAAGCGACGCTCGCACCGTGAATGATCCAGTCCACATGCCGATCGATGGCGAGCGGCAGGGTCACATCGTGGCGAACGAAGGAAACATCGTTCCGGCCTTCGAGATGGGCGAGTCGCTCCGGAACCCCTGTCCGCAGGTTGTCAACTGCAATGACATGACAGGGAGGGTCGAGGCCGAGATCATTGAGCGTAGCAACTGTATCTACGAAGTAGCTGCACAAAAACCCGCTCGCGCCCGTGACCAGTAGCGTGGCGCCACGTAGTCGGTGTGGGCTGTCCCCTAGCTCGTGAAGAACTGAGCTCATGTCTTCAGCTATGACTGGACCGATTCTAGCCATCTCGCTGCTTCCCCAGGTTTCGTCTATTCTAGACTTATGCCGAAGCTTCCTTCGCGACCTGTCGCGCATTGGCTCCGACGGGGACCACTTCCACGCCCGGACCCTTCGGAATGTAACGCCATGGATCGATTACGATCGACCCCTGTGGGAACTTCCAGCCAGGTTCTGCAAATTCACTATGGTTAGTACCGACAAAGTAGACGCCAGCCCAATCAAACGGGCACGGCGTCAGGTCCACGTGAGGATCGTAGGTATGCACCTCAAAGCCGCGTTCCCTCAAAATGTTGGCCAAAAGTATGGCTGGGCTTCCAACCGTCAAGTTGGTGCCGGCCTTGAAGGCGGTGCCGTAAATGCCGATCCGTTTGTGCGCGTAGCCACGGCGGTGATGTTGTTCCTCAATTAAGTCCGCCAACCAATCGGTCTGTTTCTCGCGACAAACCATGAGGTTCTCAAACCAGTCATAGGAAAGGTTGAGTTGCCGAGAGAGCCACGATAGGGCGATATTATCGCGCGGATGGCAGCCACCGCCGTCACCCATTCCTCCTTTGAGATAACGCGGACTAAGCAACCGTCCGTTGGCCAGAGCTAGGGCGTCCGTGACGGAGTTGACATCGCAGCCGGGGATCTTGTGACAGATTTCCATTAGCGTGTTCGCATAGCAGATTTTCATGGAGATGAAGGTGTTGTATGCAACTTTAATCAATTCCGCATTTTCGATCGACGTCTGATAGAACGGCTTACCGTGCAACGTTTGGTAAAACTGCTGAGCCTTTTGCGCCGCCTCTTCATCGCTGACACCGAAAAGTACGAACTCCGGGTCGATGAAATCGTCGATGGTAGTGCCCATAGCGATGAAGAACGGGTTATAGCAAAGTTTCACATGATGGTTGATCCGGGGAAGTATTTCTCTTCGCGTCGTGCCGGGAAGAACGGTGGAAATCACTACTACGATTTTGTCTTCGCCGTTTTCGCGGATCGCATTCGAAAGGTCCTCGACCGCCTGGCGCAGGAAGCGATAATCGAAATCGACCCGCTCCTCGGGCAAGCGAGTGACTCCCTCGTACAGCGGCGCATGAGGCGTTTGGACCGCAACGAAAATAATCTCCGCATGACGCACGATTTCCTGAAGCGTTCCGAACCTCAGCTGACTTTCCCGCAGTAGGGGCTCGATCGACGGTTCGCCGTTCGGACCCATTTCCCGGTGAGGGAAGCTCACTTTCTGCATTCGCTGAGCATCAACGTCGTAACCCATCACGTCATGCCCTTTCAAAGACATGGCCAGCGCCACCGGCGTCCCCAGCTTCCCCAGACCCACCAGCCCCACCCTCCAAAGCGGCTTGGACGCCGGGACGTTTGAGGGCTGCAAATCCATCATCAAGTGCTTTTCAGTTTCCGTAGCCATGTATTTCTCCCTTTTGCGATGTCCACCTTGCGTTCACTCAACTTTCGATAGGCTCGCGCCTGGCCCGAACACATAACCGACCCACTCGCCCCATGCCCAAACGACCACAAATAGAGTGATGAATGGGATCGTCAGAACCAGCTTTCCTAGATAACGGCGTTTCCCCAAGATTTGGGTCGTGATCCGCGCCCAAAGTACTGGGGGGAGCACGACGCACGAGAACGCTCGAAGGAACCTTTTCAAAAAGCTTCCTCGTGCGATCCGGACGCCGGCAAACGACCTGCTGTAATGGAAGCGTTGGCGCAGAAATTTGCCAAGGCCCAACTCCTGCTTGTGATAAACGACGATAGACGGATCGGAATACAGCGGGATTCCCTTCTCACGAAGGCGTGCATGCAAGATGGGATCCCAAGATTGTCCCTCATCGAGAAGATCGGCCATGAGCGAAAGAGCCTTGCGCGGATAAGACGCGTTGTTCCCCGGAATTTCCCGCGCCTCGCCGCGCAGAACGGGATTCATGAAGCGGCTGTATTCACAGAAGAATGCGGCCCAGTCAACGAGACGCGTGATCGAACAGTCGTTTTCGACGGCCCCGCCAACGGCTCCATGCCAATTCTTGTGGGCTCGCAGAACATTCTCGAACCAATGTGCGTCCGGAATGCAGTGATCCTCGATCACACTCACGATGGGGCCGTGGGAGAGTTTCATGCCAATGGCCCGCATTTCGGGAATCGTCTTCCGCTGAGAGATACTCAACAATTTTGCGCGTGGGAAATACCGACTGATCATCTCCGCGATTCCATCGCGCCCACAACTCACGACGATCACTTCGGCCTGCTCTCTTATCGGTTGCTCCTCCAGGGCTCGCAAACAGGTTTCTAAACACTTTGGACCGCTGGTCGATGGGATCACAACCGAGATCAGCGGAGGACCACTCGAAGCCTCCGTGGCGAGGAAAGGTGCGGCCAGCAAGGCGATCACTGGTACACCTCCGCAGGCAATGCAGATGGCCCCAGAATAAATCCTGTCAATTCTCCTGCCGCCCAGCCCGTCAGCAGAATCGCCTGCAGGGGTAGCGTCAGGAACCACTCCAGGCGATGAGCCTTCTTGCCGATCTGAGCGCGCATGCGTTGACAAAAAAGGATCACGGGGAGCGCAGGAAAGAGAGCTACGCGCAGAAACCTGCTCAGTCGCGACATTCGCTTGCAGCGCATCGCCGCGAAATACCAGCCGCGCCGGTAATAACGGCGCAAGAAACTCATGAACGTGTCGGGGCGCGAATAGTGAGTCACCAGTTCCGGTTCGAATAGGAACGGTACGCCGCGCCTTGTCAGTTCAGAATGGAGAATTACCTTCCAAAATCCGTCTGGCATGGATTTCAGCGCCAGTTCGACAATTGGTCGCTTATACGAAAGGTGAATACCAGGAAGCAGTGGCGTTACACGGCGCCGAGCCGGCAGCATAAATGCCCCATAGTCCACCATGTAACACGCCCAATTCGCCAGCCCGTTCGGGTGACCATTCTCGACTGCTCCGCCAATAACGCAGTATTCAGATTCGTGGGCCCTGAGAAGTTTTTCGAGCCAATCGGCAGGAAACACGCAGCCAGGGTCTACCAAGGCAACGATGCGTCCACCTGCGTGCTCCAGTGCCTCGCGCATAAGTTCTGGCAGCCCGACCGGCCGGTCATGGTGGAGGAGCATCACATCAGGATAATGGCTACGAATCAGTTCCGCTGTCCCGTCGCTAGAGGAATCTGCGACGATTAGCTCGGCCGCCATAGGTGGCAATTGCGGACACAAGGACTTGAGACATTCGCTTACGTAAGGCAGCGCGCCTTGCGTGGCCAAAACGATAGAAATATCTGGAAAGCTCATCCAGCCTCGCGAATGTGCCAGCCGCGGTCCCTATGAGGGACGTGCGGCATACTTCGTCCAATCCAGTGGGTGGTGGGCGCACCCATGGCGTAAAGACGAACAATTAAGCCAACCGAAGTGCAATTGCGGCACCAGTCGGGAGTCCCCATTAGCAGGCCGTCAACGCGCGTAAGTGGCTGAGCCGGATAGCCTTAAATTGACGGTTCGAGAAGCTTTTAAGTAAAGTCTTGCGCGGAATTGCCTTTCAAGTGGACATTGGGCGACCGGCGTCGGAACTTCCTTTCCCAACCCCGGATTTGCTGGTCGACGGTCGCGGCTCTATGGGCCTAGATGCCCCGCCACGGACGGCTATCACAAAACCGCACGTCGGCCCGAAGTTGTTGTGACCCGCCGCCGCATGCATTCCTTCAAATAGGCAGGCAGCTTTGAAGCGATACCGGAACCGCTTGCGACCAGGTTTGATAGTGTGGGCGAGCGGCTGTTGAACGCCAGTCGTCGCGTCCCGAGCTGACGGACAACCCCCCCACCGGCCCGAATTAGGGCCACGCCACCGGCAACATCCCATTCGTGTTTCGGCCGCAGGGTCCACGTCGCGTCGGCGGCTCCGGCAGCTACGAGGGCGAGTTTGTATGCGACCGAACCTACGGGCTTTATGGTGAATGGAGCACGTTTGAACCGTTGCCACTCACCCGCTTCAAACTCACTCCGGCTTGCAAGCACCTGCGCGCCAAGTAGAGTTCTTTTATCGCTGGGACGACATGGTTTCCCGTTGTAGAGAACACCTGTGGCGAGCGAGCCTACGAAAGATTCTTGCGTGGCGGGGTTGCAAACGCCGCCGGCAATGGGTTGGCCGTCTTGAATCAAGGCGATGGAAATCGACCACTCTGGAATGCCAGCGACAAACTCGCGCGTGCCGTCCAGCGGATCAACAATCCAAACCAATCTCTTTTTGAGACGCGTCAGATCGTCGGTACTTTCCTCGGAGAGCCAGCCCTCGCTGCCGCAGACTAAGGTGTCGCGTAAGACGGCATTCGCAATACGGTCGGCAGCTGTCACGAGATGATTGCCCTTCTTGTACTCGGCTCTGATGTTCCCCGACATCAACGGACTGATCGCGCGCACGGCAGCCACAAGGGCGCCTTGGATGCGCGTGATAACGTCAATGCTCGGGCCAGGATTCATAGACCTGATTTCTAGATCGAGAGCGTTCTTGCTCCTGCCGCGGTACGGCTCTAATTCGGGACCTTGGCGCAAAACAATCACGCACCCGCTGCGCGGGCAGGTGAGTTTCCGACAGGTCCGGGAGACAAAGTCGTATTTGTCCGTTCTTGCTAAGAATGATCCGATGAACACGCCGAAGAGTTGGCGCCGATGAAGCCCATGCGCTGTAAGTGTAGGAATATCTGCTGTGCCGCCTCCTCCGGGGTCAAGGCGGTCGTGTCCACTGCGATTTCCGCGTCCTGCGGTACCTCGTAGGGGTCCGAAATCCCGGTGAATTTCTGGACGAGACCTGCCCGCGCCTTTGCGTAAAGACCTTTTCGATCCCTGCTTTCGCAGATTTCGAGCGGAGTAGATAGGTGCACAAGGATGAATCCCCCATGCGGCTGAATCAAATCGCGCACTTGCCTCCGAACTGCGTCGTAGGGCGCGATGGGCGCGCAGATGGCGATTCCACCATTCCTGGTAATCTCGGAAGCGACGAATCCAATCCGACGGATGTTGAGATCACGGTGTTCCCGAGAGAAACCCAGCTCTGACGAGAGATTTTTCCGAACAATGTCTCCGTCCAATATGGTCACCGGGCGGCCTCCCATCTCCAAGAGCTTCACGAGCAACACATTCGCGATTGTTGATTTGCCAGCGCCGGATAAGCCGGTGAAAAACACCGTGAACCCCTGCCGGTGTCGAGGCGGGTAGCTGCGCCGTAGTTCGCGAGCCACCTCGGGGAAAGTGAACCAAGAGGGAATCTCTCGGCCTTCGGATAGCCGCGCCAGGAGCTCCGTGTCTGAAAGATTCAAAACGCGAGAGCCTCTCGGTACATCTCCTTCGGGGACGTACATTTCCTGATCTTGCAGGTAGACCATCGTCCGGAAAGGCACAATTGCAATACCTAGTTCGTCTTGGTGAGCATGGAGCAACTCTTGCGCGGCATAGGGTGGGAAGAAAGGCCGTCCGTTTTCGTCGTTGCCCGGACTCGCGTGGGCTCGACCCACGATGAAATGACTGCAACCATAGTTTTTTCGGATAATCGCGTGCCAAACCGCTTCGCGAGGGCCTGCCATTCGCATCGCCAACTGCAAGAGGGCAAGCCTCGCCGTGTTTCTCGGGTATTTTGTTAGAAGTGTCTGATAGCATCTGACGCGAACGTAGTGTTCCACGTCACGCGGTTTCGTCATTCCCACTGATGGATGAATCAGAAGGTTCGCTTCGACTTTCTTGGCCGCTTGCAGAGTCAATTCCTGATGGACGCGGTGCATCGGGTTGCGCGTCTGGAACCCGGCAATCCGCCGCCAGCCAAGGCGCGTGAATTCTTCTCTCAGTTCAGTCGGAGTAAGGCGTATTGCGCGGAAATCGTAGTGCGACGGCAGGTGCATTCCCACCAACGCGCCTCCGACGTACCAGGAATGAGTCTGCTCCAGTAGATAGCTGACTCCAGGATGGTGAGAACTGGTTGTACCGTAGACAGCCCTGGCCTCCGCGAGTCGGTCGGCTTGCCAAACTTCCTCTACGTGCATCGCCGCTAGCATAACGCCTTCAGGATCGCGCAAGGCGATCGTGATGCCCGGGAACAGGTTTCGCGCAAACTCGTCGGAAACGTCCAGCACGATGGGTATCGGCCAAATCAGACCGTTGGCTAGACGCATCCTGCCGCACACACTCTCGTAATCAGCGCGCGACATGAAGCCGCGAAGGGGAGAAAAACCTCCATTGAGCAGCAACTCGATGTCGCAGAGTTGTCGTGCGGAAAGGTCCCAGGACGTCCATTGCCGGGATTCCGCTTGGAGTTCGGCAATCTCCTCAGGCTTCGCGATCAAACGAACCAGCTCACCGCCGTACGGAGAATTCAAGTGATCGTACATTTCGCGCATTGCTCTAGTCGGAATTCCGGGCGTCGATGAGTGCGCGTGCTCACCAGCCGGCTGATTGGTCGCAGGCCCCTCCGCAGCATTCGTTGGGAAGAAGTTATGCAGGTTCACGACGCCTCCGGCAATTCCCGACTTGGCTGATCTTCCGCGCCATCAGTTCTACGCGCGGATCCCAGAAGATAGCCGAGACATTCGCCGGTGCTCCAGGCCGTCAGGAAAAGCATGAGCAGTGGAGAACAGGTCAAAAAGCGAGTCCGATACCGACGCCTCGTCCAAACTTGAACGGCGACGCGCCGCAGCATGAGGACAGCAACCAAGGGAAAAGTAACGGCTCGCAATGCCCTTTGTCCACGACTCAATGAGGCGGCCCGGCGCGCGGCGAATTCCCGCCCATGGGCAAAGCGGGCGCGGAGGAAGGGCTTACCGAAAGTGGGTCCAGTGTAGCGGACCATGATGACAGGATCGCAGAGAAGTCGACCACCTTGATTTTTCATCTTCTCGTGAACGAAACTTTCCCAGAAACCGTCAGCCATTTCGTCCTTCACACCCTCGAGAGACGCGCGTGGGTAGGAGCAGTTGGTACCCGGTAAATCGTCAACGTATCGCGCCGTAAAAGGGGGCATGTATCGGCTGTAGCGACAGAAATAGACAGCAGAGTCCACTAGGCCCAGGGCTGGGTCAAGATCAATCGCGCCCCCAATTACGCTTGTTTGAGACTCGTGGGACTTCAGTATTTGGTCCACCCAACCAGGACTCGGCACGCATGATTCCACAAGCAAAACGATAATCTTCCCAGTCGACGCTTCGATACCTGCTTTCCAGAGCCTTGGGACCTCGGTGTCGAGGGGCAATGGAATCCATCGAATTCTTGCAGCGCTAGAACGCCAGAGATCTTCGGGTCTAATTCTTGGGCCATGCGCCACGACGATTTCGCCGAGAGCTGGAGAAATCTGCGCCTCGAGCGCCTCAAGACAGCAATTGAGACACCGTCCTCCGTCCGGCGCGGCAAGCACAACGGAAATCGCGATCGCGTTGCGATCCTCCGTCATTTGTTTCTCAATCCGCCACACCCTCCACTCCCTGATGGGACGACCACGAGATGCTGGCCACGCCGGACATTCTCGGTCGAAGATAATCGGCCACCCGCTCGATGATTTCGGGCAACTCGTACGAAGGACGATAAGCGATCATCCCCTCAATTTTCTTCAAGCTGGGAACTCGCCGCATCATATCTTCAAATCCGACGCCATAGGCCAACTCATAAGGTACGTTTGTGATTGGCGAGGTGCTGCCGAGTTGATCGCGAACCCTTCGTGCGAGTTCCTCGATTGCACACTCTTGATCATTCCCAATATTGAAGACTTCACCCACCGCGCGGTCGCATAGGGCCAAGCTCGCTAGCCCTCGGACAACGTCCCTCACATCGGCGAAGCAGCGGCTTTGTGTCCCGGTTCCGAAAACGCGGATTGGTTCGTTGCGCAAGGCAGCAGACACGAAATTCGGCAACACCATGCCGTAGCGACCCGTCTGCCGTGCCCCCACGGTATTGAATAAGCGCGCCACAATCACGGGAAGACGTTTTTCACGCCAATACGCCAGAGCTAAGAATTCATCAATGGCCTTGGAGCAAGCGTAGCTCCAGCGGCCGTGCGTGGTAGGCCCGAGTACCAGATCGTCTTCTTCGCAGAACGGAATTTTCGTGGACTTGCCGTACACTTCCGATGTCGAAGCTATTACGACCATCTTTCGCTTTTTGCTAGCCAGCTCAAGCAAGAGTTCTGTGGCACCTACGTTGGTCCTAATGGTACGAACTGGGCTCTCAACGACTAGCTTGACACCCACCGCAGCCGCGAGATGGTAGATTACGTCGCATCTGTCAACGAGTTCAGCCAGGGGCGAACGTTCCATTACGTCGCCAGCTTGAAAGTGGAACCGCGGATGACTCCGAATGGCCGAGATGTTTTCGACAGAGCCCGTCGACAGATCGTCAATCGCCCACACCTCGTGGCCTTGACTGATCCAATGTTCGGCCAAATGCGAACCGATAAACCCTGCCCCGCCAGTCACCAAGACTTGCATTTTTCTGGAGCTCCTTCCGTTCGTTCTGTGTCGCCTCTCTGATGAAAAGAAACGGGAATTCGCGAAAAACGATGATGCGCCTTTTTAGGCAGGCACACTCCAATACTCCCAAATTACGAGCAATTTCTCCGCCAACTAAATCGACCCTATTTTCCTCGGACGACTGGGGTAACACACGACCTGCCATCCATCCGCGCCGTTTCTCGCCGTTAACGCTTCGCTCGTACGGGCAAAAGTTTGCCTAATTACAAACTCCAGTCGGATACTCCTTGTACGCTTCGGCTGGCGAGGCCGGATAACTGTTACGTTTTCAATAGGCTTTGGCACCTGGAGGAAGTGGTAAACGACTTGCTCCATGCGAGTTAGCCATCTGCCCGGTTTCACATGGAAAGCTGCGACAATCTCGGCGAAGTCCCTCGAACGGGTTCCGACGCCCCCCGCCTGACTGGGCAGCACGCATCTCCGAGGCTCAGCGTGATCGTTCCGGTGCACAACGGGAGAATGCATATCTCGCGTTGTTTGGAGGGATTGCTCAATTCCAAGTACTCCGATTTCGAAGTAATCGTAGTCGACGACTGCTCTACCGATGACAGTATGCGGATCGTGGAGCGGTATCCCGTCTATTGCATACGCACGCCTCGCACGCTTGGGCCCGCGGGCTCGCGAAACATGGGGATCGGCTGCGCTCAGGCCAATATCGTTGTCTTCGTGGATGCGGATGTCGTCCTGCCGCCAAACGCTCTTGGCATTATCGACAACGAGTTTGATCGCGACCCGCAGATGGCCGCGATGTTTGGGTCGTACGACGACGAGCCGGCGTGGGACGACTTCTGCTCTCAGTACAAGAACCTGATGCATAGTTATGTACACCAGAACGCGAACGTGCGGGCGACAACCTTTTGGGCCGGGTGCGGTGCGATACGCAAGGAGATTTTCATGCACGTCGGCGGGTTCGATCACAGCCGCTACCGCAAGCCATCGATAGAGGATATCGAACTTGGCTATCGCCTGGTACGAGACGGCCAACGCATCCAGCTCAACAAGCAGCTGCAGGTGAAGCACCTTAAAAAGTGGACGTTTCGAAACATGGTTCAAACCGACATTTTCTGCAGGGCGATTCCTTGGACAAAGCTCATTCTGGAAACGCATAACCTACCACGAGATTTGAATCTTACCTCCCGAGCTCGTTTAAGCACCGGATTGGTGGGCCTTCTGTCTGCAGGATGGTTGTTTGTCTTTTTACAATTGGCGAGCTTTCTTCCCAAGCTTATGACGCCCTATTTGCTGTTAGGCGAATTCGTGCTGGCCATTCTAATTGTGGCGGCGTTGGTGACCTTGAATTGGGATGTTTACTCCTATTTCGCAAGAAAACGAGGGCGGTGGTTCGCCGCTCGCGTGGTTCCGCTGCACTGGTTTTATTACTTCTACAGCGGCGCCGTCTTTCTTATCTTCGGCTCGGCTCAGATTTTTCAACTCTTCGTATTGGCAGTGCTTCCACTTAGACGAGATTCCACGACCTTCGATCGTAGCCGGAGCTGACGACTATGCGCGTCGGTCTAGACGCGACCTGCTGGGGTTCGCGTCGCGGCTACGGAAGATTTCTACGGTCTCTGCTTCAAGCAACACTTAAGATCGATCGTCAGAACAACTACACTTTTTTTTCAGACATTGATTCCTCGGAATTCCCTCTGCCGGAAGACGATGTGGAAATAATTCGGGTTCCTTGTGGAACGCCGACGGCCAGAGCCGCGTCTGCCGCTGGCCGCCGCGCACTGGGTGATATGTGGAATATGAGCCGCGCTATCAGCGCAGAGAAACTTGACCTATTTTTTTTTCCGTCCGTGTATTCCTATGTGCCTCTTGTGAGTAGATTTCCCAAGGTTGTCACCGTCCACGACGTAATTCCTGAACGGTTTCCCGAACTTGTATTCCCGACCTTCCGATCTCGACTGAACTGGCGGGCAAAGTTGAAACTGGCCTGTGCGCAAGCGCAGGTCATCCTCACCGTATCGGAATATTCGAGACGCTGTTTGGCCGAGGACTTGGGCCTCGAGTCATCCCGTCTTCGTGTCGTGAGCGAGGCCGCAGACCCTGTCTTTCGGCGATTGGAAGACCTGGATCGTTCTGCGCTGTTCAAGAAACTGGGCCTTAATGCCGACGCGCGGTTCGTCGCTTACGTCGGCGGCTTTAGTCCCCATAAAAATCTGAAACTCTTGGTGGACGTTTTTCGTGAGTTACTCTGCCAAACTGGCTTTGCGAACGTGCATCTCCTGTTGATCGGCGACTATGAGACAGACGTGTTCCATTCTTGCTATCGCGATCTTAAGGAGCAAGTGCGAAGATCGAGGCTAGAGAATTGCGTTTTATTCACCGGCTTTCTTTCCGATGAGGAGCTTGTTAGGCTGCTCAACTGCGCTGAAGCTCTTGTGCTTCCGTCCTTCTGTGAGGGATTTGGTCTACCGGCCGTTGAAGCGGCCGCGTGCGGAACTCCAGTTATCGTCACGACCGAGAGTCCCTTGAAGGACCTGTTAGGAGGGGGCGCGATCAGTTTCCCGCCTCAGGACCGCGCTGGTTTGTTGGCCGGCCTCAGAATGATTCTCAGTGATCCGGTAGCCCAGAAAGCGATGGGCGAGGCCGCGCTCGCAGCGGCTTGCCAACTATCCTGGGAGAGGTCGGCACGTCAGTTGTTGGATGTTTTCCATGAGGTTCGTAAAGAGCTTTGAAGCGATCACTTAAATTTTGTCATCTGACGACGTTCTATCCTCCGTACAGTTTCGGCGGCGATGCAATGTACCTCTACCGGCTGGTCAATGCTCTCGCACGGCGCGGGCACGAGGTGGACGTGGTGCATTGCGCAGACAGTTATCACGTGCTGCACCCCACGCTGCCGCTCAAGGAATTCCCCAATCATCCCTCGGTGACCGTTCACACCCTCAAGAGCCGTTGGGGAGTTCTTTCTCCGCTGGTATCACAGCAAACGGGATCGACTTGGCCCAATACCAACCGGATTCGTCAGGTTCTGCTAAGCAAGAAATTCGACGTCATTCATTATCACAACATCTCGCTGTTGGGGCCGGCCGTATTGCGACTGGATCCCGATTATCGGGACTTCCTCAAGATCTACACCATGCACGAACACTGGCTGGTTTGCCCCATGCATGTTCTCTGGAAGAACAACGAACGAGTTTGTGATCGGCCGCAATGTTTCCGTTGCGCGCTTAAGTCCAGCCGACCTCCCCAATGGTGGCGATATACCGATCTTCTCGAGAACTGCACCAGGTCTGTGGATGCGTTCTTTTCTCCCAGCCGCTTCACGCGGGACATGCATCACCAACGAGGATTCGCTCGGCCGATCAAGCATTTGCCATACTTCGCGCCGACCAACGAAAACGAGGCTTCTCCTCTCGAACTGCCGTCGACGCGGCGTCCATATTTCCTGTTTGTTGGGCGCCTTGAAAAGATCAAGGGATTGCAGGACCTCATCCCAACCTTTCGAGGCTATCCTCATGCGGACCTGCTGGTCGCAGGAACCGGCGAGTTTGAAACGGAGCTTCGACGAAAAGCGGCGGCTGCGGAAAACATCGTCTTTCTGGGACCACTCCAACAATCGGAATTGCGGCGGCTCTACCGGCACGCGATCGCTGTGCTGGTTCCTTCGATATGCTACGAGGTCTTCGGCATCATCATTCTCGAGGCACACCGAGAGCGCACGCCCGTAATTGTCCGACGTCTCGGAGGCCTGCAAGAAGTCGTAGAAGAAAGCCAAGGAGGTTTCACCTTTGACTCGCAAGTCGAACTCCTATCGGCGATGGAGCGGTTGAGAACCAATGAGGCACTCCGCCGAGAAATGGGGGAACGTGGATATCGGAAATATCTCGAACTGTGGACTGAAGAGGCTCATCTCGAGACGTACATGAAGTTGCTCGAATCGGCCGCGTTCCGGAAATTTGACCGGGTTCCCTGGCACCCACTTGATCAATAGCGTGTTAAGCCGACTAGCACGCGTTCAGGCCACTCAGCGCCCCCACGCTGTTGGTAGCATAAACCGCACAAATCCTCTCGGCGAGGAATTGGCGTGGGCGCCGGAAACGGGGTAGAATTTGTCGACGGAGATTCGCGCGGAGCAGCCATATGATGGCCGAAGATGACGATTCGGCGACGAAACATCTCATGCGGGTTTTCGCCCCGCTACATCGCTCGGCCATGGGCACGGCGGTCGGCATCGTGTTGGGAACTCTTATTTTCCTTGCCACCTTGGGATCCCTGCGGCGCGACTGGCATGGGGCCCAGCATTTAGGCCTACTCTCGCAATATTTCGTGGGATACTCCGTCAGTCTCAAAGGAGCTCTCATCGGGCTACTCTGGGGATTTGTGTCTGGCTACGTCCTGGGCTGGGCGTTTGCCCTTTTACGCAACGTAGCCGTGTGGGTATATCTCATCGGTCTACGATCGCGCGCTGACATGGAGCAGTATAGCGATTTTTTGGATCATACGTAGGCGAGGGAGAATGCAACCCGAGGATGACGCACTACTAAGGAAAGCCATCGCCCGTCTCAACTCTAGGCTGCTTGGTGTCGTACTGGGCTTGATCATGGGTTTTGCACTATTTCTGGCAACAGTCATATTAGTTCTAAAGGGCGGGAGCGTTGTTGGACCACATTTGGCTTTGCTCAGCCAGTTCTTCCCCGGATACAGGGTCACGTTCTTCGGCAGCATCCTCGGCTTCTTTTACGGCTTCATTACCGGATTCTTAATTGGGGCGGTGCTGGGTATCGTTTATAACCAGATTGCGAGTACCTAGGGAGAGTTGTTACCGCACGAAGGCGAAACGGGAGTCTGCGGAGCGCGGGCACCGAAATTCCCGATTGCCGGGGAGAGGCTTCGCCCGGAAACCATGTCCTTGCGATGGCAAAAGAACAGAACCCCATAATCCTAACCTATCATTCGATAAGTGACGGTCGTCCGCCGCTTTCGATTTCCACATCCCGGTTTTCAGCGCAAATGGAATGGCTGAGCAATAACGCTCGGGTTGTTCCGTTGGCAGATATTGTGAATACGTTGAAAGATCATCATTCGATGCCCAGCCAAACAGTCGTATTGACTTTCGACGATGGTTACCAAGACTTTTACAGTGACGCGGTACCGGTTCTCCGTCGCTGGGGCTTCCCCGCGACCGTGTTTCTTGCGACTGCGTATTGCGGGCGAACCAACTCATGGCCCGGACAACCCCGATGGGTCGATGAGAAGCCATTGCTCACATGGGGGCAAATCGAGGAGCTGGCTCGGATGGGATTCCAATTTGGTTCTCATAGCGCTACGCATCCGGATATGACCCGAGTGAGTGAAGCTGAGGCGGAGGCTGAAATAGTTGAGAGCAAGTATGAGATTGGGGTCCACACCGGCGCTGCAGCCGCGTTCTTTTGTTACCCTTATGGCCGTTGGGGTAACCAAGCCCGCGACATCGTGTCGAGACACTTCCGCGGTGCCTGTTCGACGGTCGCCGACACGGTCGGGTCGACAGCCGACCCATTCGTTCTGCCGCGGGTGGAGACGCACTATCTCCGAAATACCGCCTGCTTCAGGAGTCTCTTCACACGGCGCTTCTCGGTGTATATAGATATGCGACGCGCTATTCGGCGCCTCCGCCAGCAGCCGGAGGGCCAATGCCCGGGATCATAGCTCCTTGCATCTTTCCCGGCTGTACGTCGGCTACGCAAACAAGTTCTCTTCCGGGAATCGCTGTGGGAACGAAGCAGAAACGGATTTTGCACAGACGGACCGCCCTGCGGATCAACCCTATGTAAACAAAGGAGTTGAATCTACGAACAACGGTCGTTGGCATGCATCGCACAGACAGAGGATCATAGCCAAATATGCCTGCCCTGCAGCCCGGCGACCGTCGAAATGTGATCATTATAGGGGCCGGTCCTGCGGGTCTCACTGCAGCGTACGCCCTATTGAAGCGGGGTGTCCGCGCGACAATCCTTGAGGCGGACCGTACAGTAGGGGGAATAGCCCGCACAGTAAACTACAAAGGCTTCCTCTTCGACATCGGCGGGCATCGTTTCTTTACCAAGTGGGATCAAGTCAGTCAGATTTGGAATGAAATTCTCGGAAGCAAATTCCTAGAACGCCCTCGTTTGTCGCGAATCTACTACCGCAAAAAGTTCTTTTTCTATCCCTTGCAAGCGAGAAACGCACTCTTCGGCTTGGGGATTTTCGAGAGCGTCCGCATTCTGCTTAGCTATTTTCGAGCGAAGTTATTCCCCGCTCCACACGAAGAAAACTTCGAGCAGTGGGTGACGAATCGATTCGGGCGCCGCTTATATGAGATCTTTTTCAAAACATACACGGAGAAGGTCTGGGGCGTACCGTGTACCACCATACGCGCTGAATGGGCGGCGCAGCGAATTCGAGGGCTCTCGCTCATAACCGCCATTCGCAGCGCCCTACTAAAGGCAAACTCCGAAATCGTGAAAACTCTCATCGATCGATTCCACTATCCGGAACGAGGACCAGGACAAATGTGGGAAATGCTCACCGAACATTTGCGCGGGCGGGCATATCCGGTACTTCTTGAACATCCGGTGGTGCGGATTTGCCACGTTGAGAAGAAAGTCAGTCATCTGATTGCCCGCGGTCCGCAAGGAGAGGAACGGTACGAAGGCACTGATTTTATTAGCTCCATGCCGATTCGTGATTTGGTGAACGCTCTCGATCCCCCTGCGCCCGAGGAAATCCGCAAGGCGGCAAACCAGTTACGCTACCGCGACTTTTTGATTGTGAGCCTGATTGTAGATCGCAAGGACGTGATGCCGGACAACTGGCTCTATGTCCACGAGTCCAGCGTGCGGGTGGGTCGCATTCAGAACTTCAAGAACTGGTCTCCGGCGATGGTCCCCGATCCGAACAAAACGTGTCTGGGAATGGAATATTTCGTTTTTGAGAACGATGATTTGTGGTCCAGCTCTGATGAAACGCTCATCGAACTCGCGAAGCGCGAACTCGCGAGCCTAGGTCTCGCGCGCGAGGATGAGATCAACGATGGCGCGGTCGTTCGAGTGCAGAAAGCGTATCCGATGTACGACGATACCTGGTCTGAGCAGGTAGAAAAGATACGGCGCTACCTTGAGGAGCATCTGCCAAACCTGCAACTGGTCGGCCGAAACGGAATGCACAAGTACAACAATCAAGACCACTCAATGATAACCGCAATTTATGCCGCCGAAAACATTTGCGGCGCGAAGTACGACCTCTGGGCAGTTAACACAGAGCCTGATTATCATGAGGAGAAGCGGTCCGAACCCACCAAGGTGCCCCTACGTCCCGCTTATGCCGAACCCACGCGGATCCAACCGAAAGCGCCGAGCCTCCGACCCGATGTCGGCGTTTCTACGGATTGATGTGCTGACCGTTCCAGTCCGGAAATCCGTGACGCCAAATCCTTCTCGTTCCACCGCGAAACCGAGTGCCTCGATTGGCAAACGATTACGCCTGCTTGCGCGCGACGATCAGGACGTAGTCCCTCAATCTAAGCAAGCTCAACAGCGGTAATACAGATCGGCAAAGCGCAAATTCCAAGATCCACGCTTGCAGCAGTTTTAGTTGTCGCGTCGGGAAGTGGGCCTCGCTTAGGCATACCTTTTTAAAGATTGTCGCCCGGCGGTCGGCGGCGCTTCTACGCAGCCATCGCCGGTAGCCTGGATAAACACCGCTGGCCACCGATTCACAAGTTTCGATGCTGAAACCCCCTCCCCTAATCATGTCTCTCCAGTCCTTTGTCGTGATTAGGTTGAGCTTGAGCGCAGGTTGGTAAGTGAACGGAGCGAAGTGGCTGGTACCCGTAATGTCAGACAATATCAGGATCCAACCGGGTCGAAGCGCGTCGTACGCCCCCGACAGAAATCGCATCTTGTCCGCGTAGCAGTGTGCGGACTCGAGACAAAAGACGACATCAAACTCATCGCGAAACGGTATGTCCATGGCACTCGCAACCTGCACGTGCACTCGATCCTCGATCGCATTGCCTGTAATGAATCTACTTGCCCATTCGACTTGTTGCTCGTTGATGTTAATGCACTCGACTGTAGCGCCGTAGTCCGCCGCGAGAATTGCCGCCGGACCGCACAATCCGCAGCCCACGTCGAGCACACGCCGCCCCTTGAGATCTCTGGCAGCCGACGCGCGAGCTCGCGAACGAAAGACACTTGCGCATCCCTCGCTTCCGTGATGCCGGGCAACCAATAGCCCAGATTCACAATGGGCGGTCGCTGGCTCCATCCGGAGCTGGAGTACGTCGATTCGCGATCTAGGAGTCGGAAAAGCAGGTTGTAGTGGTTACGGACCGTCGCCACATTTTGCCGGGACGACCCTTTCGTTTCCTTCATCTGTCACTCGCTGCGCGCTGACTCGAAATGAACGTAGCGTGCCTACCTGTGCGTTCTCTTTCTTGCGCCAAGCCCGACGAGGGCCGCGGGTGAGCGGCTTCACTCTCGTCTCAGCAACCTTTTGAATACGCCTGCTATTTGAAGTACTAAGATACTGCCAAGCACACCGTACAGAACGAGGCGAAGTGGAAACACGCGGTCCTCGACGTGCTCATATGCGACTGCGTGGGCTGCGGTAAGCGCGGCCGCCGCGTAAGTCCACCGCTGGAGAGACTTCCAGCGCTTCGCTCCGAACCTCCGAAGACTCCAGTCGTTCGACAACGACAAGAGTAGGGCAAATATGAGGACGGCCGCGGCACCCGTGTAATTTGCGAAACCAAACGCGTCGCGACGGATGCTGTGGTCCTCTTGTACAAAATACAGCCACATCCTGCCGCGAAGATGCACGTTGAGCCCAATTGTCGTGTGAATCAGCGCCATGATTCCTGCCCAAATTCCGGTATCACGGCGCAAATCAAAACTGAGGGGATTACTTTTGTGGAGCAATACGTTCAATGGCCCCAGCAGAAGCGCGGTGGCCGTAAGAAACAGTGCTGGATAGGCTGTTCCAACGCTCAATCGAGATATGAAGTCTCGTTTAGGAAAAAACTCCATGAATAGGACCGCAAGCGCAATGCTGCTGGCGCCCAGCGCGAAATGATGCAGAAGGCGGGCGTGAAAGCGAGTTCTGAACATCCTGGGCGCCGGGTTACGAATTCTCGAGCTCTGCACGCTTACCATCGATTGGGGCGTTCCTGATCTTCTTTGGCCGTGCGCCTTTCGACACGACTTCAGCTTGGGAACGGCGGATTCTGCCCAACGTATATAGGCGGTTCATTAGATCCAATTACATTCCGGAAATACACGCCTGCGAAATGCGAGTGATAAAGGCAGGCCGATGCTATCATTTCTTGAAACGTTCGGTCGCAGCGAAATCGGAAATCAACCCGCGGTGAATACCACTGATGAACCAAACTCTGTCAGAAGCACTCCAGGCGCCGGCTGCGCAGACGCCCGCTACTCCAAAGGCTCGCATCCCCGAATTAGACGGGCTGCGTGGCATCGCCGTTCTCCTGGTGGTCTTGTATCATTTCATCGTTCCTTTCGGACCATATTCCAATCGCGTCGCAAATGCTTTCTATAACGCCTTTCGCATCGGGTGGGCGGGAGTGGATCTGTTTTTTGTTCTCTCGGGATTTCTGATCGGGGGAATTCTGCTGGACGCCAGAGAATCGAACACCTATTTCAAGACCTTCTACCTCCGGCGGATCTTTCGCATCTTCCCGATTTATTACGTTTGGATTAGCATCTTTTTCGTGCTGCTTGCAGCCTTGAGCACTCGCGTTGCTCAACAGATCGGAGTCCTTCGTGGCGGATGGAGTACAGTTCCCGTATTCGCTTTCTACCTTCAAAACACGTGGAAATTGAATCCTGCCATGCGATCGCCCTGGCTTGCTCACTTGTGGTCGCTGGCGGTCGAGGAGCAGTTCTACCTTGTCATCCCGTGCTTGATCCGCTTTCTACCGCGGCGCAGATTGGTCCATTTGCTTGTCGCAACTGTGTTTCTTACGCCTCTCACTAGAGTGGTGCTTGTTTGCTATTTTCCGCACCACGCGATGGCGCAATATCGTTTGACGATCTGCCGTGCAGATGCGTTGGCCGCCGGCGTCTTGCTCGCGATCCTCTGGCGCGACAAAGACGCCCTGTCGTGGATTCTAAATCACCGCAAGGCGATGTACGCCGTTTTCGCCTCACTCTCTCTCGGCGTCGTCGGTTTAGCGACGTTCCACCCGGGCCAGTTCGGCCTCTTGAGCGTCATCGGGTACTCGTGCATCGATTTGTTTTTTACGAACCTGTTGCTATGGACTTTACTGGCGCCTAAGGGAACGTGGGGAGCTTTCTGCCGGTGGTCTTTTCTGACCGGCCTCGGCGGGGTTTCGTATTGCGTGTATATCATTCACCTTGCCGCTAACGCGGTCTGCCATGCGGTCCTCGCCCGGTCCGGTGGCGGTATTTCCACGTGGCCGGGACTTCTGGCGACAATTGTGGCCGCTGGCGTGACCTGGCTTGTCGCCACGATTTCATGGCGCTTCTTCGAAAGCCCTTTACTCCGCAGAGGCCATGCCTTCCGATATTAGGCACTAGTTCGAGAACTCTAAACGTAGGCCACGTGAGCGCGGGCGAATGAGGCCCGCAAATGCAATGCTCGGCTCGGCCTTTTGTTTGGCGCTGTTTTCGCCGCCGCGCTCGCGGTTCCAGCGCAGGTGAGGAACCCAAACCTTATCGCAACTGTACTTCCGGTCAGTAGCCTTATGCGGTGTCCGGTTGCTATCATCTTATCTGAGACCATGCGTACCAGCCGACAATTTGGACAACATGAACGAAAGATCGCCCTCGCCCAATCGGCCGGATTTTCGAAAGGGGCTCTTCAAGGCACGTCCGGTACCAGCGCGAACAAGATCCTAATCGCGAAACGCCTTCGATTAGCTCGCGAGTTAAATGCTTGTGAATGAGCAGCTTCCATTTTTCTAATCGCGAACCAAATACCCAACAGTGAGTTCTCAGCTAAAGGAACATGTGCGGCGGTGGATCGACACTCAAAAAAAGAGAGACGCGAGGGTAATGCGGCCGAACCTACGAAGTGGTCGTTCGCAGATCTGGAGCAGCAGTTAACTTGTGGGCGACGGAAATATAAATATACAATCTGTCTCGTTTTCCGAGGCAAAAAGGTAAGACTGTCTTATACGGCTGGCCGCCGGCCATAGACATTGCGACCGGCATTCCTCCCGATGATCGATAATAACAAGCCTGTTCAGATCGAACGGTGGATCGAAAGGAACTCGGGCTGGTTGGCGCTGGCCATTGTCGCCGCGGCCTTTGGCGTTCGCATTTTTTACGCATCGGCTTGTTACCTCAATCCCGACGAGGCAACACACTTTGCCGCCGCGAGGCCAAGCACGTGGTTCGGGGCATACCAGGCATCCCTAAGACTCTGGCACCCGCCGCTTTTCATCTTGGTGTTGCACGCTTTTTTGTACTTGGGCCGAAGTGAGCTGATTCTCAGGCTCCCCAGCGTGATCGCTGGAACGGCGGCGCTATGGTTCGCGTTCGCATGGATGCGACGTGTTCTAGGCGAGATACCGGCGCTCGCTGGGCTCGGTTTTATGTCTCTTTTCTCGGCGGCCATCAGCGCCTCAACGGAAGTCCGGCAGTACGGCCTTTTGCTCCTTTTTGTTTGCGCTGCTCTTTACGCAACCGAGCGTGCATTCGCCGACCGCTCGCTGACGTGGGCCATCTGCCAGGGAGTTTTACTCGCCGGAGCTCTCCTGACGCACTATACCGCGGTAGTAGTCCTCGCATCGGTTGGTCTGTATGCCCTCATCCGTTCTCTCGTCGATTCGATGCCACGTCGGCTCCTTTGGACATTCATAGCAATCCAGTTTGTCCTCGCGGGAATACTGGGGTGGCTGTATTTCGCGCAAATTCGCAGGTGGATCCCGGTAGACGCGGTTGGCACATCGTATCTCAGTCCATACTTCTACAACGCGGGGCACGAGACGCTGCTCGCGTACACAGGGAGGGCGTTCACCGGAACATTCGCATACGCAAGCGGTGCTCGTCACCTAGCTCTCCCGTTCCTCCTGGCTTTTCTCGCGGGGATCGCGGCGCTGCTGACAGAACGATTCAAGGCGCCACGACTATTGCCACTTTTGCTGCTGACACCGTTCGTTCTCGGCTTTGCTGCAGGCGTGGCGAAGGTGTTTCCCTTCACCGGTACCCGCCACGAGGCTTATCTTTTGCCGTTTCTGGTGGCCGGCATCGCGGCTGCCCTCATGTGGCTACCTCGTCGGCAAGCAGCATTGGTACTGTTGGTGGTCGCTGTTGTAGGGTCGCCGCTGTGGCTCATCCGAGCAACGCCGGACAACAACCCGCGTCTCATGCCCAAAAGCGATATGACCGCGGCAATTAAGTACATGCGCAGGGCGATTCCTCGAGGGTCGCTGGTATTCGTAGATTACGGTACCCGCGACGTGCTGGGATACTACCTCGCTCGGAAGGATAAGAGCTTGGATACGTGGCGCTCCAAGACGCCGGCGGAAGAACAGCTTGGTGATTATCGGATTGTGGTACCCAGAATTCGTGCGTCCAATTTTCGACCCGATCAAGTCTTGGAACCAGTTGCTGAGTCGGCACGAACGCTGCGCGTACCGCCGGGTGATCCGCTGTGGATCGTGTCGGTCCCCTGGGTGTGGTCACCACCGTTAGCGTCCGAGCTTCCGGCAGTGAAGGTAGGGAACGTCAAAAGCAAGCAGTTCGGGCGCATTAGCGTGATGAAAGTATCCGGCTGGGATGCAGCGAAATGAACCAATTGGTCGCCGCACGCTCAGCGGTGGACAGCGGACAATTTCTTACCGCGCATGTTTGAGAAGGTCGGCCTAGGCGCAATTCGGATCTAATCGCGAGGGCATTTCGGTCATAGGCCATACGAGGATGTTGTCACGGCGCACTACCATGGACGAGGTTTTCGAGAGAAATGGCGCAGGAGGGCCGGAGAGGCATAACGAGTACCCGAAACAAACTGCAGCAGCGGGCCATAACTCCACGCTGCGGGAGCGCCGACGATGTGCAGTCCAGAGACCGACGTTTCCAGTCCACTAGTAAGAACCGGATAACCATTTACTTGGCGAATAGATCGAACCAGCTCGGGGGCGACGAAGGTGTGGCGGCGAATGTCGATGCGATACCCGGTTCCCAACACTACATGATCTGCTACGAACTCACTTCGGTCATCGAGCGTCACAGTGACTCGATCGCCATTGGCCCTGGCCGAACTCACGGAACGTCCCAGGTGGATTGGGACGTTCTCGAGCCGGCGTACCAACCATCGCGCACCGGCCGGACGGATCGCTCGTCTCCATAGTCTGTTCTTGATTCCCCGAGGGACTCGCCCAAGCAAACCAGGACGGGCCAGGAGCTGACTGAGACCCGCCGGGCCCACATCAGTGGGAGCATATAAGAGGTTCCTCGTGAACGATCCAAGACCGTGATGTAGCATGCGTGAGGCTCTTCCCTGAAGCCAGTAGAGTCTTCGCGAGCGCGCGATTAGCTCAACGTGTGCACCTGCCTCGCTTAACAGCGCAGCGGATTCTAAAGCGCTCTGTCCGCCGCCGATTACGAGGACCTCTTTGCCACAGAATGTACTCAGATCGCCGTGTTCGGACGTATGTGACGCCAACGGCTTTGGGATTCGCGTGAATTCGGGAGGGCACCAGGCGAAGGATCCGATACCCGCAGCGACGACCACGCAGCGCGACCGCAAAATTTCGCCGTCTTCGAGAGTCACGTCGAAACCACTCGAACGCGAATCAAGCCGGACTACCTTGCGACGGTCGACTCTAGGGACTGCCCTCTCTTGGTACCACCGGCCATATTGAATGAAACGGTCGACCGGCACAGGTTGCGATAAAAGATTGCCGCAGGCGGCGACATAGTCTTCCAACGTAAGGGCGTGATATGGATGGGCAATTTGCGTGGCTGTCCAATTCGAGCGAAGTAGCATGCCTTTGGGCATATTGCTCTCCCAAAAGGACATCGGTTCACCGAAAACGAGCAAATCGAGACCTGCGATCGTTGCAAGATGCGCCGCCGCGGAAATTCCATATGGTCCGGCTCCCACAATCGTCACATCGACTTTTGTCATTAGTTTTGTCGAGAGTTCGGCAGCATGTTGACAAGCTTGCACATTCCTTCGGTGCCATCCACGAAAATTTTCTCAAGCCTACGTACAACTCGATGGTGCTCGCCGCACAGGGCCTTCATCGATGGCGCAAAAAAGTCCCCCGATTATGGACACGACGATCGACCGTCTCCTGAATGTCAATCACCGGCCTCACCTGCACGCCTTCGCCACTTCGCAGCTGGAAACTTTGACACGGAGTGGAGTTCCCTGTTCTGCAGCGATAGGGACCAAACAGCGCGCCGACCGCTCCAGTAGATCCACCCCGCGATCGTCCGCGCCATTTCAAAAGCGTCGCAATTCCACACATGCAGGTCTTCACAGCACTTGAGAAAACAATCCTACGGCGATAGTTCTCTTGTAGCATGAAGGAGCTTACTTGATTGGCAGAAAAATACGCTTGGCTGCACCTCTGTTCTTAGTTTGGCTCTGAGGTTTTTGCCATGTTCTACGGCGCGATTCCCCAATGTTACCGGTTCAACTCTACGCAGCCAAACTCGCGCCAGAAAAACGGGCAGACCTTCTGGCACCCGCCACCGTCCTCGCCCGAACAGCGCACGCCTTCCAGCAGAACTGCGTCTCCGGCGGGAAATTTCCGCATGCCCCTGGTGTTCCCTTAATAGAAATTTCCTTGCCGTGCAGTCCCAAACAACCAGGGCTGAGGCCCAATCTTCGCAATTTCGAAGCCTCGTCCCCCGCTAAACGCGACGGAAAAAGGATCTCGAAAAACCGCGTCGGGGCGCTCGAATTCGCGGGCACGGGAATAGGCTACCAAACGCGCTGTATCAGAGACGTTTCGAACTGGAGTGTTCGTGGAATCTGTCATCTCATGAGGCTGAAAAACATCCAGGACACCAAAGCAGGATCGGTCGCCGCTCCCGGCTGGCGCGCTATCTCCAGCATCGCAGACGCGAGTGCGTATATTGACGGAGTTAAAATCCCCGCTTCACCGATAAATAGGGAATTAGCGCAATCTCCATCAGCCCTGGAAGTGGATCCTCCCTACTGAAGACCGCTTCTTCGTCGTAACTGTGCAGGGTTTCCAAGTAGGACCGTACTCCAAGCTCGCCCTTCCAGATTGACAACGCGGCTGTAGGTAAATCTGTAAGTAAGCGGATCCAGCGAACGCCGGCCCTGCCGACGCACTGCTGAATGGGTTCGTTCATTTGATCCGAGAATAGCAAATAAGGAAAATCAACGCCCGCAGAGCGGCCAATTGTATGGTAGCCCCAGGTGCGACCGTTCACGTCTAGCAGACGATAGCTCCCATCACGAGTATCTCGTTTGTATTCGAGCTCCACCAATCCGTAGTAGTTGATTGAGCGCAGAAATCTCTCCGAATATTCTTTGAGCAGCGGCAGATTGACTGTCTCTACATAGGTGCTGGCACGTCCAAATTCAATCGGATGTTGCCTCCGGCGACACGCGGTCAGGCTGGCGACGGATTTGCCGTCTTTGAAAAAGGCGCAATACGAGTATTGGCATCCGCCGTCGCCAGGCACCAGGTCCTGGACCATGATTTCCTCAGCCGGAATGTATCGCAGCGCCCGATCATAAAGGGCTCGCAACTGCGAGCGCTCATCGGCTCTCCAAGCTTTGTCTCTGGTGGCGTAGATAAAGTGTTCTTTAATCGCCGGCTTGATGACAACAGGGAAGTGGCCCTCCAACTGTTTTAACTCGTTATCTTGGCATGGGTACCAAGTCCGAGGAATCGGAATCCCCAATTTCTCGGCCAATTGATGAGTGTTGCGTTTGTCCCAGAGCCACCTAATGACTCCCCAGCCTGGAGTGGATACGCGAAAGTTTTCTGTCAACTCGTCACGGCACTGGGACACAGCGGCAACCAACTCGTCCCGAGTGGGATAGATTACCCAACCGTCCATCCCGTATTTGGTACCTGCCTCACGAAGCGTGTCAATCGTAAGGCGGGTGTCCAATAACGATTTGGCGGAATGAAAAAGTTCTGTGTAGCGTGAATAACGCGCGATTGACCACTGATCATCAATGACGCACACAGGAATGCCGCGACGGCCCAGACTGCGTACGATTCCGAGACCTTGATAATCACCGCCAAGGACAACCGCACCCGTACGTTTTTTGTAATCGCTGCGACGCATCATTTGCACTACGTGTCTATAAGCTATTGCACTGTTAGGTGCAAGCCATTGGAACGAGGACGGTTGAGGTTTTGAAAACGGGATATAAGCAAGTTCAGCAGCGCCGAAGGAGGACGGATGGCGCGGTCTGGTCCATTGCTGACCGAGGCGCAGTGGAAGAAGATCGCCCCGTTACTCCCCAAGCCGCCCAGACATCCCCGGGGGGTCGTCCGTGGACCGAGAACCGTTGTGTGCTGAAAGGGATTCTGTGGATTTTCCGGAGTGGGGCTCGTTGACAGGACTTGCGGGAGAAGTTTCCACAACCTTCGACGTGCTGGCGACGGCTGCGGGACTGGGAACAGCGGGGCTTTTGGTTGAAGATCTAGCAAGCGTTTCTGAGCGGGCTGAACGAGCGCCGGCAATCGAAGTGGAGCGAATCGTTTCTAGACGGAAGCTTTGCTCTCGCGAAAAAAGGGGCTGCGGAGTCGGAAAAACCAAGCGGGGCAAGGGGACGAAGTGGATGGTGGTGCGTCCCCGTCAGAAGTCGCTACGGGTGATCGCCGACAAGGCCTATGACAGCGATCCACTGCGAAAACGGCTGGCAGAAGCGGGGGGATCGAATTGGTCTGTCCGCACAAGCCGAATCGCGTTCGGCCCGCGACGCAGGATGGTCGAGCCCTGCGGCGCTACCGGAGGCGACGGATCGTCGAACGCACCAACGCTGGGCTGGGAAACTTCCGCCGCTTGGTAGTGCGCTACGACCGCTCGCTCACAATCTGCGGCGCGTTCTTCCATATCGCCTGCTTCATGATCGTCTTACAGAAGGTTGTGAAATAGATTCTAGGTATTTATGCGACACAACGCCAGCTGCTGACGACGTGTAGAATTCTGGAGCGCACGCGCGTCACGAAAATCGGATGCGAATGTCTTCGCGAACGTTAGGTAGCTCGTAGACGAGATCCTCGCCTTCGAGAACGGCATAGGCAATGCGGGCCCTGTCTTTTCCTGGACCTTCGATTTCCCAACCATCATGTGTTGGCACCAGCTCCATCTGACTGCGGCTTCTCCACCAATCGTTGACTTCACCCGGCAGAGCATTCCATAGCTTGTCGCGAGATATCCGCTCCCTTAAGTGGTCGAGCAAGTACTCATACTCACGGCGAGATTTGCGGTCGATCAGGTAGTCGGGATGTGTGATGAAACTCATCAAGCCATTCCGAGCGTGTACCAGGTCGAGTTGCTGCTTCCACAGATCAAGCGAATAGTCGTTTAGGATGTGAAACAGGGAGTAGTCCTGCGCCATGGTCACGGGAATTTCCAGGATCTTGCCAATGAAAAATGGGAACACCGTGCAGCAGCCGCCGCGCTTCGGCTCCAAATGAGCAACGTTGGGCACCGACATGTCGTAAGAAAATGTAAAAGAATCGTACCAGTCCAAGTTCCGGTACATCGCACCGGCACGAAAACCGGCCGCGCCGTACCGATGCGCGTACTCATTAATTTTAGCCGCACGCCGGAGAAACTCGTTCCGTTCTCGATATAGTTTTCCGTCGTGGTTTAGATCGTGGATATTGAACTCGAAACCTCCGTCTCGTATTTCTCGAATGAATTCGTCCGAAACCGAGTACCGATCTTCGGGAATCACTTGAAAGGATGACTTCAGGCCATGGGATTCATCGATTTTCATTAACTGGGGGGTGAAATCGCGGCCCGCTGCGGTCTCAACGTCGTGTGTCATGATCAGGCAACTCGTCGCTCCCTCGGGCCAGAACCAAATGAAAGGCACTCTCGAGGTACCGGTCGCCAACATTGTTAACCGCAGAAGTTCTCGGTGCAGCGTATCGACCGTCAAGTCCACCGGCCACGCCGGAAAGGGCCTTTTTCGCCAATCGTTGAAGTAGAGTCTTTGTAAGTGGCGGCGAACAGAAACCGGCAAGAGCTTGCGAACGAAATAGTACACCTTCCGTACCCATTCCCGGTTGACAATCCGTTCTCGGCCGGGCGCTAAGCGCTCTTCATAACGCTCGCGCTGTAAGTTTTCAACAACTGTGTCGAAATTGAACGGAAGGTAAATCGCCGGTCCGTCGATCTTCACTCCGTTGGACGCTTCCGCCTCTGAAGTATGGGCCACGTCCTGAGTAACTCCAGTTTCACAACTTCCGTAGCAAACGACACCTGGCCCGAACTGAAAAAACCCTTCCGCTGCGGTGACGTCGGGAGAAAAGACGTTTACACGCCAACCACCGGGCAGCCGGTAATATTTAATAAGCTCGGTATTCATTTTCCGAGGTCCTGCCGTTTTTCGTTTCGCTCATTGGAACGGGTCAAGCGGAGCCGAGTTCTTCTCCTGCGTCAACCGCGAGCGGTGCTCCTAAGATTTGATGTTCATAGCCTCTAAGTAACGTAACAGGTGGCGCATTATAACAGAGGGTTCCCTAATTGCCTTACAGCTGGCTCGCTTCTATCCGATATGCCGGTAAATCATTCTACCCGCTCCAGTGAGCAGGATCTCCGGCATCCAGGAACATAGGCGCTTCACTATCTTGAGATTGCGAGCCTCCCGCGTAACGAGCGCTGACGACGCTGGAAACCTCCAATACGTCAGCTGGAGCGATCGGGGCGCCCAATGTTCCTTGAAGCGAAGTAAGCTGTTGTGATCAGTATCAGTCCGTCCAAAATCGAACAAGGTGGCTCCCGCAGCCTTCGATTCTTCGATTGTTCTCCAGAGCAGAAAGGGCATCGCGCCTAAGTTGTTGAATCGAGGATTGGAGCAGCCATACTTGTAGTAAACAGCATTTCGAAACCGAAGCGTTCCCACCGCCGCGATGGGGATCCGTCCGACGCGCGCGACGCGGAGTTCGAATGCATCACCCAGAGCGCGTGTCAGATTTCGGAACCAAGAAAGAGGTTGCGGAGGGAGTCGGTGGCGCGCCCTTGTAGTTACCAACAAACCATAAAACTCTCGGAGCAGTCCGTCTGAAGTCCCGCGCTCGTAGCTCAGGTTCGCTCGCTCGGCTCGTCGAATGCGCCGTTGGACTGAATCTTTGTGAAATCCTCTCAGAATGAAATCGAGGTCAGGCCGAATATCCAACAGATGCCCGCAGTAGGTTTTGTACGGATGCAACGATTCCGCCACGGCTTTGCCGAAGAACTGTTCGTTGATGGGGCGGAACTCCAAGTATTTCCACTTCTCGTGCTGGAAATCTGCCAGCAAATAGTTCAGAAGGAACTGGAATTCGTCGTCGTTATCGAATAACGGATCACAGTGGTCGGAAAACGGTAAAGAAACGATTCTCCGGCCGGTGAGCCAGCTGGAAATTCTGCAAAAGACCAAGCCGTTCGTTAGGCTCACAGACGGTGCGGACGTGGTGAAGACCACGGGCTTGTAACCGTACGTGTCGTGAAGCGCCTTGAGCCAACCTCCCGTGTGAAAGACCGAAGCGTTGGGATGTCGAGCGATGAGATCACTCCAACGAGAGTCTCGAAGCGGATCGATGCTGTAGATTGATCTGTTCACGATAG
>JBOGNC010000008.1:0-44783 GCA_050747045.1 Candidatus Acidiferrales bacterium | reverse complement strand
GCGGCCCACGGCGGCCCGAGCATCGACTCGGACATACGCGCCCAGCGCATTCGTCGCGCCAGCAGGCTGGCCGCCAGCGGCACGAAATCACCAGTCCGCGCGACAAATTCCAGGTCTCCATCGGCGACCAACCGCGCGGCTTCGGCCTGTCGCCCCGGCGCGGCGAGTAAAATCACCGGCGCAATCACGATGAGCGGCAGTAGCGCATCCGGCAGCGCCTCGCCCGCCACCAGACAGTCGTCGATCAAAATCGCCTCGGGCCGGTTGCGCGACGCGAGTAGCCGAACGTGCAGCAAGCTCGACGCAATTGCCGCATCGCATGGTTCTCCAATCGGAGGAATCGAGCGCGCGAGACGCTCCGCCAACGACGCGTCCGCGACGCCAAGCAGGGCGCCGCGTTCGGGAATTATTGCTGGTTCAGCCGCGGAGTTCATCGGCGCGTGATCCTTTCAGTGCTGCGCGGTGCTGCCCGCTCAGGTTCGGAAGCGTCTTCACTGATTGCGGCTACGGAGCCGGCATTCATTCCTTGCTGGCGCTCCGGATCGAGCAGACGATTGACCGCAAGCTTCAACTCTTCCACCAGAAACGGCTTCGCCAGATAAGGCAGATGGTTGGGTTCGAGAAACTCGCGCGTTTGCGCGGCAAGGACGTCGCCGGTGACGAACAGAATGCGATTCAGGAGCGGACTGCCGGAGCCCCGCAATGACTGATAGACCGCCTGGCCGTCGAAGTGCGGCATACGCAAATCGCACACCACCAGATCGTAGCGATTGCGAGAAAGGCGGCGCAATCCTTCTTGGCCGTCGAGTACGGCTTCGACTTGGTGGCCTTCGTCGCGAAGCACGTCCACGATCAGCTGTGCGACAGTGGGCTCGTCTTCAATGGCGAGAATACGGGCTGTGGGCGCGGCCTTGTAGAGTTCGTTCGCAAGAGGCAAATCGTCGGTCGGCGATTTTTCAGGAGTCTCGATCACCGGCAGATCCACCACGAAGCGCGCGCCGGAACCGGCCTGATTTTCAAAAGCGACTTCGCCTCCGTGCTGGTGCACGATGCCATAAACGATCGAAAGGCCTAGACCCGTCCCCACGCCTGTGGGTTTGCTGGTGAAAAACGGATCGAAGATGCGCGAGGCGATTTCGGGTGGGATTCCCGGCCCGTCGTCGGCAACCTCGAGCAAAATATGGTCGCGCACGGCGGCTCCGACGCCTTCGATCACGTGACGCGTACGAATCCATACGTGGCCGTGCCCGCGCGATTCGAGCAGCGCCTGTTCGGCGTTGACGAGCAAGTTTAATATCACCTGCTGCAGCTGGTACGGATCGGCGATGGTGGAGGGTAAGCGCGGCGCGAGGTCGCACTCGACCGCGATATCTTCCACGCGCAATTCATAGCTGCGCAGCGCCAGTGTCCGTTCGATAATTTCATTCAGATCGATGCGCGTTCGCTCGGGCCGGGTTTCGCGCGCAAAGTACAAAAGGTTTTTCACGATGCGCCGGGCGCGCTCGGCTTCCTGATAGACCTTTTCGGCTTCCGAGAGCTGTGCAGGCATCAGCCCCTTACCGAGCAGGAGCTGAGCGTAGCCCATGATGGCCGTAAGCGGATTATTCAACTCGTGGGCGATTCCGGAAACGAACTGGCCGAGCGCGGCCATCTTTTCGGTTTGCAACATTTTTGCCTGGACTTGGCGCTCGCCGGTCACGTCGGAGTAGTGCTCGAGCCAGCCAATGGCGCGACCATCGAGATCGAGCACGGGACGGAAAAACCGTTCGATAACGCGGCGGGCCGGCCGAGTGATTTCGAGCTCATCGTGACCGGGGTCTCCGCTGCCGTGGGCAAAGGACTGGCCGGGGGTCGCGAAAGCCTGCGGGTTGCGAAAGCGGGGACCGACGAGATCGACAAGTTCTTCACAGGTTCGAATTTTTCGCAGCTGGCGCAGGTCGAGACCAAACAGCTCGGCAAAGCGCGCATTGGCGAAACGAATCTGTCCCGCGGAGCCATACAGCACGATGGCCGCTTGCACCGATTCGAGAATGCCGCGAAGCTCCGATTCGACCTGGCGCCAGCGAAGCTCCGCGCGGTGAACGACCGACCCTTCCTCCAGGCAAAGTAATAAGTGCTGCGACCCGGGAAGGATCGAGCGGAGCGTGACCCGCATGGAGACGCCGCTTTCCAGCGTGGCATCGATACTGCGCGGCAACGGCGTGGCGCTCCGAGTCCAAAGCTCGGCAATTTGGCCGGCGCGATTGGCGGGAAAGAAACCGGGGAATTGGTGCTGGCGATCCCCAGAATCCCGCACGCGCAGCAGCTCTCGCGCACGCGAATTCGCTCGTTGGATCACGCCTGCGGAGTCGATCACGATGAGCGCTTCAGCGCTGGAATCAAAGACCGCGTTGAATGCCTCATTATCCGTCTGAACAACATCGTGCAGGGGATGAGACTGCGGACGAGCGGAAGGATTGCGGAGAGCGCTGTCCGGGTCATGTGGCGGAGAGGCAAGAAGCTCGTGCACGGCATCTTTGGCGAATGTATGGGCGCTCATCTACCACCGCCCGTAGACGATCCAGTAGCCGGAAGCCACTGCCAAGCCGATCGTCACGGCGTATTCGAAGCAGGAGCGAAGGATTCTTACAGGACGAATTTGTTTGGCGAACTCGCGCGTCTCTGGCACGCAAAACTACTTGCATACAGTTAGCCAAGTCGTATTTCGCCTTCAAGTGGTGCGATATCAGCGCGTTAAGAAAATTCGCGGCGGCGGCATACTAGTTTGGCTTCCCACTTCGATACTCCGGCAAGGCTTCGCTTCCGGGTCTAGGAATCGCGCTGGGGCCAACGGCGCTCAAAATTCGCGTGATAAAACCGGGTCAGCATTTGGCCGTGAGCCTCGACGATGTGATCGGAGGAGATCCAATTGCGTCAGGGTGTCATTTGCGAGCCGCGCTATCACGTTCAACGCGCCGACACATTGCTGCGTTGACGCCAGTGCCTCGAAAATCGAGCTTGCCATTCTCCTCGTGCTTGTACTTCACAAGTACATCGGCGCATACGGTGGCAGCAGTTTCAAGATTTCCGCCGCAAGTGAAGTTGGCGGCATCGTTGATGTTGCCGGTTCCTTTGTAGATCGCCGTTTGGGGATATGGACACAGCGGGCGTGTCCGGCCGGAAGGAGGCGCCGCGGAGCCGCCGGATGCAAGCAGCATGTCCGGAGCTTTTCCATGTTCCACCCATTTCACTAGGGCACCGAAAGCATCGACCGGAGCCGGCCCGGTGCCGCCACCGCAGTGGGCGACGCCGGGGGCACGGAACAGACGATAGAAGGCCTGGAGATTGGTGAAGTCCGGCCTGCCGTTCGAGCTGTAACGCGCCGCCATCTGCCGATAATAGTTCATCACTCCCCGGGGAAAGATCAGGTGATCGTTGCCGCCCATCCAAGTGATCATCTTGCCGCCGTGAGCCTTGAACCCATCGAGTGGTGCGAAAGTGTCGGTCGCGTCCGCGATGTTGCGTGAGCCGTCTTGTGCGACTTGCGCATAGTCCGCTTCCGAAACCGTCTTCCAGTTGAAGTTCCGATTGTGCTCATCCCATTGGAATTGGATTACTCCCAGACTGAATGGAACTGAGCCGTCGAGGCCGAAGCCTGGGAAAGGGCCGGTGAGGTCCGTGCCGGGGTCCAGCCCGAACCAAATCTTCTCCCCTTTCGAATTTCGTGGACCATCCCAGATCTGGTCGATGGCCTTAGCCTCCGATGCGGTTAGACAATTGGTTGCCGGTGCACCGGACGCACCGCAGATATTCGCCTTGGCGTTGAAATGGCACGTACGAGGATCATCGATGATGCCCTTAACGACACCGTCCGCGGCGTCGCAGGCCGCCACGGCGGAGGCGGTAGTTTGGGCGAGCTTCGCTTTCGAGATCGGGCCACCGGTCAAGTCCTTCATGACGATCTGACCCCACATTTGCGCCGTCTGAAACCTGGTCCAGTACATTGCCGGCGCATCGGCGAGGATACCGTCAAGCTCGTTCGGCAACTCTTGCGCCAATTCATAGCCTTGCCGCCCCCCGGTCGAGCACCCGTTCCAATAGTTGAATTCCGGGCGGGTGCCGTAATACACCTGTGCGATACGTTTCGACCACAAAACTTGCTGCTCGATGCCGTTGCGGATGAAATCCTCGATAAATTGCATATTGTAAGTGCCGTCAGAATTGACGGCCGGCGTACAGTCTCCGCCGCGATGGCCGAGATCGTTGCCGGAACCGACGTAACCTGCATCCACCGCCGGAGTTACCCTCAGATTGCCCGAGCAGCCGCCACCGCCTAATCCTTGCGTCCTGCCGTTCCAGGCTCCCTGCACGCCGCCGGAGCCACCGTCCGCGCTGCTGAGCGGCAAACCCACGACGATGTTGATGTTCTGGTTGGGATTCGTGCCGTAAAGCAAATGGACCTGGCAATACGAGACATTCTTTCCGGACGCGGGGATCACCGCGCTCGTGGCGGACTTAATCGCTGAGTTGCCAATGATCCCATTCGCGGGGTTTGTCGCCAATGCGGCGCATTTCGGCGGAGCTGGTGCCGCACTTGCCGGCAGAGCTGCTCCCATCGCCATCACAGCGAAGGCGAGCGCGCCGATACACATTGAGAATGCGCGGCACATTCGAAGAACCGTCATGGCCCTCCTTTTGACGCGTGCAAGTACGTGTTCTCTCTGCTCGTTCGGCACACAAGGTGCAACAGTTTTGCAGGGACTGTTGCGTAGCCTCGCCGGTATTTCTGTTTTGACTTCCCGTACGAGCATCCTTATACACGCGAGTGCCCTCCCGAGTGAACCGAATTGTTCGTCGTCGCATCATCTTTTTCCAGTTTGGGAGAAGACTGTCAGCCCAGTTCGCGCCCACGTGCAGCGACACGAACCTCTAGTTCCGAGGCAGAAATGGAGCTAATTCGTTTGCAAACGGGCTGCGGCGTCGTATTGCTTGAGCTTGCGATAAAGGGTGGTCTTGCCGATGCCGAGCAATCGCGCGGCGGCGAGCTTATCACCAGAAGACTCGCTCAAGGCGCGCATTATTGCGCGGCGTTCGAGTTCTTCGAGTGGCAGAACTTCGTCAGACTGGGGCAAACGATCGTGAGACCCGTAATGCAGATTGGAGGGCAAGTCGCCGACATGCAGGATCGGTCCGGAGCCCAGCGCCACGGCCCGCTCGATAGCATTTTCGAGTTCGCGAACGTTGCCCGGCCAGTCGTAGGCGATCATCCGAGCCATGGCGTCCCCGGAAACGGTGCGCACGCGTCCATTCGGCTCACTGAATTTTTCGAGGAAGGAATTCACTAGGAGAGGGATGTCGCTTTTTCTCTCGCGCAGTGGCGGGAGTTTGATCTGCACTACATTGAGGCGGAAGAAAAGATCCTGGCGGAATTGTCCCTGACGGACGGCAGCTTCGAGTTCGCGATTGGTGGCCGCGATCACGCGGGTGGAGATCGTTATCCGCTCGGTGGACCCGACGGGCTTGATTTCGCGCTCCTGCAAGGCGCGGAGAAGTTTCGCCTGCAAGTCGATGGGCATATCGCCAATTTCATCGAGAAATAACGTACCGTTTCCAGCTGCTTCCATCAGGCCGGTTTTAGCGTGCATCGCTCCGGTGAAGGCGCCTTTCACATAGCCAAAAAGCTCCGATTCAATCAACGTGGGAACGAGCGCGGAGGAATCGACGGGAACGAAGGGCCTGTTTTGGCGAGGGCCCGAAAAATGGATGGAGCGGGCCACCAGCTCCTTGCCGGTACCGCTTTCGCCCAGAATCAGGACGGGATAGTTATGCAGGCTGACCTTTTCAATCAGGCGGTAGACGCGCTGCATTTTGGGAGAAACGCCGAGTAGGCCGCCGAAGCCGGGACGCGTGCGCAGTTGTTCGCGAAGAACGCGATTTTCCTGGTCCATTTCGAGCGAACGGACGACGCGGTCGATCTTGCTGCGGAGTTCAGGAACGTGAAAAGGCTTGGTTACGTAATCAGCCGCGCCCATCCGGGTGGCTTCGACAGCACTTTCGATGGTGCCGTACTGGGTGAGGACGATAACCGCCGTCTGCGCGTAGGACTCGCGCACACGCTTCAGCAGTTCGAGTCCGCCGATTTGCGGAACGCGCAGGTCGGTAATCACGATGTCGATGGGATATTGATCGAGGATTTCGAGCGCCTGATCGGTGGTCGAGGCGGTGCGGGTGCGCAAACCTGCGTCGGCTACCACATCGCGGCAGAGATTTCGGGTGGTGTCTTCGTCGTCGACTATGAGAACAGTCGCGGGAGAAGGATGCTGAACAGTAAGAGCGGCCTCGGTTCCACTGGCAGCCATGAGTTTCCTCTTTCCAGGTCCCGTTTCCCAATTGCGAATGCACCGGACGCGCCAATCGAGCGCTAAGGGTTACTGACTTCAGATGGTTTAGGTCCGGGTGATGTGGATCGGCGTAGGCACTTTGGACCGAAATGGAACGCGCAACAAGATCGTGAAAGTACGTAAGCAGTTAAGCGGCGAGTTTCTAGGAAGATGCCGGTATGGGAAAGGTAGAAATCCCGAATCGACAAAGCAGACCATTCTGGGCCCGCCCCCTAACACTGGGCAGCACGTACAAGCACGTTGGCCCGAACTGCTGATTCACCAGATGCGTAGGGTCGACGAAGGAGCACAGCTTGGATTTCGGCGGGAGTGCTGGTAGATTCAAATTCTAGATGCCCAACGACAGCCAAAACCTGCAGCGCATCCTCATCGTTGAGGACGAGGAAAACGCGCGCAAGGGGTACGAAGCTCTTCTTCACAAATGGGGATATGAAATTCTAGGTGTAGGCAGCGGCGAGGATGCGCTGGCGCGGTTTCCGGAATTTGCTCCCAATGTGATTTTGGCGGACGTGGAGCTTCCCGGAATGAACGGCCTGGACCTTCTGCGACATTTGGGCGAGGAGCTTCAGCGGATCCCGGTGATCATCATCACGGGACGCGGAAGCGATGAACGCGTTGTGCAAGCGATCGAGGCGGGAGCGTATTGGTACATCGAAAAGCCGCTGAAGCCGCCGGTATTGAGGGCCATTCTGGACCGGGCGTTCGGACGCGTGCGCGATCAGCAAACGGTGGCGGCGCTGACGCGCAATCTGCGGGAAGCGGGCAAACTGGGCCGGCTGGTGGGCACGTCGCCCGGGATGCAGGACATCATGCGGCAGGTAGAAATCGCGGCGCCGTCGACGGCTTCCGTGCTGATTACCGGCGAAACCGGATCAGGAAAGGAAATGGTGGCTCGGTCGATCCATATGCTGTCACCGCGAGTATCGCATCCGTTCGTGGCGATTAACTGCTCGGCAATCCCGGAATCGCTGATGGAAAGCGAGATATTTGGCCACGAAAGGGGCGCCTTCACGGGAGCAGCCGAGCGGCGGATCGGGTGTTTCGAGCTGGCGCACGGCGGAACGCTGATGCTGGACGAAATCGGCGAAATGCCCGCGCAGACGCAGGCGAAGCTGCTCCGAGTGCTGGAAGACAACAAAGTACGCCGGCTGGGAAGCAAGGTAGAAACGCCGGTGGACGTGCGGGTATTGGCGGCGACGAACAAGAATCCAGAGAAGGCGGTGGCCGACGGCCATCTGCGACAGGATCTTTATTTTCGGCTGAACGTCTTTCACATTCACCTGCCGCCACTGCGGGAGCACAAAGAAGATCTGCCGCTGCTGGTCGAATATTTGCTGGGGGAAATTTCGGAGAAGCACGGAAAGCGGGTGACCAGCGTTGGATCGGACGTGATGGATCTTTTCCGGTCTTACCCGTGGCCCGGAAATGTTCGGGAACTTCGCAACGTGCTGGAGCGCGCGGCAATTGCGTCTGACCGCGGAACGATCGGGCGGCAACATCTTCCCTCCGATTTCGGGCACGCTCCGGCGCTGGCGACGTCTGGGCTGAACGGCCTGCGGTTTCCGATTGGGACAACCGTGGGTGAAGTGGAGCGGGAGCTGATCTTCCAGACGCTTTCTGGAACGAATCAAAATAAAACGCGCGCCGCGGAACTGCTGGGAATCAGCTTGAAGACCCTGCACAACAAGCTGAAGGAATACGAGGCGGGGCGGAAAAATGCGTCTCAGCCTGAAGACTAAATTTACTCTAGCGACCTCGCTACTGGTCCTCGCGGTGGTCGCTCTGGTGTCCGGCCTTTACCTGGCGCGGCTCCTGCGGCAGACGCTGCGCCAATCCAACGATAACGCCAATTTCGTGGCACAGCAGGTTCTGGAAGCGTGCACCGAAGCGGTGAAGCAAGCGGCTGAGCGCGGCGAAGCACCGGCTTCTCCAGGCGCGGCGGATGTGCGCGCTTACGTCCGGGAAGCATTTGACGACAGTACCACACTGAATTCGCTGATCGAATCCGATGTAGGCGTTTCACCGACCATTTACGGCATCAGCATCAGCGACCTAAACGGCATCGTGTTGGTGTCGAGCGACGCCTCCGACCGGGACAAAAAAATCGCCATGCGGCTGCCTCTGAGCGCGCTGGTGCATGCGGGGCTGATCGAACAGCTTCGCGAACTTTTCGGGGCGCCGCAAACGTACGAATACACGCTGGCGTTTCAGCTGGGACCGGCTCCGTTCGGCACTATCCGGGTGGCGCTTTCTTCGGCGCTGATTCGCGCGCAGATTTCGCCGGAGCTGATATCGGCGGGGTACGTGGCGCTAGCGTTTGTGCTGTGCTCCACGCTGCTTGCGTTCGTGGCCGGCAGCATTATATTGGCTCCGGTAAGTCGGATTTCGGCGCAATTGGACCGCATCTCAGCGGGGCATTTCGATGCCGAGACGGTCGTGGCGCGGGGCGACGAACTCGGCGCCGTGAGCACGAAGATTTTGGGAATCGGTAAGCAGTTGCGCGACGTGCGTGAGATCTTCAGCACGCTGCGCGAGAATCTCGATCAAGTGATGACCGGGCTGGAAGACGGCCTGTTGTTGTTTAACGCAGAGGGGCGCGCCGTGCTAATTAGTCCGGCCGCTGAGAAATTCGTCGGTGGGAGGCCGGATGAGCTGCGCGGATTACTGGCCTCGGAAATTTTTCCGCAGGGACATCCGCTGCGGACGGCGCTGAGCTTTGACGGAGAACAAATTGGGCATTCCGAAGCGAAGGAAGTGACCATCGAGGGAATGAACGGGCCGCAGCGAGTGGGTGTGGGCGTGCAAGTAATTCGTGAGCGCGGCACGCGCATGGGGACGCTGGTAACGCTTCGAGACGTGGAATCGATCGAGAGGATCGGCAACCAGCTACAGATTTCTGAACGCCTGGCGGCACTGGGGAGGGTGACGGCAGGAGTGGCGCACGAAGTGAAGAATCCGCTGAACTCAATGCGGCTGTGGCTGGAAGTGCTGAAAGCGAACATGCCAATCGATCCCGAACCGCAACAAGCGGTAAAAATGCTTGATAGCGAGATCGACCGGTTGGACCGTGCGGTTAAGACCTTTTTGAATTTCACGCGGCCGGTAGAACTGAACTTGGAAGAAACCGATCTGCCGGTGCTGTTGGACGAGGTGCTCGATGCGGCGAGGCCGTCAATTGCAAAGGGCGGGCTGACGCTGCGCGCCGAACTTCCAGGAGAGTTTCCCGCGGCGATGGTGGACCGCCAGTTGATGCATCAGGCGGTTTCCAACTTGGTGCTGAACGCGTGCCTTTTCACCGATCCCGGCGGACAGATTACAGTGGGGCTGCGCCGCGTGGGAGAGTATGCGGCAATCGAGGTAGCGGATACTGGCCGGGGGATTTCGCCCGAAGATCAGAAGAAGATTTTTCAGCTATTCTTCACAACCAGACCGGGCGGGACCGGCATCGGATTAGCGAATACGTTTCGATTCGTGCAACTGCATAACGGACAGATCGAATTTGAGTCGGAGTTGGGGCGTGGCACGACGTTTCGGGTTTTGCTGCCGTTGGCGCGTGTAGCCGAAGCGCCGGCGGAGGCGATCCGGGATTTCAGCCAGCCCTTTGCAGCGGAAAAGCGATAAATGCCCAGCCAAGATTCTGGCGTTCGGATGCCGCTGATTATCCTTGCGTGCGCTCTTTCTTTGGGCGCGGCGGGATGTGCGCACGAGCGTGTACGTGCGGCCGTTCCTGTGACGACTGCTCCCATTGCGCCATCGCAAGGGACTGACCGGCCAATGACCATCGCACCGGATACGGACGCGACGCCTCCGGCGGAGGCGGAGGCTGCTCCCCCCGCAATTCCATCCGCGGCTACCCCGCCCGCTCCGGTGGTGATCGCCCCCACAGCTCCTCCTGCGCCAAGACGGCGGCAGGACGAGCACCCCCCGCAATCGGGCGAGCAACCGGCTGCCCACGCCGCCCCACAAATATCGCCACAGATTTCACCAACCGATCAATCGCTCTACGCGCGGAAGACCGGGGACGATATCGCCTCGGCGGAGCGCAACTTGCAGCAGACAAACGGGAAGCGCCTGAGCGCGGCGCAGCAAGACTTGGCGGACAAGATTCGTAGTTTCGTGTCCCAATCGCGGGACGCCAGCAAGGGCGGCGACTGGGACCGAGCGCAAAACTTGGCGCAGAAGGCGCGGCTGCTCTCCAACGAGTTGCTGAACTCGCTTTAATCTTCGGCACGGAGATTTGAATTTCCGCAATTGAACCTATTGGCTCGACGGGCCGATTGTGATAATTGTTACAAGTATGTGAGCACTGCAACCAGGAGGGGATTAATGCCGATCGCGGAAGATATCCGGCAGTCCCTGTTTGCAACTGATTTAGAGTTTCGCCGCCTTGCCGAAGAGCACTCCCATTGCGAATCCCAGCTCGAACAACTCATGACGTCGGCTTACGTGAACTCTGAGGATTTGCTGCGGGAAGCGACGCTTAAGAAACTGAAGCTTCGCCTGAAGGATCAGATGGAGTCGATCGTGGCTCGTTATCGGCAGATGGCGAGTCGATAGGCGGCCGGTTTCACTCGTTCTGTCATACGATTGGGGTGTACGCGGTAGGTATTTTTACCCCGTTGCGGAGTAAAAGCTCGGCGTGATTCGCGTCCGCAGCCGGGGAGCTCTTCGCGGTTTGTCACCACAAGGAAGCTTTTCGTCCTCTGCATGGTAAAAGACGCGTATCGGTTTGCGATCCCTCCGCTGGTGATCGCTATCGGCTGCTGGCTGGTGGCCTGGAAATGGCGGTCGTGGTTCTGGCCGGGACTGGTTTTCTTTTTGCTGGGGCTCTTCGTTTTTTATTTCTTCCGCGATCCTGAAAGGCCGATTCCCTCCGATCCATCCTTGATTGTGTCGCCGGCGGACGGCCACGTGGTGGAAATCGTGGACGAGCCTCTTGAGTCGCGGATGGGCCACCGCGTGAGCATCTTTCTGGCAGTGTGGGACGTGCACGTGCAGCGGGCACCTGTGGCGGGTAGCATCACGCGTGTGGATTACCGGCCGGGGAAGTTTCTGGGCGCGTTCCGCTCGAAAGCGTCGCAGCTGAACGAGCAAAACGTGATCTATATGGATACAGCACACGGGCGTGTGGTCTTCAAACAAATTGCCGGAGCGGTCGCACGTCGCGTGTTATTCTGGAAGCAAGAGGGCAGCAAAGTCGCCCTTGGCGAACGCGTGGGGATGATAAGGTTCGGCTCACGCGTGGATATTTGGCTGCCGATGGAAGCGCTGATAACCGTCACCCGTGGGCAGATGGTGAAAGGCGGCGAGAGCGTTCTAGCAAAATGGACTTCGACCTTATAGACCCCATCGGGCACCACGACGAACCCCGGAAGCCGTTTCGGAATCACCGGCTGCGCCGCGGCGTGTACGTGCTTCCCAGCGTACTAACCGTCGCGAACCTTCTGTGCGGCTATTACGCCGTTCTTGCGACGCTTAACGGGCAGGTCAACGATCTGGATAACGCCGCACGCGCCATCGGTCTCGCGATCATCTTTGATTCGCTGGATGGACGCGTGGCCCGGGCGATGGGCACCAACAGTGAGTTCGGCAAGCAGTTTGACTCGCTGGCTGACGTGATCAGCTTCGGCATAGCTCCCGCGCTTCTGGCGTATTCTTGGGGCGTGCGCGTTGCCGCCAATGCGCCCGGTGTGGCCGGGGCGGGTTATCTGATTCAACTGGGGTTGGTAATCGGATTCTTCTTTCTGTGCTGCTGCGCCTGGCGGCTGGCGCGGTTCAACATTCAGGGTATGGCGCAAGGCAGCAGCCGCTTCTTCGCGGGCATGCCCACTCCCGCAGCCGCTGGGATGATCGCGGCGGTGGTGCACTTCGTAAGGGATCCAATTGAGAACCCGAGCATTTCAGTATTCTGGCTGGTGCTTGTAGCGGTGCTCGGGATTTTGATGTCCAGCACGATCCGCTACTACAGCTTCAAAGATATCCAATGGACGAAACGCTGGCCCTCGCTTTCCGTGGTCGCTATTGCCATGCTGTTCGGAGCGGTCTGGTTCTTCTCCCGGCCCACCCTACTGGCGATTGCGGGCGCCTACATGCTTCACGGGCTGGTGCTGCAACTCGTTCGTGTCGTACGACATCGCACGGCTTCCCGCCACGCGTAAAATTGGTGAAATATGGGCCTGAAACCCGCGAATTCCTATCGCGTGGCCATCGTCGGAGCGTCTTCGCTGCTGGGTAAAGAGCTGAAGCAGGTTTTGGACGATCGCCACTTCCCTGCCGTAGATATCGTGCTGCTGGATGCGAGCGTGGTGGCCGGAACGCTCACCGAAGCGGGCGGCGAGCCTACGTTCATCCGCTCGATAGAAGAAGACAGCTTCGAAGGTGTGTCTTTCGCGTTCTTCGCAGGCAGCGCTGTGGACACCGAACAGAATTGGCGCGCGGCGCAGAGCGCTGGCGCCACGGTGATCGACCTCACCGGATGCACGTCTGTGTCTCCGGTGTACGCCTCGATTCCTTCGCTGAATTCCCAACTGCCCCAGCCTGCGGGCGCGGCATCGGAGCGGAAAATCGCGGTTACTTCGCCCTCTGCGCCGGTGATCATCGCCTGTACGCTAGCCGCAGGTTTGGCGAAGTTCCAGCCGCAGCGGATTATCGCGCTTTTATTTCCTCCGGTATCCGAACGCGATCAGCCGGGAATAGAAGAACTGGAAAGCCAGACGACGAACCTTCTCGCGTTTCGGGGAATCGGACGCCTGGTTTTCGATTCGCAAGTTGCATTCAATTTACTGGCGCAGTATGGCCGAGCCAGCAAACCAGCCATGGCGGACGTTCGGGCGGCGATTGCGCGCGACGTGGCCTCGTATCTCGCCGGGCGCATTCCCACGCCAGCAATTCAATTGCTCCAGGCACCGGTGTTTTACGGGTATGCTTTGGCCGCCTATGCGGATCTCGGCGCGGATGCCGCGAAGACCTCATCAGATGCGATCGCAGCGTCGTTCGCAAGTCTTGGCGCGAAGATCGCAGCCGAAGATGATCCGTCACCTGACAACGTCAGCGTCGCAGGCGAAAGCGAGATTCATTTTGGAAGAGTGTCCACGGATCCGAATATTCCGGGCGGCGTGTGGATCTGGGGCGTCGCGGATCATTTGCGATTGGCGGCCACGAATGCTGTGCGCATTGCGGAGGAATTGATTGCCACGCCCCGGTAGGACGGAAACGCCTCAACACCATGACTGCGCGACAATGCGCTACCGGTCGCTAGGCGCTTTGGGCTGCGCGATCGTGCTTACGGGTCTTGCGATTGCCGGATGTGGGTATCACGTCGCCGGGCACAGTTCCAATCTGCCAGCTGCGTGGACGAGCATCGCGGTGCCGACGTTTAAGAATGATACGGTGCAATACCGTATCGAACAGCGCTTTACCCAAGCCGTGATACGCGAGTTGATTACTCGCACGAAATACCATATCGTGCCCGATCCGAGCTCCGCGGACGCCGTGTTGCAAGGCGAGATTCTTTCGATCGATACTTCACCGGTGCTCTTCGACGCCAACACTGGCCAGGTGACCACCACGCTTGTAACCGTCCACGCCAGGGTTACGTTCGTCGGCGCAAACGCTGAAAAACCGGCCTACGAAAACAAGGACATGGTTTTTCGCAGCGAATATCAGATCCCTTCGAGTGTAAGCACATTTTTCCAGCAAGAGGACCCCGCGCTCGAACGCATGGCGCGCGATTTCGCTTCCAACTTGGTGGCCAATGTTCTGGAGGGCTTCTGATGGCGGCAACTTCGCCCGAAAAACTCATCCAGTCGCTGCGCGCGGGCAAACCGCCGGCTGCCGTCGTGCTGCTTGGCAGCGACAGTTATCTGCGCGAGCTGTGCCGGAACAAAATCATCGAAGCCAGTGTTCCCGAAGCAGCGCGAGATTGGGCGGTCACTAGGATTTCGGCGCGAGATGCCGGTTGGGACGAGATCGTAGGGCGCGCAGCCACCATGCCGATGCTTGCCGAGCGACAGGTGATTCTCGTCGATGGGGCCGAGTCAGTGGAGCGGCTCGGCGAAGGATCGCGCGATGAAATCTTAAAGGCACTCGCAGGCTACTTTGCCTCGCCCGCGCCCTTTTCGCTCCTGGTGATCGAAGCGGATGCACTGGATCGACGGCAGAAATTTTTCAAACTGCTCAGCGACAAAGCGCTGATCGTAGAATTGGCGATTGGGGAAGAATCCGCAGCTGCGCTGGCCGCGCAAATGGCCAGCGACCTGGGTACGGAAATCGATCGCGACGCCGCCGCGCTGCTGGCCGAAATCCTAAATGGTGAGCCGGCGCGGATGCACATTGAGATCGAAAAGCTTTCCGTCTACGTACGAGCGCCGGAGGGCCGCGCCAGGATTAGTGTGGCCGATGTGGAAGCTCTTGTGGTGGCGGCGAGGCGAAATACCGTGTGGCAGTTGGCAGACATGCTGGTCAACCGCAACCGCACGGGCGCGCTCGCTTTCCTGGACAATTTGCTCCGTGAAGGCGAAGAGCCCGCGGGAATCGTGGGAGCGCTCGCATGGACTTATCGCAAGTTGATCGAGGCGCGGGAATTGCCCGCGCATACCGGCGGTTTTCAAGCAGCACGGCAGTTGAGCATGCGTCCCGATTCGGCGGAAATGGCGGTCCGCCAATCTCACCGGGTACCGAAAGCGGAATTACTCTCGGGGCTGGCGGCGCTGGCGGAGGCCGATAGCGAGTTCAAATCGAGGAACCCAGAACCGCGCGCCACGATGGAATTCTTGATCGCGCGGCTTACGTCGCCTGCCGCCGCAGCGGCATCTGGCATCCGCTGAAAATCTCCTGCAGGAAGCCATAAACGCAGCGCCCCGGCCCCGCTAACCGCCATTTTCCCGCCTTCTTCCCCACCTGAGCGAACAATTCGAGGCTGGGCCGCCGCGTGGAGTGGCCCTGTGAAGCTTCACAACCGGGTTGGAGCGGCAAATTCCCGGCAGTAGCCCAAGTTCCGTAGCGAGCAGCGGACGACCCCGCTACGAGGCTCCTAGCGCCCGTCCCAGAGCGAGCTAGCACAGCGAAAAGCGCTGCTGCCGTGCCTCCATTGAAGCAAAAAAACAACGAGTGCAGCGCTGCCGCACTCCATGGGATCGGGACGAAACCGGTGGCGGGAGCGCAAAAAAAAACGCCCCGAATCCTCGGAGCGTTTTCCGGCAAAATCCTCAGCCAGCGCCGGAACCTACTTCTTGGCGGCTAGAGCGTTCAACGCGAGCGAAAGCCGCGACTTATAGCGCTTCGCTGTGTTGCGGTGAAGCGTGCCCTTTTGGATGGCCTTGTCGATGGCCGAAAATGTGGCTGGCACCAGCTTTGTTGCAGCCGCGGCATCTCTGCCGACCAATGCGGCGCGCATCTGGCGAATAGCGGTGCGCACCCGAGTGCGATTCATGCGATTCATCGCGGTGCGGCGTTCCGTCTGGCGGATGTTCTTCAATACCGACTTCGACTTCTTTCGATGCTTTACCGGCGTGCCCTGTGGCATTCGATCTCCTCAATTTTCCGTTATTCGGATGATCCAGAATAGCGGAGCACTACGCAACTGTCAATTTGCTCGCCTTGAGTATGACCGCCCGAGAGGCTAGTATTCCAACCAAATGCATAACAGATCGCTACGGCGTTTACTCATCGCGCTGGCTCTACTGGCAATCGCTGCACCGCTATCGCGTGCGCAGGATACATACCAACGGGAAGCTGACCGCCTGGCAAGCTTGTTAAAATGGCGTTCCGGCAGTACTGTCGCGGAAATCGGCGCGGGCAATGGGCAGTTGACCGTACTTGCCGCCGAGCGGGTCGGATCAAACGGAAAAGTCTATAGCACGGAGCTCGATCCGAAAAAGCTCGCCCGCCTCAGCGAATTGGCGGCGAAGCAACCAAACATCATCGTCGTGAAAGCCTCCGTGTCCGACACGAACCTTCCGCGCCACTGCTGCGACTCGATCTTCATGCGACTCGTGTATCACCACTTGACTGAGCCAAAAGCGATCGACGCGAGCCTATTCCGCTCGCTTAAGGCTGGAGGACGCCTAGCGGTGATCGACGAGAACCCCCGGAAGGGTACTTCGATTCCCCCAGGTGTGCCGAAGAACCGCATCGGACATGGAGTCCCGCAACTAATCCTGATCCGCGAAATGACGGCCTCCGGACTCAGAGTGGAGCGTGTCGATAACAACTGGCCCGCTCGCGACGCTTACCACGACATTTATTGTGTTGTGTTCCGAAAAGCCGCGCGTTAGCCACTGAGGTCGGGTACGTACCGGGGGTAAAAGAAGCTCGCTACTCGTCGTCTCCTTCTTCGATCTGCTGGCTCAGGTAGCGCTCGTAGCCGAGCTCGTTCATCTGGTGAACTTGCGCTTCCAGCCAATCGACGTGCTCTTCTTCGTCCTTGAGCAGCCGCTCGAATAGCTCGCGCGAGGCGTTGTCCTTCTCCGTGCGCGCTAATTCAACATAACCGTTGTACATGGCGACGGCATTCACTTCCAATTTCAGATCGCTTTCGACCTGCTCCTTCACATTCTTGCCGACCGTCAGGTCGATATGCTTGGTCAGATTGGGAGTTCCGTCTAGAAATAGAATTCTTTCAATGATCTCCTCGGCGTGTTTCATCTCGCCGATGGACTGCTTTTTGATCAGTTCTCCCAGGCGATGATAGTGCCAGTTCTCGCACATCTCTGCATGCAGGAAGTATTGATTGATCGCCGTCAGTTCTTCGTGCAAGGCATCGTTCAGAGCGTCGATAACCTTCTGGCTGCCCTTCATAATCAGTTCCCCCTGCGACGAAGTTTACGACGGCGCTGGGCGAGTCGCAAGATATCGAGCGCGACTGCTGGCGCGCGGACGGAATCCGGCGGACCTTTAGCCTTGCTCCATCTGGCGCAGGCGCTCGCGAAGCTTTCTAAGTTCCAGCTGACGCTCCTCGGACGTGGCACGCAGGGCGTCGACCACTTTTTCCGGCGCTTTGCTAGTGAAATTTTCATCGGCGAGGCGCTTTCGCTTTGACTCGGTATCCTTCACCAAGCGGTCGATTTCCTTTTGCAGACGCGCGGTTTCGGCTTGCTTATCGATGGCGTCGCCATAAGCGATGCGCAGATCGAAAGCCGCTGTGGAGCGAACAGCTCCTCCTTCGGAATCGACATGGCCGCGCATGATGCGCAGCTCTGATAGCGACGCGAGCCGCAAAATCGCGTCCATATTATCCTGGACGAGAATGCGGCGCATCGGGCCAGTGACGAAGAAATCGGCGGCCACCTTCCGCTTAGGATCGAGCTTCAGTTCGGCGCGAATATTGCGCGCGGCGATCACGATCTCCTGCAGGATAGCCATTTCATCATCCGCCGCGGCATTCGTCCAGTTCGCGCGCGGCTCGGGGAATTTGTCCAGAGCGATGGAATGCACGCCTTCGGGCTGTGGGAGCCGGTGCCAGAGCTCCTCCGTGAGAAACGGCATCACTGGATGAATCAGGCGCAGCGCCGCATCCAATGCGGCGAAAATATTGCGCCAAGCAGCGATGGCCAGCGCGCGATCGGGCGACGTCAATTGCGGCTTCACCCACTCGATATACCAGTCGCAGAAATCGCCCCAGAAGAATTGGTAGATCGCCTGGCACGCTTCATGAAACCGAAAGCCATCGAGCGCGGCGCCGACCTGTTCACTCACAGCCGCAAGCCGCGAGAAAATCCAGCGGTGCGCCAGAGCGCCTTCTCCCGGAACTGGATATGGCGCCTTGGCGCGAATGTCCGGAGCGGCTAGCTCATCGACCGAGAAGGGCTTGCCACCTGCAGGCGGACCCGCTGCGGGATCGTTCGCTAGTCCCGAGGACTCGACTTTCTCTAGGTTCACGAAAAGAAAGCGCGCGGCATTCCAGATTTTGTTGGCGAAAGCGCGGGCGCCGAGAACGCGGTCTTCGCTAAGAATGATGTCCGTGCCGGGGGCGGCCATGCTGGCGAGCATGTAGCGGAGCGCATCGGTGCCATACTGCTGCGTCATTTGGAGAGGATCGACGCCGGTGCCCTTGGTTTTTGACATCTTCGCGCCTTCGGATGTGCGAACCAGGGAATGCAAGTAGAGGCGGCGGAAAGGAATCCTGTCTTTCGGCTCGGCGCCGCTGGTTAGATGCAGCCCCATCATGATCATGCGCGAATCCCAGAGAAAAAGAATGTCGTAGCCGCTGACGAGCAAGCTCGTGGGGTAGAACGTGCGCAGATCGGCGGTATCGTCTGGCCAGCCAAGCGTGGAAAACGGCCAGAGCGACGAGCTGAACCAGGTGTCCAGCACGTCCGGATCCTGGGTGAGCTTCGATCCACCGCATTTTGGGCACTGGGTGGGAACGCCCGACGCACGCGCGTGGCCCTCGACGATTTCAACGCTAGAATCCGTCGCAGGAACCATTTCTTGGCAGGAGTTGCAATGCCAGATGGGAATGCGATGGCCCCACCAAAGCTGCCGCGAGATGCACCAATCGCGAATATTTGCGTACCATTGCAAGAGAATCGTCCGCTGGTTTTCCGGCACGACTTCAATCAGTCCGTCGAGGACGGCCTGCCTGGCGGCGTCCGCGAGGGACTTCATTTTCATGAACCACTGAATCGAGATGCGCGGCTCGGCCTCTGACTTGCAGCGGTCGCAGACGCCGACCGAGTGCGTGATGTCTTCTATGCGATCGACCAGGCCGAGCGATTCGAGATCGCTGACGATGCGCTTGCGGGCCTCGAAGCGGTCGAGCCCTTGATATTTTCCGGCGGCGGCGCTCATGTGGCCATCGTCGGTCATAACGTCGATTTCCGGGAGATTGTGACGCTTGCCGACCTGGAAATCGTTCGGATCGTGCGCCGGCGTGATCTTCACAACGCCGGTGCCGAATTCTCGATCGACGTACGAATCCGCGATGACTGGAATTTCCCGGTTCATCAGCGGCAGAACGACGGTCTTCCCGATGAGGCGCTGGTAACGTTCATCGTCCGGATGAACGGCAACGGCCGTATCGCCGAGCATCGTTTCGGGGCGGGTGGTCGCGACAACAAGAAATTCGTTCGAGCCGGTGATCGGATAACGGAGATGCCAAAGCTTCCCGGGCCGCTCGACGTGAACAACCTCAAGATCGCTGATCGCCGTCTGGCAGCGCGTGCACCAATTGACCATGTACGGCCCGCGATAGATCAGGCCTTCGCGGTAGAGGCGCAAGAAGGCTTCCAGAACGGAGCGATAGAGCTTGGGCTCGAGCGTGAAATGCTCGCGCGTCCAATCGCAGGAAGCGCCGAGGCGCACCATCTGCCCTTTGATCGCCCCGCCGCTTTCCGCTTTCCATTTCCACACGCGCCGCTCGAACTCCTCGCGGCCTAAATCCTGGCGGCGCATATTCTGCTTGGCCAGCTCGCGCTCGACGACGTACTGCGTACCGATGCCGGCGTGATCCATGCCCGGCAGCCAAAGCGTGTGATTGCCCTTCATGCGGTGCCAGCGAACTAGCATGTCGATCTGCGTGTGTTCCAGGAGATGGCCGACGTGAATCGAGCCGGTGACGTTGGGCGGCGGCAGCGCAATCGAAAATGGCGGGCCATCTCCTGAATTTTCCGCGCGGAAAAGCTTCTCGTCGAACCAAGCCTTGGCCCAGCGCTCCTCGATTTCCTGCGGTTCGTAAGCCTTGGGAATTTCCTGGGGCATAGCGTCCTATCGACTCGAAATTTACGCGGAAGCTAAACAATGAATATACGGGGAGCGCGCAGAGGGCGTCAATTGGGGGAATTCGTGACCACGGCGAGGAAAAGCAAAAATGTTGAGCGAATTCACGGCGGTGAACTGCCGGACCACGATGCATCGCAAAACGTGTGCGGCCCGGCAGGGCAGCTTACGGATGATGACAGGGGGCTTATTCTTCGCGTTCCCAGACGACCTTGCATGAAACCAACGCCTTCGCGCGAGCGCCAGTGCCGCCGATCGGCTGCGGCTTGGTTACGACCGTGAGCGTGTCGCCGTCGAGTTGGAATTTCCGTCGCTGTTCGGTGCCGGTCCACAGCTCGTACCAGGCGACGTCCACATTGGTGATCAGATACTCGCCTTCCACGCGAAACTTTCCCGTATACGCCAGCATTGATTTCCAGAGCTCGGAAAGATCGGCGTCGCTGGTGGGAACTTTTTTGCGGTCGCCATGGCCGCCAATACTGACCGTCATCATGCGCTGCCAAGGGGTCAGGATTAGGTAGCCCTTGGGATTTTTTGTGTTATAGACCTCGGTCTTTCCGTCGTGCATCACCGTGGCCTCCGAGGAAACAAGCTTCCACACCCCGATCACCGGATTTTCTTCTGCACGTTCATCCAACGGCTCTCGTACGATTTCTTCAACGCACTCTTCTACGGACATGGCTTTCTCCTCAGATTTTATGAACGCGTCTTGAATTTGGGCCGGGTAAAACGGCGAATCCTGTCGGGGCTGCATCGCGGCGACGGCTGTAACCTGCTGCTGACTCGGCGGCGATATCGGACTGAATTCCCGCTGGCCCACTAGCTGCGGTCCCATGGTGGGCAAGCCTCACGCCCGTGCGAGAACTCTGGCCGCCGAGAATCGCTGCGTCGCAATCCTCGACAGCGCCATGGTCTCAATCCGCCTCGCCGCTGTCGCTGGTACATCAGTTTCAATTTGAACCTTACTGTTGTACTCCGGGACACATCGGGGCGCGGCGCAAGGATGGTTGTTTACCGAGCGAGGTGGTGCCTGCAATTGCATTCGCGACTGGGTGCGGTAAGCGATGACGAAATGACTATAGCTTTTTGGTCAATTCGTTCTGGAGTAGGTTTTCTACTAGCGGCTTCAGCAATCCCTGCGAGAGGAGCTCCTGAAGCTGTGGCTGAAGCTTTTCAAGGACCTTTTGCACCACTGCGTCCACCGTTTCGGGATCGGCAAGGCGCGGTTCCTGATGCGACGCAGGCGAATTCATATCAGCGATGAACGACGGCGGCGGAGTGAGGAACGGAATATGAGCGAGCGCCTCGCGATTCGGCGGCGGCATCGTCGGAACGCGCTCCTCGGTTTCGCCGTCAGATAGTGATTCAGCGTTATCGGGCGGCGCCTGCAGGGAAAACTCAGCAGCTTGGCTCGGCGCAGCGGTTGGCGCGGCGGCGGCCGCTTCCGAAGGCGGCGCAATGAACGAATGCAGCGGAGTGGTTTCCTCGGCGGGCGCGCCGTACAGCGATGGACCGCTGGCATCTTCGTCCACTAGCAGCGGCTCCGGCGTGACGCGCACGGCCGGCGGCTCCACAAGTGCAGGGTCCGTGAACGCGAGCGGTGGCGCAGAATCATCCGCATCGATTTCGATGTCGTGCCCCGAAACCGCGGAAGTGTTGGCGACCGGTCCATCCGGGGCGTGTGCGGAAACCGGCTCATGTTCAGACTCATCAGCGAAAAAGGATTGCGCATCTTTCGGATCAACCTGATGTTCCTCTGCCCGGTCGTCCGATTGCAAACGCGGCTCCGCAGAGGAGACCGTCACCACCGGCGGCGTTACCGGAAATGCAGACGAGGTGACTTCAGATGATTCATCAATCGCATGAATCGGATCTATGCCGGGTTCCGTGCCCCCTTCAGACGCCTCTTGCACTCTTGGCTGCTCGCCGTTCAATGCGTCCATCCAGCCGCCGGCCACGTGTGCTGCATCGATTGACGCAACTGCGTCCAGCCAGTGGCCGCCGGCCGAAGTCGAATTCGGCTCGGGAAACCCCGCCAATCGTGTATCGGCCTCTGGCACCGGGTGGACCTCGACGGGTGCCTCCGGCTCAGGCGCTGGCTGCAGTTGCGACGTTTCCGGAACTTCGGTCGCGCTGGCTACCGCTTCAGGCGCGCGTTGTGGCTCCGAATCCTCGACTTGCCGCAACGAAAATCCCGAAGAAGTGCTCAACGTATCGTTATTCGCGGCTGGCTTGATGTCTTCGATAGGCTCGGGGACAGTGACACGGCGCGGAGGATAGTCTTTTTCAGACGGAAAGCTGATCGGCTCTAGATCATCCATGGATGGAATGGCGGGCTTGTTGGCCACGTCGTCCGGGATTTCCAGATCCATGGCCGAGCGGCGCCAACCCTTGGAAGTCGATTGCTCGTCCTCGTCATCATCATCTTCGTTGGCGCGCGAGTTCGGAATGGCAACGGGCCCTTTTCCAAACTCCTCGACATCAACGTCCTCTTCGGCGGGTTGTGGGCGGACCCCTTTGCCGAATCCGTACACCAGCGCGGCCTCTTCGGGAGAAGGTTCGGGAAATTCGGGAAGGGGTTTTGGCTCAGGGCGCGCCGAAAGATCGATGCTCGGGATTGGCTCCGGCGGCGGAGCCATCTTTGCTTCTTTAGCTTTGGCAAGTTCCGCAGCTACCCGAGGATTTTTCTCCAGCGCAGAGGTCACCATGGCAATCAGCGGGTCGGGTGGCACAAAGGGCTTTTTCAGGACGCCATCCGCGCCCACGCGGCGGGCTTCCTTTTCGTCCAACGGATCGAAAGCGCCAACCAGCAAGATCACCGGTACATGCGCGAAGCGTTCGTCCTTCTTTACAAATTCGCACACCTCGTATCCGTTGCGAACAGGCATGAAGATGTCTGCCAAAACTAAGTCGGGATCGAGATCGGGGATCCGCCGTACCGCGGCTTCTCCGTTGCCAACCGAGACTACGCTGATACCGCGCTCTTCTAGCGCGAGCGAGACCATTTTCTGGATATTGGTGTTGTCGTCTGCAACCAAAATCTTTGGCACGGATGTCCCCTGGCGATGCGGTCCCCGCGGACGGCCCGGCGCCCGCGTGCAGCTCTATTGCAACATTACGCAAGGGGAGCGTCAACGAAGTCAACAGAGGTGGGTGCTACAGTCGTCAGTAGGGGGTTTAACGCACACTACCAGGGAACTATCTTGTGGAGCCCGTGCTTTTTCTTGCTACTAGACTCGGTTTTCGAGTCGTTTTTGCTCGCCTCGGGCTTAGCGGAGTCTTGGGTGGTGGTGGTCGCGGCAGCTGAAGACGATGATGCCGCTGGCTGGTCGGGCTTTGCCTCAGATGTTGCGGGGGCACTCGCGGCCGGTGCGGGATCGGGCGCTGCGGCTGCCGTACCCGGCGCCGCGGAGTTCGAGACCGCACCCGTACCGGTGTCCGAACCTACGCCAGAGAGAACGCTCTGACCAGCGGGCGCAGGAGCGGGTGTTGCGGCGGGAGCAACTGCAGCCGGCGTGGAACTGTCGCTCGCGGAGTCGGCTCCGCCCGTGGAGACGATCTGCGCGCCCACGCCGGTAGTCGGGGCATCCTCAACTTGGGACTTCGGCTCGGCGTTGATCGGCACGGCATCGCCGACTGGAGTATCCGAATTCGCCGCGGTTGCAGGAACAGCCGCCATGGTGAACACAGGGCCCGGTGCATTGCGCTTCAGGACGTCCGTGGCAGAAATCGCATCATCCGGCGGGTTCAGGTTCGGCTGGCCCGCTTGCGCGGCATCCGTCATGTTCGGATGGGAAAACAGAATCTCCTTGGGCCACCTCATCACGAAAAGCTCGTGGTGTTTCTTCTCGAAGCGTTGGTCCTGTTCCATGCGCGCGAGGGCGTGAGGATCGGCTGTAGGGATGGGCATTCCCATCGATTTCAACTCCGCCTTCGCACCGGCTGCGTGCTCCGACAGCGGATAATCGCTCAGGATGCGGGTATAGCACTTGGACGCGTAATCGGCCCAATGGTTCTTGTCATCTTCATTTTTCGAATACTTCTTAGCGATCATGTAGATGTTGCCCAGCATCCATAGGGCATCATCGGAGTTGCTATATAGCGGATAGCGCTCGACGACCTCCGTCAGGCGCGCGGCAGACGCGGGATAGTCCGGCTTCAGATAATAAAAACGCCCGATCTCGTATTCGCCGTCGGCAATTACTTCCTGGACGTTGCGCAGATCCTGGCTCGCCTTGGCGTCCAGGGGACTCTGCGGATATTTCAGTAGGAAATTTTGAAATTCGATTTCGGCGGAATCCGCTTCACTCGGATCGCGATCGGATTTCAGCATCATCCGGTAGTGGCACATGGCTACTTGCATCTGCGCGTATTGCGCTTCGTCGAGAAACGGGAAGAAGACGATGAAGCTCTTGTAGGCGTCAATCGCCTGCGTGAGATTCCCTACTCCGCCTTCCTTGTAAAAAGAATCCGCAATCGCCAGCTTGGCCTTGGCCAGGTATTCGCTGTCCGGGTAAGTGTTGATCAGCGTTTGCAGCTCGAGGCGCGCTTCGGTGTATTTCGAATGCTTCAGCGAACTCAGCGCGCGCTCGTACAGAATCTTGTCCGGTTCCGCGGCGGATTCTATATTGGTGCTCTGCGCGTTTTTCTGTTTCTTGTGTTTTTCCTTGATGACCTTGATCTTTTGAGTGCCGTACGCGGACGCGCCCAGTGAGCCGGCCATAGCCGCGACCAACAGGATTATCAGGCAATGGCGATTCTTGATCATAGCTCGTCCCATAGTGTTTATACCCGCTGGCGCAAAGCGTTGGTCGCCGCACTTTTCATTTCGCGAGTGGCAGCCGCGGAATCGGGCGTGTGGAAGATCGATGTCCCCGCGACGAAGGTGTTGGCGCCCGCTTGAGCCAACTCGGCCACGTTCTCGAGATCGACCCCGCCGTCGACCGCGATTCGGTAGTCCGCATTATAGCGTGCCCGCCACTCGGCTAGTTGCCGAATTTTAGTGAAAGCGATGGGGATGAATTTCTGCCCCCCGAAGCCCGGATTGACCGACATCACCAGGACGGTATCGACCTTTCCAAGCACGTCCGAAAGCATTACCACCGGGGTGGAAGGATTGATCACCGCGCCTGCTTGCGCCCCACATTCCCGGATCAGAGCGAGGGCGCGATCCAGATGCGGCGTCGATTCCTGATGCACTAACACGCGATCCGCTCCCGCGCGTACAAACTCCTCGATGAAACGTTCGGGCCTGTCGATCATGAGATGCACGTCCAGGGGCAGGCGGGTTGCTTTGCGCAGCGAAGCGACCACCGGAAGGCCGACGGAGATATTGGGGACGAACTGGCCATCCATTACGTCCACGTGTATCACGTCTGCACCGCCCTTCTCCACACTTCGGAGTTCCTCGCCGAGGCGGCTGAAATCGGAGGCCAGGATTGAAGCGGCGATCTCAATGCGTGCGTAGGTCATAGCGATCTCGCGAATTCTAGCATAGCGGAATCGGTTGCTGGGGAGAGGTCCAGGCAAGTCTATTCCGCCACTTGAAGCTCGATGGGAGTGGTGGAATCGACCCGCCTTCCGCGTGCCGGCGTTTGGTCCAACACCATATCTCGCCCGGCGCCGGAAGACGCGGCTGGCACCACCTTGGCGATTTTCAGTCCGGCAGCGGATAACTTTGCAGCCGCTTCCGCGTAAGGAAGGCCAGTGAGCGCCGGCATCACGTATGCCGGAGGGCGCGGCCCGAGCGTTACGAGCATGTTCACGTGAGGGTTGATCGCACCCGCCGTCCCGGGAGCGGGATCCTGTTCGAGGACGGTGTCCGCGTCCGTATCCGGTAGGTACAAACTGGAGACCTCGCCAACCTGTAGCCCGTCGCGAAGCAGCAGAACCTGCGCGGATCGCACGCTAGCTTCTTCCAGTTGCGGGACGGTCACCTTTTGCTCGCCGAGGCTCAAAACCACATGGGCGTGCTGCCCAACTTTTAGGTTCATGTCCGGAAGCGGGCTCTGCCGCGCGATGGCGTCCACCGGATAGTGGCTGTAGATGCGGTCCTCGACCACAATGCCCACGCCGCGCCCCTGCAGCATCTGCGTGGCCTGATCTACGGGAACGCCAACCAGGTTGGGCATCACCACTTCCCTGCCGCGTATGGCGATGCGCATCGCGGTAAGTGCGCTCAGAAACGCCACGGAGGCGAGAATGAACGCCAGCATCGACATGCGCAAAACCCAGCGGAATCGTTCGCGAAGAGTCATGGCAGTGGGACCGCCCAGTACACTCTGGCTAGCTTGCCGAATCGCCGGGGTAGTTGCAAGAGCAGGTTTTTCGAGGCAAAAAGATGCGAAATTATTTGATACGGGATGTTCCGGTTGGAGCGGTAGCCGGTGGTTTGTTTTCTATGAGTTACGCATGTTTCTCAAGATTATTTACTTGACGCAGGTAAGGCATTCTGATACTCTTTTCTTGTAATGAACGCAACATTCACTCCGGCTTCAGCTTACGGCGCAAATCGCGCTTCACATCGGCAACCAACTTGCGCAATGGAACCCTTTCGAGCGGTCGGCCTGTTGCTTGGTTCTTCTTATTTTTTGGAGGTTTTTTCATGGCTCTCCTGGAAATGCTCGCTCAGTACGGGACCGATGAGAAGTGCCGTGAGATTCTGACGAAACTCCGCTGGCCCGAGGGCGTGACTTGCCCGCGCTGCAAAGAGCGCCAGATTTGCTATCTAGAATCCCGCAAGCAATTCGAGTGTCAGTCATGCCACTACCAATTCTCCGTCACAACCGGAACGATCTTCAATGACACCCATCTCCCTCTCGAAAAGTGGTTTGCCGCGACCTACCTTCTCTGCGAAGCGAAAAAAGGCATGTCCGCTTGCCAGATTCAGCGCACCATCGGAATCAGCTACAAGACTGCATGGTTTCTCTGCCATCGCATCCGTGCGGCGATGGTCGCAATTGACGAGCCGATGCTTGACGGCAAAGTGGAAATGGACGAAACCTTCATTGGCGGAATCAATCGACGGCAGGGACAGGAAAACCGATTCGCCAACAAGGAATCCGTGATCGGCATTCGTCAGCGCGGCGGCGATCTGCGTTTCTTCCACACCAAAGACATCAAGAGCGGCACGCTTGAAAAATACATCCGCGAGAATATCAGCGAAGATGTGGACGTGCTTTTCACGGACGATGCGCTGGCCTACCGGAGCGCAGCGGGGCATCTCCGCAAGACTGGGCGGCACAAGACGATCCGGCACAAGCTTCACATCTACGCGAAAGGCGAGACGCACACCAATACGATTGAATCTGCGTTCTCTCTTTTGAAGCGCGGAATAACTGGTAGTTGGCATCGTGTGAGCGCGAAGCATCTCCAAGCCTATTGCGAAGAAATGGCCTTTCGTTTTAATCGCAGAAAACGGCCCGATTTGTTCACTGATACGCTGCGGCACATGATTACTGCCCCCACCCTCACTTTCGAGAAGCTAACGGCCTAGCTTATTCTTCCGTCTTTGGCGGTTGGACAGCCTGATCGGCTTGCTTTTCTCGAATGAATTTCCCCATGCCGATCTTCTGCTTTTCCGCCTGACGCACCGCGTTAACAGCCTCAACAAATTTCTCCAAGTCGCGCTCTAATCGCTTGTCATCAACACCCAAGTCACGACATTCGACTAAAATTTGGACCACCCTATCTGGGAATCCGGCCAAAATCATATCCTCACTGAAAAAGCGACTTACAATCTTTACGCTCTCGTCTTTCGGCATCCAAACTATGTGACTTTCTCCACCGCATCCCATCACGTTTCTTTTTACCTCGCGGAGAATAAAAAGCGTTAGGTAGGACATTAAGTCCATCGTGAGAGTTGATCTATAAAACAGCCTCGCCCAATACTCGAACAGGTCCTCGCCAGACCCAGTGGCTTCGTACCGATCAACCAAAATAGCTGCGGTGTCACGCGTTCTCACAAGCGCCAGCCGACCATCCTTGCAACGCGAAGCGACAATTAAATTCAGCGACGGCCTTTCTGGATCGTTGGTCTGATAGAAACTAAAGATGTGTTCTTGGTACATTTTTAACACTAGCGTTTCTAGAACCTGGCGCGCATCGGAAGGGTTCACCGGACGCGAGTTCTTGTATTCATCGCACAGTTTATCGAATGCCATTTTTATGAAGTCACCGTTGCCGGAGCCAGTCAAAAGCAGATGGTTCTCAAATGGATACACCTTCTCGCGCTGGCGCTTTGACGGCGCATAGGAAACTTCACTATCGGCGCAGATCAGAATCCCATCAGCACAAACGATCCCAGCGGCAATCGTCATTGGCCTCCTTATTCGCCTTTGCTCGCGGGGAAACGGACGCGGCTTCGGGAACGGCGCAATCATACGCGCATCCCGCTACCTGCGTCAAGTATATAAGCTTGATGTTTCTACTCGATTGACTGTTCCGGGTACGTTCGCACCGTTGGTCACGCGCACTCTGGCGAAATGCGAAAAACGGACCTCGCCGGATTCCAAGAGCACGCGCGGCGGGCGCGATGCCGCCTCGGGACGCGAGTCCTGGTCCGGTTCGCTATTAGAAAACTGGAAGCTGCTAATTGGCAAAGGGTTAGCTTGCGCGCTACTCGACACGTCTTCGCGATTAGGTTTTGCGAGCTGCGATGCACCGACTTCGCGCGGCGGGCGCGATGCCAACGGTAGTGCACTGATGGCCAAATTCATCGCGTTCCTCCTCCTATCGCGCCCACTGACGACCACACGGGCCGTTTGCCGCCGATCGTAATTCAAACTGTGTTGCTTGCGCTCGGCCGCTCTCGCGCAAGCGACAAAAACAATTCACGGTAGCACGGCTATGAATTACGGTCGAGGTTCAATCTGACCGCAGTACCAATTTTCCCAAATTGGGAAATGAATACCAAGATCCGCAGCCTTCGCGAGAAGCTGTAAGGCGCGGCACGCGCAGGACAGAAGCGCAGACTTGCAGAATGCGTCGTGCGCGAACAATAGGTGAGCGCCGCTCGGAGTGCGTCGCGGAGAGTGCGCCGGCCCATGAACTTTTCCACTGCGACTTAGGCGATGGGGGGGAATCTCGGTACCCCACCTCCGCGCTGCGCTAACTAAACGAGATGGCATCCCGTTTGTTGACGTTTCGGACTAAAATGTCGCGCAAGATTCCTCACGGCGAGGGCTCCTCAATGGTCCAACGCTTTGCCAGTAGCGTGAAGAAATTCATTTACGCAGTCTTGTTGGCGAGCGCGGTTTTGTGCTCTTCGGCTCCTGCCGTCGCGCAGACGAATACTGCTGGAACGATCCGAGTTCAGTCGAGGGAAGTGTTGGTTCCGGTGGTGGTGCTGGATAAGGAGCGCGTGGAGCGGCTCCAGCACATGAGCTGGTCCGACTTCTGGCACCAGTTCAATACTGGCAACTTAAATCCGTTGTTCGAGAGTCTGGCTGTACCCAGCCTGTCCGCAACCGATTTCAGGTTATTCCAAGACGGAGAGGAGGAAAAAATCGAGAGCTTTAAGCCAGATGAGCAGGGCGATTCGCCAATCCTTACCGACAACCTCGGTAAGTATAGGGAGTTTGTAGGTATCGGAGGCGGGACGTGGGCCATGCCGCTGTGGGAGCACTATACCGCTGGCGGAAACGTTCTCGAAGCGTCGTTATCAGGATACGAAATTGGATACACGCCGTCATCTTCTCCCGGTCGGGCCTGCCATAAAATTGAAATAACAGTTGATCGCCCCAACTCGATCGTGTTCGCGCGCCGTGAGTACTGCGAGGCTTCACGTAAGGGAGCCGATCCGCTACAAGGGACCGCCTTGGAGAAACGCATAGCGTTTGATCTGCAAAAGAAGAGGCGCGGCGAATTATCTTTTCAGCTGGCCGCAATTCCGTTGGTTGCCAGTGACGGTACAGCACGGGTGCGCATCGTCGTGGATTACGCCTCGAACGCCGTGATCGAGAACTGTAACTCCGCACCAGAAGACATCGGGATCACAGGAACCGTGCTCGGGAAAGACGGAAAAGAACTTTTTCAGTTCAGTGATGAAGCCGCCCGGACGAGAGGGGACGGTGACCCAATAATTGACGTGATCGCTAGGAAAGTTCTCTGGGGGTTCTCTAAAGGCCGATGCCCGTACATAGCGCCCTTTCGTTACGAGACGCAGGTTCAGATACCATCGGGCAAATATCGTCTCAAAATCGGTCTAACGGACGGGAGGAAGTTTGGGCGAGCAGAGGTGCCATTCACGGTGCCGAACGATGATCGCGAGCAACTAAGCATCAGCGGGATGGCACTCGCCAGGAGATTTCGTGACCTGCAAACGAAGCCACCGGAGTCGCCAGTTACCGTAGCTCCTAGAAGCTTTCACGAGATTCCAATGAAACCGACCGCGTCTCCAATTGCTCTGCCTCAAAATTATGCGCCGCTCATTTCTGATGGCGTGGAAATCACACCCACCGCAAATACCCTGTTCGAAAAAAATGATCCGTTTTGTTACTTCTTTCAAATTTACGAGCCGTTGTGGCTTAAACAGCCTCAGCCCAAAGTGGAGGCGTTGTTGCGGATCGTGGACGCAACGACAGGCAGTGTCGTGAGACAAGTCAAACCCATCGACGCCGCTCCATACGCGCAGCCGGGCAACCCTCTGATACCAATTGGCGGTCGACTCGATATCAGCAACTTGCCGACAGGCGCGTACGAACTCCAAGCAAAGGCGACCGACTCCACCGGCGCGAGCACCCAGTGGCGAACGGTAGCCTTCTCTGTTGAATAGCCCATCGACCGACTCCGGAGTAATGGAATTGACAGGGCCAATTGGATCGGGCAACGCACATTTCCACGCAAAGGCATTCTTGAGGACCCAATCATGCATGACAGACGCGGGAGGAAGAAGCCGGTGTGGCGGCGGTGATCGTCGAAGGCGGGGCCAAACTCGCGAGTAAGCAGGGCTTCTTCGAGGCGGGCTTTATAAATCAACGACACCAGAATCAGCAAGAAAGCAAGCAATGCGCGGTAGTTGCCTACGGCCAGGGTGGTGCCGGCGAGGGCCACCAGGATGCCGGTATAGATCGGGTGGCGAATGCGAGAGTAAGGCCCGCTGCGGATCAACTGGTGATCCTCGCGAATGGCCACGCTGGCGCTCCAGAATTTGCCGATGTGGTTGCGGGCCCAGATGGCGAAGGCAATTCCGGCGGCAGTGAGCAACGCGGCCGCGGCCGCGATCCAGTACGACCATGGAACGAAGCGCAGGTTCAGAGGACCGAAATACCGAGGATCGGCGTTGAACAAAATTAGCGAAACCACGATGAGCAGAAGATACGTGAGCCGCCGCGCCACCGGTTCCCTGCTGCGCATCCGATTGACGCCGAACGCGGCGACGATCCAATAGACCAGGAAAACGAGCCAGCAAATTTGGATTGTTGCGCCAAAATTGATTCGCATGGGGAATTATTACGCGAGGCCGCTTAAGGATGTTTCAGCGTACTCCAAATTGGCGCTTGCGATTCTGCTGCCGCGCGCGTAAATCTGGATCGCCAATGAGAAAACCTGCAAAACAGAAGCGTCTGGGCGACGCCACGCTGGCGATCCACGCGGGCGAGGAGCGCACCGGCGTGGCCGTGCCGGTCGGCGTGCCGATCGCGCGTACATCGAACTTCACTTTCGAGAGCACGGAACAGATGAAGCTGCTCTCCGAAGGCAAGACTTCCGCGTACATTTATACGCGCAACGGAAATCCGACGTTGGCCATCGCCGAAAAAAAAATAGCGGCGCTCGAAGGCACCGAAGCGGCCGTGGTGACGGCATCGGGTTCGGCTGCTATTTCCGGGGCTCTGCTTTCGATGCTGCGCGCCGGCGACGAAGCGATCACCACGCGCCAGATTTATGGCGGCAGCTACCGGCTGCTGCGGGATTTTCTGCCGAAATGCGGAATCACCGTTCGATTCGTGGAAGCCGATCTCGCCGGAATCGAGCGGCTGGTGAGCCCGCGCACGAAAGTGCTGTACGTTGAAACGCCGACGAATCCGACGCTCCGCCTGGTGGACCTGCGCAGAGCCGCGGCGTTCGCCAAGGAGTGGGGACTCGTCTCGATGGTGGACAACACCTTCGCCAGCCCGGTGCTGCAAAAGCCGTGCAAGCTTGGGTTCGACGTGGTTCTGCACAGTGGCTCGAAATATCTGTCCGGACATTCCGACGTAATCGCCGGAGCGGCGGCGGGCAGCGCCGCTCTGATCCGCCAGATTCGCGGAACGATCATCGAACTGGGCGGCACGATGGATCCGGAAGCGGCCTTCCTCTTGATTCGTGGCATGAAAACACTCGAAGTGCGCGTGGAGCGCCAATGCCAAACGTCAATGAAGGTAGCCCGCTTCCTCGCAAAACATCCCAAAGTGGCGCGCGTGCATTATCCCGGGCTGCCATCACATCCGGACCACGCCCTGGCCAAACGCCAGATGAGCCGATTCGGGGCAATGATGGCGTTTGAGTTGAAAGGAAGCCCCAAAGCCAGTCTGGCCGCCGCGCGACGTTTTTGCGACCGGGTACAGCTATTTCTTCTGGCTGCGAGCCTCGGAGGCGTGGAATCCCTGGTAGTTCTGCCGATATATACGTCGCACGTAAGTATGTCCGCTGACGAGCTACGGGCCGCAGGCGTTCAGCCTGGCACAGTGCGGATGTCTATTGGCCTGGAAGACGCGAACGATCTGATTGACGATCTTCGTCAAGCGCTGACATAACCGGCTAAAAGTCACGTCAGGTATCGAGAGTGCTCCAGTCGGAACGAATTACGGGTTAGAATACCGGACGGTTTGCGCCGCTGTGGTGCATACGTTCAGGTCCGGCGCAGGTCTGGTTCTAGTACTCTTTGGTCAACGACCCTAACGTTCGGACCATTGACCTCGGCCTAAGTCCTTCGTAAGATGCCCGCTACCGCAGGGTGAAGTTGCGAAAGCGCTTTCATTGCATGGATTGGGATTTCGGTCCCGAATTTGCACTACGGTTCGCTGTGGGGCCTGGCACGAACCATTTGGAATAGAAATTTATGACGAAGCGCAAAACGGCAATTTGGGCGACGTTGGCGGCTGGGTTACTCGCCGTCGCGGGATGCAACGATTCGGCAAAGGTAGTGAGGGTCCAACCTCCCGCCCTGCCGCCGACGGTTGCTCCGGCGTATGTCTCCGTTACGCTGCCCTTGCCCGCGAACCTCATCTATCAGCCGCCAATCTCTGAGGACCCCACGCCGCCCATCGATATTCTCGTCGCCGAGGTGCAGGCGAACTACGACCAAGGCGTGCAGGAAGAAAGCGCCGGGAATGACGACCAGGCACAAATTGATTTCGACCATGCGGTGAAGCTGATCGTCAAGAGCGGCTTCCAGGCCGGCACCGACCCGCGGCTTTCCAAACTCTTCGACGAACTGGGCGAAGAGGTGAGCCCGGATGAAATTAACGTCGCGGTCGCGGACGATCAGGCGCAGACTCAAGCTCCCGTGCCGCCCGCACCTATTGACGAAATTGATGATTTGTCGCTTCCGGCCGGCGATCCGCGGTTGGCGATGAAGGCCGAAGCCGAACTGATCCGCGTCCGCCATGATCTGCCGCTTGCCGTCAACGATTCCGTTCTCCGTTATGTGAGTTTCTTTACCACGCCTCGCGGGCGCGCGATTGTGGAGCGCGGACTGGAGCGCGGTGGCCGCTACGACGCGATGATTCGTAACGTGCTGAAGCAAGAAGGCCTGCCGCAGGACCTGATCTATCTGGCGCAGGCCGAGAGCGCCTTTCAACCGGATGCGGTTTCTAGAGCCGGAGCGCGCGGCCTATGGCAGTTCATGCCGTTCGACGGCGAAAAATACGATCTGGACCGCAGCTATTGGACCGACGAGCGCAGCGATCCCGAAAAGTCGACGCACGCGGCGGCACAATATTTGCGCAATCTCTACGGAATGTTTGGCGACTGGTATCTGGCAATGGCCGCATACAACTCCGGGCCGATGACGGTGACGCGCGCGGTGCAACGCACCGGATATGCTGACTACTGGCAGCTGCAGAAAATGCGCGCCCTTCCGGTGGAAACGCGGAACTACGTTCCTATCATCATCGCGCTAGCACTGGTTTCCAAGGATCCGTCGCTCTATGGCGTACAGGTCGATCCGCAAAAGCCGATCGTCGCCCAGCAGGTGAAACTCGATCATCAGATTAGTTTGAATTTGGTGGCGGATGCCTCGGGAGCGGACGTAGAGGATCTGCGCATGCTCAATCCAGAGCTTCTCCGCGGACTGACTCCCAGAGAACCGGACTTTGTGTTGAATCTTCCCAAGGGCACCAAGAAGACTTTCGAGGAAAATATTCAGCAGGTTCCCGAAGATAAGTGGACAAGCTGGCGTCTGCATGCCGCGGCCGACGGCGAGACGTTGCCGGAAATCGCGCGCCGCTATCGTGTGACTTTGTCCGCGCTGGAATCCGCCAATCACCTGGAAGCGCACTCGGTGATTCCCGCTGGATCGCTGCTGGACATACCGAGGCCGGCGGAACCGGAGATGGTCGTCTATCGCATTCGCCGCGGCGACACGCTAGGGCTGATCGCTGGGCGATTTCACGTGACCGTCACCGACCTGCGAGAATGGAACCACCTGCACGGCAACATCATTCGTCAAGGCGCTCGCCTACGAATCTATTCGCATCGCGAAGAGGCGGAAGCTTACGGTTCGCGCGGCGAGCGTCACCGAACGAGTCGCGCTTCTGTGCGGACGGTGTCTTCGCATCGTGCCTCGCATACTGCGCCCGTGGCGCATCACGTCCGGCAGGGCGAGACTCTGTACTCCATTGCACGCGAATACCAAACCACCATTTCGGCGCTCCGGACCTGGAATCCATTCCTCGCCGATCGCGGACTTGAGGCGGGCGACATCCTTAGCATCGAGCGCTGAGATTCGCAGATCGCAACCCGCTGAAGCAGAAGACCTTACAAAGGAACTCAGTCCCCTCGACAGGCCCTCACCGCGGGACTATGACAACCTTTCCCGAAGACTTCTGAACGGCCGGTTTCCGCTTCGTTTCCGCCTTGACAAACTTCCGAGAACCCGCTTATATGCAGCCAAGGCCTGAGAGGCTGTTCAATCGCCGCCGAAATACGGAGGAGCATATGTTCTACCTCAAGATTAACGACGAAGACGATGACGAGCTGCCCGGCTGGGATGAAGAGGAAGAAGGGCACGAACACCAGCCCGAGGTCGTGGAAGTGGAAGAAATAATCGTCGAAGAGGAGCCTGCGGAAGAAGAGGAAGCCGAAGCTCCTCGTCCGGTTCCGGTGCGCCATCCCGCCGCTAAGGCAAAGCCCGCGAAAACCAAGAAGAAAACCTCCAAACCGAAAAAGAAATCCAAAGCCAAGCCCAAAAGAAAGTCCAAAGCAAAGTCCAAGAAAGCACCTGCGAAGAAGGGCGCGCGCCGCAAGAAGCGATAGCCCCGCCGGGCGCACTCTCTCATCTATTTCGATGCGAGTGTTTGAGGCGTTCCTGGAAATCCCGGCTCGCTCCAGCATAGGATGCGGGCGGCATTTTTTTTAAGCGGCTCGTTTTGGTCCGGACCGGTACAGCGACTAGGAACGCGCTTAGCTTCCTCCATCCAGTTCACGCTAGATTTTTCCTTGCGATCTTTTACTTGCGGGGCCGCGTTTGCATCGTTAGCATACGCGCTCGATGCCGTTGGCTCTCGAACAGATTCGGAGAATGCGGGGAGGGGCCCAATCGCATCTGATGCGTTGCGCGGACGGCGGCTATTACGTGGTGAAATTCTGCAACAATCCGCAGGGCGCGCGCGTTCTGGCGAACGAATTGCTCGGGAGCAGGTTAGCGGCGCGGCTCGGGCTCCCCACGCCGGAGGTTGCGGTCGTGGAGGTCCGCGAGCATCTGATCGAACACACCGACGATCTGGTGATCCAGCTAGGGCGCGGGCGTGCGCGTTGCCAGGCGGGATTGCAGTTCGGCTCCCGGTATCCGGGCCCCCCGGCGGAAACAGTGGTGTACGATTTTCTGCCGGACGAGCAGCTGCGCGACGTCGCGAATTTGGCCGATTTTTGCGGCATGTTCGTCTTCGACAAATGGACCTGCAACACCAATGGCAGGCAGGCCATCTTTTTTCGCTCGCCGGGCGAGCCCAACTACCGGGCGCAAATGATCGATCAGGGATTTTGCTTCAACGCCTGTGAATGGGATTTCCCCGACGGCCCGCTGCGTGGCATTTACGCGCGTCATCGCGTGTACGAAGCGGTGCGCGGGATCGATTCGTTCGAGCCTTGGCTGACGCGCGTCGAGATGCGCATGGATGAATCGGTGTTGGGTGAAGCCGCCGGCGATATTCCGCCGGAATGGTACGGGTGTGACACCGACGGGCTGGAGCGCATGCTGCAACACTTGCTGCGCCGCCGCCGCTTGGTGCGCGACTTAGTGGTGCAGGCCTGGAAATCTTCGGCCCAGCCTTTTCCAAACTGGAAGTGAGCCATGGCAAACGAACATCTTGAGGCGCTCCGCTATCGGATTCTGCGTTATACACCCAATCTGGTCCGGGATGAATGGATCAACGTTGGCGTCCTGCTCGAGCAAGTTCCTGCTGAATCGGCGATCGCCGGTGAACCGGCCGCACGCCGCGCTTTGCGCCTGCTCGACGACGAATCGGAGTTTAAACGCTTGCGCCGGCTGCACCCCGCCGCGGACGAAACCCTGCTGCGGAGCCTCGGTCCGGACTTCGAGGCGCGACTGGCCGGCTCGGAAACAGAAGTCAGCGAGTACCTGGCCAAACTGGACCAAATACTGTCCAACGCCCTGCAATTCAGCCCGCAGCATGCCGTGCTGGCGGACAATTTCGAAACTGAATTGGATCGGCTGTATGATGAGAAAGTTGCGGTGCCGTCTGGCGCCTCCGGCATCATGGAAAACACCAAGAAGTGGATCCGCTCGCGATTGAATGATATTTTCAAGCGACGCCGCATTCTCGACAAGTTGGAGCGCGGCGTGCGAGTGCAGGAATTTACCCAGCCCGGCGATCCGTTCCGCATCGATTACGCCTACCGCTACAACGGAACCCGCGGCTACTTGCACGCCGTTGCGCTGGGACGCGATTACTCTCCGGCCAAGGTTTTTGCCTACACTGCGGAGCGGATCCGCGCGAAATCGCCGCACGCCGAATTCACCGCGGTCACCGAGGTCCCGCCTTCCAGCGAAAATCGACGGCACGAATTCGTCTTGCGCTTATTTGAGGACCAGCACATCTCCATTCTTCCCCTCAGTGGCGTGGAAGCCTTCGCTGAATCCTTGCGCCCGCGCTTGCGATAATCTCGCGCTTCCGCCGGCATCGGGTTCGCACGACATTTCCTGCGCTGATACTCAAGAATGAGCCGATTTGATTCTTTCCTCCGATTTTGCTATGTTGCATTTTAGCAATTCCCCCGGAGTACGAAGGTGATACGTCATGCGGCGAAGGGCGCGCAGATCTCTCGCTTGCCACATAAGTCTATGACTAAAAAAGGCTTAGCTTCTCACGCAAAAGTCAAGGCAGCTCCCCCCGATCCCAACGCGCAAGCCAAACAGCAGCAATTGAAGGGCTACGAAGAGGCGCTCAAACAATTCCAGCAGCAGAAATGGTCTCGCGCGAAGGAACTGTTTGAACGCGTGGTGGAAGGTCCCGCGAAGGACTTGGCCGATCGCGCCCAGGTGCATTTGCGGGTCTGCACCCAGCGCATCACGCCCACGCCCGTAGCCACGCCGAAGTCCGCCGAGGATCACTACACGCAGGGCGTGGCACTCATGAACATGGGACGGTGGGACGAGGCGAGGGATCACCTCGATCGAGCGCGCAAGGCCGCTCCGAAGGCCGATCACATCGTGTACGCCATCGCTGCTCTCGACTGCCTCACCGGTGAAGCCGATGCCGCGATGGAAAATCTGAAACTGGCCATCCAACTGCGCCCGGAGAACCGCTACCACGCCCGCAACGACGAAGACTTTTCCTTCTTGCAGGAGGATCCTCGCTTCACCGAGCTGCTCTATCCGGAGCGGGACGGATCCGCTGGCTAGTCCCCCTGGTTTTCCATGAGAGCGGTTCCAGAAAAGCGCTTGTTGCAGTTCCGCGTCGTGGCTCTCGGAGGCGGTACCGGCCTCTCCGCCGTTCTGAGAGGACTTAAGCAACACATCGCTGAAAACGGCAGGCCCGATCCGCACGCTCTCATCTCGGACCTGACCGCCGTAGTTACCGTCACCGATGATGGCGGCAGTTCCGGCCGGCTGCGCCGCGAATATCGCGTGCTTCCCCCCGGCGATATCCGCAACTGCCTGGTGGCCTTGTCGCCAGCGCCGAACCTGCTCGGCAATCTCTTTCAGTATCGCTTTCCCGCCGGCCGCGGCCTCGCCGGGCACAGCTTCGGCAATCTCTTCCTCACCGCGTTGACGAATATCACCGGCGATTTCCCCAGGGCCGTGCAGGAATCGGCGCAAGTCCTGGCCATTCGCGGGACCATTTATCCATCCACGGCGCAGAACGTGACGCTGGAGGCCGAACTTGCCGATGGCACGATCGTGGCCGGCGAAACGAAAATTTCCAAATCTCGAAAGCCGATCGCGCGCATACGCCTGGTTCCGCGCCGCGTGCGCCCGCTTCCCGAAGTCGTCCGTGCGATTCGCGCCGCCGACCTGATTCTCGTGGGTCCCGGCTCGCTGTACACCAGTATCCTTCCGAATCTGCTGGTGCCCGGGATTCTCGACGCCATGGTCAAGTCGCGCGCGGCGCGCGTCTACATCGCGAACCTGATGACGCAGCCCGGCGAGACCCGCCGCTACACCATCGCGGACCACGTGCGCGCCATCTACGATCACACGCGTCCGGGCCTGTTCGACTACGCGGTGATCAATCGCACGGCCGTGGCTCCGCGTCTGGTGCGGCGCTATGCCTCACAAGGCGCCGAGCCGGTTGATCCGTCCTATAGCGAGCTGGAGAAAATGGGTCTTCGCTGCGTATCGGGGGCGCTCTTGCGGCAGAATGGAAAAGTCCGCCACCACGAGGGACGTCTCACCAAACTTTTGATCGATTCGTTTATGCGAAGCGGAATAAAACCGCGGAGCTAGCGGAGTTAGTTTCCGGGCGCGGCAGCATTGGGCGCCGTGTAGCCTTCGCGCGCGTACACGTCCACTTTCTGCTTCTTACCTTTTTTGTTGCGCAGCAGCATCGGGTTTCCCTGATCGTCCACGATCTGCACCACGATCTTGTGGTATTTGCCGTCCTGTGGAGTGGATGGCGTAAATCCGAGCGTGTACTGGAAGCGCAGGAACTCCGCTACGGTATTGAAAACGTCGGGCATTTCTGCCTCAAAGCGTGGGAAAAAAGCATAGCCACCGGTCAAACGTGAAAAGGTCGTGAGCTGGTTTTTCGCCTGCAGGTAAGCAAGGTCGTTCCCCTGGCTATACAAGTCCAGTACCTCACCCATGCCGACGCAGTAGATGCTCACTTCGGATTCCTTCAGCCGATCAAGAATCTGATCGAGATTATGCTTGCTGAAAGTGTCGTAGCCGGAAGCAATCACCAGAATCGATTTCTTTCCTTTCACGTCGCGAAGCTGATTGAGGGTTTGGTATACCGCGTCAAATAAGACCGCCTCGTGAAACGTTGGAAAGCCGAGTTCCTGAATGTCCTGGGCCACTTCGGTCTTATTTTGGGTGAAGTCCTGCACCAGGTGGGTGTTCAAATCATACGTCTTCAGCGCCACCCAATCCTGCGGCTTTAAGTGGCTGAGGAAACCCTCGGCCCAATACGCCCCGCGCCCCGCGAAGTAGTCCCGGAACATGCTGCTGTACTCCAGCAAAATCACGACGGTGATTGGAGCGTCAGTCGGGCCGAAATTGGTGATCTGCTGCGGCTGGCCGTCGTCAAATACGCGGAAATTTTCGCGTTTCAATCCGGTCACCAGATTGCCGTCGTGATCGGTCACCGTCGCGTCCACTTCGACCAGGTTTGAATTGACGGTGATAACCGCCTGCGGGGAGGATGGCGGAGGCGCTTGCCTGCTGGAGGGTTGCCCGGGAGCTGTAGCGGGCGGCGCCGGCTGTTCCGGCTGCTGCGGCGGGGGAGGGCTCATCGGCCCTTGCTGCTGGGCGAACACCGGCCAAACATCCGGCGGCACGCCGAGCCCGGCGATCAGCACCGCCATCAAGACGACTCGGAACCAGACGTGTTTCCTCACGTTCTCCTTATCCGCACTTCATGCTGCCACGCCACAATCGTCCGGTCAATTGCATCTCAGAAAACTCCCGTCACCGCGGGTCCCAGCCGCGCGGCGGCGGAATGGTAAGATTTGAGCGTGACACGCGTTCTCCGGTTTTGAGATTCGTTAGGAGGCCAAAAGGATGTTACCGGGCAGTTGGGGACCAGCCGTCGCAACTGGAATTTGCGGCAGGCATTCGATATCCAATATGCCGGTGTTCGGGCGGTGATTCGCCGCCGCGCCAAGATCGTCTGCACGCTGGGCCCGGCCACGTCTTCGAAGGAAATGATCGAACGCCTGATGCGCGCGGGGATGGACGTGGCGCGGCTGAACTTCTCCCATGGCTCGCACGCGGAACATGCTCGGCGCATGACGCTGATCCGCCGCGCCTCGGCTAAGTTTCAGAAGCCGATCGGCATCCTCGCCGATCTGCAAGGACCAAAAATCCGCACCGGGGCGCTTGCAGGCGGCCAGCCGATAACACTGCGATCGGGGCAGCAATTCACCATCACCACCAGAAAAGTTGCAGGCACGCCCGAGCGGGTGACCACCACATTCCGGCCGTTGCCGGATTCGGTGCGCGAAGGCGATCAGATTCTGCTGAGCGATGGTGAAATCGCAGTGCGTGTGGTTTCGGTGCGCGGCGCCGACGTAATTTGCCGGGTGGTCAACGGCGGTGTTCTGAAAGAGCATCAGGGCATCAACCTGCCGGGCGTGAAACTCGATGTGCCTTCGCTTACGCCGAAAGACCGCCACGATCTGGAATTTGCGCTGGAGCTGGGCGCGAATTTCATCGCGTTGAGCTTCGTGCGCACGGCGGGCGATGTGCGCGCGGCCAAAGCGGCCATCGCCCGCGCGGGGAAAACGACGCCGGTAATCGCCAAGATCGAAAAGCCGGAAGCGATCGAGCACCTTGACGAAATTTTGCGCACCGCCGATGGCGTGATGGTGGCGCGAGGCGACTTGGGCGTGGAGATGAGCCCTGAAAAGGTGCCGGTGGCACAGAAGGAAATTATTTCCCGTGCGCGCAACGCGCTGATCCCAGTAATCACCGCCACGCAGATGCTCGATTCCATGGAAAAGAATCCGCGGCCGACGCGCGCGGAAGCTTCAGACGTAGCCAACGCGGTGTTTGACGGAAGCGACGCGCTGATGCTTTCGGGCGAAACGGCGGTGGGAGACTTCCCAATAGAATCGGTGGAGATGATGGACCGCATCATCCGCGAGGCGGAATCAAGCGTAATGGAATTGCCGCGGCCGGCGCGGTTCGGAGAGCTGCGGATCGGCGAGGCCGTCGCGGAAGCGATCTGCCATGCCGCGGAAGAATTGCGCATGTCCGCGGTGGCCGTGTTCACCGAGAGCGGATTTTCAGGGCGGCTGGTCTCGAAGTACCGGCCGCGCGCTCCCATCGTGGGATTTTCGCCCAATCAAGAGACGCGACGGCGCCTGAGCCTCTATTGGGGCGTCTATCCCCGGCGCATCCATCGCATACGCTCCATCGACCATTTGGCGGCTGTCGCGGAGGCTCGGTTGCTCGAGGAAAAAGTGGTGAAGCGCGGGGATATTGTCGGAATCGTGGCCGGCACGCCATTGGGGGCGCGCGGCACCACGAACATGATGCGCTTGATGACCATGGGAGAAAACGCCCCGCGAAAAGCTAAGAGCAAACGGCGGGCGGGCGGGAAGAAAGCCAGCGGAAACCGCTAGTTGACCCAGTTGTCTGGAGGCGAGGGCGGTTTGTCGCGGTTCTCGCGAGAGTAGACTTCGAACTTCTTGCGCAGACGGCGCTGCTGCCAGTCGGTGAGCACGTTGCGCCAGTTGTAAAGATGCGAACCTCGCCGCAAATAAACGTAGCCCACCAGCATTCCGCCTAGATGGCAGATATGCGAAATGTTGTCTCCCGTTGCGCCGATGGTTCCGAAAAATTCGATGGCACCCATGATGATCACGAAAATGCGCATTGACACGGTGACGGGCAGCGGAAACATCCACACGCGGCGGTGCGGCAGCAACACGGCGTTGGCCAGCAGGATTCCGTAAATGGCCCCGGAGCAGCCGATGGTCGGTATCAGCGCGGTGCCCAGGCCGTGCGGATCGAGAATCAACTTCACGACGACGTCGATAAGTCCCGCGCCAACTCCGCAAAGGAAGAAGTAGACGTAGAAGCGCTTTGCGCCCCAGGTATGTTCGAGATCGGCCCCGAACATCGCCAGGTACAGCAAGTTCAGCAGGATGTGAAGAATTCCCTCGTGCAGGAAAAGATAGGTGAAGGGCTGCCATACGCGCAACCCGTGGACCGCCGCATAGGGAGAGAGGCCGAACCAACGCAGCCAGAAATCCCAGCCCGCCGCGCCGAAAATGAGCCTGGAAAATTCTTGAAGAAGAAAAACGCTGATGCAGATAATGCAAAGCGTCTTGACGGCGCGGGGGAAATACTCGCCGATGTCGAAGCGATAGCCGTAGCCGCGCGAAAAGATGCTCACAAACGTTGATTTTAGAGAGTCCCAGGTGCGGAGTCAAAGACGGCGTGCGGAGGTAAGCATAGGCGCGGTTTTCGGGCTCTTCGCCCGAGGCGACTGAAAACTTCGGAGGTTGTCATCAGACGCGGCTAGAGGCGATCTATTTTCGCGGCGAGGATGAAATCGCTTTCGGTGAGACCGTTGATGGAGTGAGTCCAGGTGGTGACTTCGGCTTTGCCCCACGAGAGCAGAATATCCGGATGGTGGCCTTGCTCTTCTGCGACGGCGCCCACTTTGTTCACGAACGCAAGTGCCTGGAGAAAATCGGGAAACTTGAAAAGACGGGTAATGTGGTGGCCATTGACCACATTCCATTGCGGCACTTGTCCGGCGAGCGATTCGAGATCTTTTCCGGCGAGCGGAGGCACTCCGCCGCGGCAGGGAACGCAATGTTTGCTGGCCAGGTCGGTCATTGGATTCGGTCTCCTGCCGTAAATTCGAGGAGTAAATTGACTTTGGCCGCTGCGTCAAAAGCGGCCGAGAAACAGCGGTGGATGAGCATTAGCGCTCTCCCTGGACGGCAGCGTGCGCGTCCACGTAATCGCGCACGTACGCCGTAAAAGCCTCTTCAAGACGTTTGGTGACGGGCCCGAGGGAGGTTTTCATGGCATGGCCTCCGACATCGGCGACACCGATCACGTTGCGATTGGTGGAGGAGATAAAAACTTCGTCGGAGCAATAGATATCTTCCGGAAAGAGCGTTTGCTCCTCGACTTCAATACCGGCTGCGGGACCGAGTTCGAGAACCAAGCTGCGGGTAACGCCCTCGAGGCAACCGGAGGAAAGCGGCGGCGTGAGAACGCGACCGTCCTCCACGCAGAAAATATTGGCGGCGGTACACTCGGAAATTTCGCCACGTTCGTTGAGCAGGATCACTTCGTCCCAGCCGGCCTTCTGCGCCTCGGCCAAATTCCACACGTTGTTGAGCCAGGAGGTGACTTTCACCCCGGCGAGAGGCGATTCCGCGTGACGGCCTTGCTCGCCAATTGCCAGACGGACAGCCTTGCGAATGGGCGGCAGATCGGCGGAATAGATCAGCAGATCGGCGTCGGGCATCTCTTCATCGCTGCGCCAAAAGCCAGCCTTGTTGTGGATCACGTAGATGCGAGCGCTACCTTCTTGGACATTATTGGCGCGAAGGACTTCAGCAAGCTGATCGCGAACTTTCTCGGCATCAAATGGGAACGGACAGCGGGTGATTTGCGCGTCGCGAGAGAGTCGCTTCCAGTGGCGCTCAAAAGCAAAGGGGACGCCCTCGACGACTCGCATGGTGGTGAAAAGGCCCCAGCCGTTGAGCAGGCCAGCTTGGCCGGGCGACAGTCGAACGTCCTCGAAAGGCGCCAGCCGGTCGTTATGAAAGACGAAGCGATGGATCATATCGTCTCCCTCAAATGTATCTGAAACCATTGTAGCGCGGAATTCGGTTGCGGCTGACGGCGCATGTGAACGATTTTCCGCGCTCGAACGGATGCGCGAGTGAGGTTCTTGAAAAGCCTTTTGGCGGCGGAAAGGCGAAATTTCCTATGTGACGGGACGTTCCGCCTTAGCGTGGACGCGACCGTTTGTTTTCTAGGACTTACATGTGTTCGAGGTCGATTGACTGCCCTGCCCCCACGCGCGCGATTTGCATGAATGCGCGGCTCAGCGAACGCGGGAGTGATTGGCGAGGCGGAGCGCAACGACCGGCTGAAACCAACCGATACGGCGGCGAGTTTTTCGGCTGCGTACATCACAGATCGACCGTACCAGAAGCAATGGGGATTATTCTACTGATCTGGGGTGCAGGTTTGGTACAGGCCGGTGGAGTGAACCCCTCTGTTGAGACAGTTTGGAGTTGACGCACTCGCCGTTTAATGGATTTTGCTTCTTAATTGGCTTCTGCTCCCTCAGGATGGCGCTCGGCTGGTGAAGCGGAGGCGGGCTCTGC
>JBOGNC010000007.1:0-44909 GCA_050747045.1 Candidatus Acidiferrales bacterium | reverse complement strand
CGAAGCGCACGCTCTGGCTGAAGCAGAACGAGGTCAATGTCGAGTTCGCTGAGGCTGAGTGGAATGATCTGCGTGACATCTTCCGGCAAGCGTCAGAGAACGTCGGCCTTCGGCAATGGTTGCAGGAGTTGCAATTGGAGTATGGCGAGCAGGGGCAATGGCAAGAATCGTAGGTTTGCGCCGCGTTTTTGAAGAGCGGTGCCTTCGGCACCGGGAGTTGGACGGACACGCCACCCCAAAGTTGGGTGCTGCAAAGCGCCGCGCGGCGCTTTTGGTTAACGTGTTCGCGCGGCGCAGGTTAGCAAAATCGCAGCGCTGATAGTTAACCTTCGGCGCTTCCCGTTAACTTGTTGATTTTGCTAGTCGAAGTAGCGAAAGGTTTTCGGAGGTTTCCTCAGGGAGGTTCCTTCTTATGCCTGCCGATCAACTGCGGAACAGAACCGTAGGTTGCAAGATGACCGAGGCGGAATGCGAGCGGCTAATTGCCGTAGCCGAGCGCGATAGTTTGACGCTCAGCGAATGGTGCCGCGAGGCACTCTTGCAACAAGCGGGTGTGCAGAAACCGCGTGCCCTGGAAGAGATGGTGCTGGCAGAGATTATCGCACTGCGGACAATCCTCCTGAATGCGCACTACAAACTGGCCCATGGAGAGGCGCTGACGCCCGAGGAAATGCAGCGGCTCATTGAGCGGGCAGACCAGGACAAGTTCCGCAAGGCACAGGAGCGCCATGCGGCGGCTGCAACTGGGGGTGCGGAATGAGCCACGAATGGGGCCGAAACCAGTACGCGGGCGAGTGGCCGAATCCGAAGGCTGCATGGACCATCGCAACAGTGCTTCTGGCAGTAGTAAGTTTGGCGGCGATTTGCGCCTACCGTTATGCCTATGTGCTGACGCCTTTACAGAAGTTCTATTTGACAACGTACATCCGAAGCGGATTGCGCGCTGGAATTGGTTTCAAAACTGGCCGTTACGCGCTGCTAAATGTTGTGGACCGGCGAGGCAGTAGGCTGGCACTCAACGAAGAAGTAGTGCCCGTAACAACTGCCACGGGTGAGGCGACGTTTTCCCTTACGGATGAAGCAGTAAGAATGGGAGACCAACGGCTCGTTTTCCAGCAGGGACAATATGACAACGCCAAGCTGCATGCGTTCTTAGGTCACTGGATTTACCGCGACCAAAGCTTCACGGACTTTTTGAGGCCAGCCCTTTGGGGTGGCTTGGGAGTGTTCTTTGTAGGCTTGCTCGTCGCCATCCCGAAGGATGCGGCGCGCGCACGCGCACGGAAAGAGGGGCGCAGACTCAAAGGGCCGGAACTTGTGACCGTGCGCGAGTTCAATCGCAGAAACCGGTCAGATGGCATCGGGTTCGAACAGAAGCAGAGTTTCTTACAGAAAACGTTCGGAAGGGTTCCCACTCTAAGGCTCCCTCGCGCTATTGAGCGGAGCCACATCCTCATCATGGGCGATACCGGGACCGGCAAGAGCACTCTCATCCGAAGAATCTTGTTGCAGATCGAGGAGCGCGGCGAGACGGCCATCGTCTACGACCCGGCACTCGATTACACGCCGGAGTTCTACTCACCTGAGCGTGGCGATGCGATCCTGAATCCGCTCGATGCTCGGATGCCGTATTGGAGTCCCGGCGAGGAGTTGAGGCACGACGCCGAGGCGCTGACGTTAGCCGCATCTCTTTTCCCCGACCGCCACAACGAGAATCCGTTCTTTGTCGAAGGTCCAAGGAAAATCTTCGCGCACCTTCTGACGTTCAGGCCGACCCCTGAGGAGATGGCTTGGTGGATGTGCCATGAAGAGGAAATCGACCGGAGGGTGAAAGGCAGCGAGTATGCCGCGATGATCGACCGTCAGGCTCCGGCGCAGCGGAGCGGTGTGCTGGCATCCCTGAACATGATCGCCGACACCCTCAAGCTGCTTCCCTCAGAGAATGAAACTACGGCGCGATGGAGCGCGGCCGAGTGGTCAAAACAGAGGAGAGGTTGGCTTTTCCTCACGAGCACACCCGAAACGCGCAAACGGCTTATCCCTCTGACGAGCTTGTGGCTCGATACGCTTGTGCTGCGTCTCATGAATCAAGGAACGGACACTCAGGGACAGACCAGTCCGCGCAAAGTTTGGTTTGTTTTGGATGAGCTCGCCAGCTTGCAGCGGTTGCCCCAATTGCATACGGCCATCACGGAAAACCGCAAGTCGAATAATCCGGTTGTGCTCGGCTTCCAGGGGCGCAGCCAGCTTGAAACGCGCTACGGGCATGAAGCGGAAGCGATGCTGTCGCAGCCCGCGACGAAAATCTTCTTGCGCACTAGCGAGTGCCGTGCAGCGGAGTGGATATCGAAAACCGTTGGCGAGGTAGAGATCGAAAGGCTGCGCGAAAGCCGTTCAAGTGCACAGTTGGGACAGCAGCGGAACACCAAGAGCTACAACCTTGAACGCCAGGTCGAGCCGCTCGTAATGGCGTCGGAGATCAGCGGGCTTGCCGACCTGTGCGGATATCTCAAGAAGGGCAATCTTGTCGCGCGGATGAACTTCCCGTTCGTCGAATTGCCGAGTAACCATCCGAAGTACATTGAACGACCAATGAGAAAACGGGCCGAAGAACTGCCAAGAGCAGGATCCGCAGCAGCTGGATCGAACGAGATGCCCGAGCAGGAAATCACCCTGAATGAAGTAAAGCAAGACCGTGAACATCAATTGGCCCGAACCGGCCCGACACAAGAGCACTTCTTCGAATAGGCCGATCTATGCTGACCATCTCGAATCCCTTGAGCGCGAGCCAGTCGCGCGCGTATCACGCCGAAGAGTTCGCGAATGCGCGCGAGAACTATTATACGCAAGGCGATCAGATACGCGGCGAATGGCATGGCAGGCTTGCCGAGCAATGGGGGCTGCGAGGCCAAGTCAGCGAGGACCACTTCCAGCGACTCTCGGAAGGCCAGCACCCGGTCACGAGCGAGCAACTCGTCCGCCACAAAGCCGCACGGGAATACGTGAACGAACACGGCAAGAAAGTACGAACGATGGAGCACCGCGCCGGTTGGGATGCGACGTTCTCCGCACCGAAAAGTGTATCGCTCACTGCCCTCGTGGGCGGAGATGAACGGGTGCGCGCGGCACATCAAGAAAGCGTGGCCGTCGCGCTGGACGAACTGGAGCAATACGTCCAGGCTCGCATCGGCGGCAATCTTCCGGCAGAAACAACCGGCAAATGGGTAGCGGCGAAGTTTGAGCATGACAGCGCAAGGCCCGTGGACGGCTACGCCGCGCCCCAACTGCACACGCACGTGGTTTTCTTCAATCTCACGGAAACGGAAGACGGGGAAACCTACGCACTACAGCCAAGGGAACTATATAAGACACAGCAGTACGCGACAGCAGTGTACCGCTCAGAACTGGCTATGAGGCTCAAGGAACTAGGATTCGAGGTCGAGCGCGGAAAGAGTGGACAGCCTGAAATCAAAGGCTATTCCGAAGAATACCTTGCCGCATCAAGCCCGCGCCGCCAGCAGATCGAAGAGCATCTGGCAAAGGAGAATCAGCGAGGAGCTGACGCCGCGCAAATGGCCGCGCACAAAACGCGGGAAGCGAAGGTGGAAATCTCGCGGGGAGAAATGCAGCGGCGGCACCACGAAATGGCAGAAGCATTCGGGAACCAACCGGAGCGTGTAACCGGAGTAGCCAGGGCAAGAATACTGCACACTGAGCGAGATGCTCCCCATACGACGGCACAGTCTGCGGTTACGTTCTCGAAAGAGAGGAACCTGGAGCGAGAAGCCGTAGTCCAGGAACGCGAGCTATTGCGGGATGCGTTAAGGCGTTCGATGGGCGAGGCGACACTGACTGAGGTTCGAGCCGAATTCGAGAAACGCATCAATGCCGGTGAATTCATCGGAGTAGAGAAGGAACTAGGCGCACCAAGCCGGGCATACACGACGCAGGAGATGATTGACTACGAGCGCGACACGATCCAAGCCATGCGCGATGGACAGAACAGCCGCTCTGCAATAGTTGGCGTCGATACGCGCAGAGAAGCCGAAATAGGCCACCCGCACCTTAGTGAAAGCCAGCGCCAAGCAGTCGAGCAAATCCTGGCAAGCCGGGATCAGGTCACCGCGCTCGAAGGCGTTGCCGGGTCGGGCAAGACTACTTCACTTATGGCAATCCGAGAGGCAGCCGAGCGCGAAGGCTACCAGGTCGAGGGCTTTGCGCCAACATCGCGCGCAGCACAGAGACTCTCCGAAGCTGGGATCGAATCGAGCACCTTGCAGCGGCATCTTGCACGGACGGACAAAGAAAATGACGGACACAAGCGGCTATACGTTCTGGACGAATCGAGCTTGGCGAGCACGAAGCAGATGAACGGATTCCTCCACAGGCTTAAAGAGAATGATCGCGTGCTTCTGGTAGGCGATACACGCCAGCACCAGGCTGTCGAAGCGGGAACCCCCTATCAACAGCTCCAGGAAGCCGGAATCCAAACTGCGCGGCTGGATCAAATCGTGCGCCAGAGGGACCCGGCACTCAAGGAATGTGGTGGAGCAACTCTCACGAGGGCAGGTTAGAGAGGCTATCCAGAATCTTGACTCTCAGGGACGTGTTCATGAGATCGTGGATCGCGATGAGCGGCTGAAAGAAATCGCCATTGAATATGCGAAACAGCCGAATGGGACGTTAGTCGTCTCGCCAGACAATAAATCGCGAATGGAAATCAACCAAATCATCCACAGTGAAATGCAAACGCGTGGGCAGGTGGACCACAAGGATCACGGGATGAGAATCCTGGTTGCACGACAGGAAGTCACCGGGGCGGACCGGCAGTGGGCCGAGCAATACAAGCCGGGCGACTTGGTGCGCTACACAAAAGGCAGCGAGGCGGTTGGCATCAAGCCAGGAGAATATGCGCGGGTCGAACAAACGAATGAGAAGGACAATCTCGTGACTGTGAAACGCGAGAACGGCGAACGAGTGAGTTACAATCCGCGCCGCCTGCATGGAATTACGCTGTACCGCGACACGGAACGTGCCTTTGCGAAGGGTGACCGCGTGCAGTTCACTGCGCCGAATCGTGAGCAGCGTATCGCCAACCGCGAGCTTGGCTCCATCGAGCAGATCGACGCGCGCGGCAATCTCCAAGTCCACCTCGATTCGGGCCGCACGGTCGCATTCAACATCCGAGAGAATCGGCATCTCGATCATGGATATGCGGTAACGAGCCACAGCAGCCAGGGACAGACCGCTGACCGCGTTCTCATCCACGTGGACACCGAACACGCAGGCGAGAAACTCATCAATCGTCGTTTGGCCTATGTTGCGGTCTCGCGCGCCCGCTATGATGCCCAAATCTATACAAATGACAAATCCCAGATTGCCGAAGGGCTTGCCCGTGATGTGTCGCATCGTTCTGCGATGGAAGCCAGCCGCGATTCCAGACAATCGGGAAGCCTTATCGACCATTCCTCCGCACGGAGCCAGGGCCAAGAGCGTACGCAAGCCGCAGGTCACAGTATCGGCAGATAATAAATACCGGTTTTCTCGAGAAACTAACTGAGAGCTAACATCGAAACGAATCCGCCGCCCAGTGGCTAAACGCTTTCTCGACAGGCTCAACCCTGAGTGCTGGATATTCGTTTGAAATTCTTTTTGCTGGTTCTCTGGCCTGTGGTGAAACAACGAACAGAGTCCGTTCCTTCGATTGGCCCAGTGCTTCGAGAATGCGGTGGTACGAAGCGCGGTCATAAGGATTGAAACTGTAGCCAACCGCAACAAGAACCCCAGCCTGGCGAACAATAGGCAGAGCGATGGAATAACTCTTCTGGATGAAAGCCTGCTTAAGGTTTTCACTCTTTTCGGGAATCGGAGCGATTACTCGCTCGTCAGGCCGCGTATGCCCGGTGATGGACATCACCCGACCATATCGCGGAAAACAATGGGAGATCGAATCCGGGTCGAAAGCATAGAGCGGTTCCTTTAGATGAATTAGTTCAGCCACTCCACCCACAGGGTTGCCGTCGATACGCGACTCGACTGCTGATTTGCCCGGCGGCACCTTCCAGCCGTCGAACGGCCAGAAGTGGATTCGGTCTCCGACCCGCATGCGGACGAAGCGCAGCCACGGAATTCCGGCATGGGTGGATTTGGCCACCGATCCTGGCACGTCAAAATGAAACACCGATTTGGCACCCGCACGTACCTCCGTGATCCTTCTCCAGCGAGAATCCCCGCCGCGAGCAGCACCATTCCCACAAGCCCCGTCCCGGACGAAATCGACGTAGGTGCAGTCTTCATCTGTCGGCCAATGCTCTTGAAAATCGTTCAGGAAAACTATCCAGTTGTAGGGCAGGCCATACTTCTCGAAATATTTCAACGGGAACGAAAACCCGTGGTCAATTCCGACCAGCGTAGCGAGCCCCTCCGAGAGTCTCTCAGCCAGCCGCTCCGCAATTGCCTTGCGAGTCCAGTATTTCCGAAGACTGGGAGGCGGCGCGACTTCTTGCGGTTCGGTCGCACGATCCGCCGTGTACACGCGCAGACCCTTGAGGCTGGAATCGCACGTTTCAGCCCCGGAATAATCAATCCCAATATACCGATTGAAAGCAGCCTTCACTTCTTGACCTGACCTTCGTTTCAATTTACAGAACGTCCCGAGTCTACCTCATTGGCACATCCCGATGGTCCTTGCGCGGCTTCCGCTAGCAACGGTCGCGCCAAATAAACGGCGATCTGTCACGCCCATTGCAACCCGCTCCAACCGCAAACTGCGAGTCACTTCGTTTTTGTCCTTCCGATGAGTGCGCTTCGATTCGGTTCCTGTGTCTGGTTGAAGGAACCGAATCTCAACTCACCGAAAGGACAAGAAAAATGAAATCAGAACAAATCAAGCAAATCACAAGCAAGGCAATCGAGGAGTTAGTCGCGGCGCTCAATTCCGGTCGCGGTGAAACGCTGACACACTATCTCGCGGCGATGGGTAGATTCCACCGCTACAGCTTTTTTAACGTGATGCTCATCGCACGAGCCTGCCCGCAAGCAACGCGCGTGGCGGGATGCCAAACCTGGAAATCCTTGGGACGTTACGTCAGGAAGGGAGAGAAAGGAATCATGATCCTTGCCCCTATGTTTCGCCGCCTCACCGACAACAGCAACGAAGCGGAGAATGCCAAGCTGGATGGCAACGACTCCCGCGCGCTGGCGGGCTTCCGTGCGGTTTATGTCTTCGACGAGAGCATGACCGCAGGAAACCCGGTGCCCCAAATCGGCAGCGTCAACGGCGATCCGGGTGGGCATCGCGAGCGGCTTGAACAATTCGTTCGGGAGCAGGGTATTGGGTTGGAGTATTCGGCGGATATCGCACCCGCGAAGGGTGCCTCGGAAGGCGGGAAGATCAAGCTGCTTCCCGGCCAGTCCCCGGCTGAAACCGTGGCGACGCTAGTGCATGAGCTAGCCCACGAACGGCTTCACCGCGCCGCGCGCCGCGCAAGCACAACGAAGAGCATCCGCGAGACGGAAGCCGAGGCCGTCGCATTCGTGGTCTGCCAGGCCATCGGCCTTGAGACCGGAACGGCGAGCGCGGATTACATTTCTCTATGGAACGGTGATGCCGCCGTGCTGCTTGAGAGCCTCGAACTCGTGCAGCGCACCGCCACCGAAATCATCGCAGCCATCACTTCGGATAAGCCTCTGCCGCCTGAAAGCGGGGGCTAGGCCCGTAGGTTGCTGTGACCCGGGAATGCCCAACCGCTTGATGGCCGGGCCGCACGTGGCGATGAGGTCTCGCTGACTCTGTAGTCTGGTGCTCGCGCTGTACCGCTGGCAACATAGCTAGCCCATCTGACTGGACTAGGTGAGAGTTCTAGGCCAAGCCTACCCACAAACTTTTCAATTACGAGCATGTTTTCTGGCGCCGTGTCGGCGTGAGAAATCCATATTTTGAGTGAACCGCCACGCTCACGGACATAGTCCCCTATCATCTCCACTAATTTAGTTCCATATCCTCTTTTGCGATGTGCAGGCATGGTGAACAATTCCTCCACCTCAACCGACCCGTTGCGCTCAACAAAAAATGTCCATCCAATTTTTCCAGCTTTTGCATCAACAAATTCATAACAATGAAGGACTCCGCCGCCGTGCTCAGAAACTCCCCAGCGCCGCTCTACCACGCCCGATTTAGGATTTTCGCCCATCGGCACCGCAGCAAGGTTCCTACACCAGCCTTCCACCCAAGTCGCTTCGAAAACGGCGTAGGGAATGTAGCCGTGCCCTTCGTCGCCCCAATTGATTCCCCAAGAGTTCTGAAACGAAAACTCTTGGCGTGAATCATCATAACCATGGACCAGAACTACGTGGCAGCCAACGTTTATGTCGTGCGGAGCGCATTCAGGAATCCTGCCTTTAGGCGCGTCGTACCATTGTTCCGAGATATTGAAACTGACTATCACAGGGGACTGTAGGCGCACTATTACTGACTTGCATTCTTCCAGTGTTCGCACCCTTTGGTAATAACAATCCGGGTTTTTGATCGCAATCTGGTCGAGACCGGGGGGGTTCTTCCGGTGGCCAGACCGAGTCATCGTAAGGCCACTCTTCCTCGCGGACGTTTCCCCATCCTCTTGCTACCCTCTCTCCAGTGATGGGCCAAATTCCCGTCCTTGCCTCTCCTGGGTATGTTCCCTCCAACTGGCGGCCACGAATGAATATGTACTGTGGGCTAAAATTCACTTGGTTCACTTTAAGTCCTACATAATTGCGGCTGGCGGGTACGTTTCCCCTCACTCACCAGAAGCGTTCGAAGGCTTTCATCACGTACAGCACATAAAGCTTAGAGCCACAGTTGGTTGTCACAGCTTGTCACAGTAACCTGTCACAGCTTGTCATAGTAGCGGCTGGTAGTATTTGGTGGGGTCCGTCGGGCCTGTGCCGACCTCGCTGACCAGGCCCTTATCTACCAGCAACTTCAAATCGCGTTGGAGCGTTCTTCTGTTCACTTTCAGTTCCTCTTCGCATTCGGCTACTGTGGCCTTACCTGCGCTGAGAAGGAAATCGAGGAGCGCGACGGACCGATCTTTCAGTCCATTCTTTCGAGCCTTTGCCAGAATCACATCGCGACGAATGACGTGCTCGGCTGTGACCTGTACCTCCCTCATTTGGGCACCCAAACCTTCCGTGAAGTATTCGAGCCAACCCGTCATGTCCATCCCGCCTTCGCGCACGCTTTGGAGCGCCTTGTAATAAGCGGGCCGGTCGCGGTCGTAATACTCGCTGATCGTGAAGAGCCGTTTGAAATCGTAGCCCGTTCTGTAGAGGCAAAGCGTGGAGAGCAAGCGCGCCGACCGCCCATTGCCATCAACAAAAGGGTGAATGTGGACAAGTTGAAACTGCGCGACGCCGGCAACGATCACGGAATTTATTTGCGTCTCTTTTTGCAGCCAAGCGACAAAGTCAGTCATCATCTGTGGGACTTCGAGTGGCGGAGGCGGCGTGTATATCTTTTCTCCCGTGCGCGAGTTGACGATGTAATTCTGAATCTTGCGATACTCTCCGGGCGACGCTTTGTTTCCTCGTACCCCTTGAACCAGGCGTTTGTGAATTTGCCGAATCAACGCTTCCGTGGTCGGCTCGCCACTTTCCAAGTAATCCGAAACCAGCTCGAATGCCTTCTTGTAGTTGAGCAGTTCTCGGGTATCATCCGGCCTAGCTCCGTGGACTTTCTTGCCAGCCAAAATACGCTCGGACTGTTCAAGCGTCAGTTGAGTACCTTCGATGTGCGTCGTATGGTGTGCCTCAAGAACGAGGGCACGCTTCTGCATTTTGCCAATCCAGTCTTCCGACAGTTTGGCCGCATCCAGAAATCCACGTGCGCGCTCGATTCTTGTGAGCGCCGCCGTGATGGCGTGTGTAATCGTGAATCGCGGTGCGAAGCTCATGACAAATTGATTTCCCGAGAAGCGTGACGCGCTTATTGTGCCAGATGTCTTTGGAGAAGACATTCTTTCGCGGGCGGTGCGACGCGAATTCCTTCGGCGTTAGAACCGTGTAGTTGATTTCGCGCCCCAGTTGGCGCTCACGTTTACTGGCCGAGGGCTTCGCCAGCTGTTCCCGAATTGTTCCTCAAAAAAGGCGAAATAGGGCCGGGAAGCGACGCGCGAGCAGGGGGTCACGCGCCCCAAAAATTCGGGAACAACTTGGGAACAAATGCTGCCAAATACGGTCAAAAACCGTGTACCACGACATAGGTAAAGGCAAGAAAAGACAGCCACATAGCATTCTTGATTCTCATTTGCAAGTAGGTCGCTGCTGAGTCACTAGAGGTCGCCAGTTCAAATCAAGCCCCCGCAACCAAATTTTCTTTCCTTTCAGCGATTTCTGCGAACCCCGCAACCATCCGAATTGTATGTCGTGGCAGAGACTCAAGAGAGTTGTATCGTTGTATCCAGCGACTCCTGCTCAGGTCCGACGGCAAGCATGACATAATCCCATAATCAACAATTTCCGGGTTGCCCGTCAACCGTCCACTATCCCTAAAAAAACCAGTTTCCGAAAAGGCGTATCAGGGCTTGGCCGAGGGCGCCCAAACTACGCGGATCATGTCGGGAGCGCGCACGGGCCAAGAATGAGATGCGGAATGATCCGCGTTAATTTCGTTTTTCAGCGGCCGGTATTTCGGGGACAACGACCTGAGGGGGTATAACCAATCCCTTTTGGGCTTTAGCGTTTTCACCCTCCTGCTTTTTTGGAGGCTCTTGTTGAACTGTGAATGTCCCGTCAGCGTTCTGAATAATCATGGGAGGCTTATCGCTGGAAGTAGTGGCACCTTCGACAGTTTTTGGCGCCGGAGGAACGTGAGAGGTGCAACCCGTCAGAAAGGCAAAAACCAGCGACAGTACTATGGATGGGCGTTTCATTTTTGAACCGGAGTTTCCGATTCGGACGCCTGATTCGCGCATGCTAATGTCGAGTTCCTTTTCCACGGCATCGTTCGTAGCGGGACAGTCGTCCGGACCATCAGTAGCAACCGGCGCCGGGAACGGCGCTGGGCGTTCCGCCCATTATCCGGCAATTAGTATCCATCTGGCCTCGCATTTGAAAATCAAGGTTCACAGCGGCCATAGGATCACTACCAATACCGTTGCTGGATGTATTTCCCGGAGGAAGGTTCGGGGCCAACAGGTCGACCGCGATGACAATCACTGCGGCGGCGATGAGACCGTCAACTATGCTCTTATTAAAACCGGAGTTATCTGCACTCCGCACCTGAGCCGGCGCTCTCGGACTATTGCCGGCAGTTTGCGCCGGGTTGCGAATATCCGGCAGCGCGGCGAGTACGGGGTAAAGCGCGGGATCACGCTGTGCGGCAGCTCTGGCCTTATATTGCGCGACCTGCTGTTGCAGCATCGCAAGATTTGCGCCCTGGCACGATTGGGCTTTGGCGTGCCAACTTTGCGCCTGGGCCTGATCGGCGCGAACGCCGCTCCCGGCAGCGTACAAATCTCCGATGGCCATCATGGCGAGGCAATTGCCACCGTCGGCCGCCTTCCTGTAAAACACCACTGCCTCCTGGTGCCAATAGGGCGGATCGCCGCCCAGCTTTCCGGTGTCGTATTCAAAGCCCAGAATCAGCGATCCTTGAGGGTCGCCCGCATCGGCGGCTTTCGTCGCCCAATATGTTGCGCGCTCCCTGCTGGTTGGAGTCCTCTGTTCGGCGTAGGCATCGGACAATGGCGACATCGCCGGCACATAGTTGGCTTCGGCGGCTTTCTGCAGAAGCTGGAACGACTGCGAGGCGTCGGCAGGCACGCCCAGTCCATTGTGATAGAGGCTTGCAAGTTCATAGGACGCCTGAGCCTCACCACGATCCGATGCCTGGTGATACCAGTAAGCAGCGCCGGCGTAATCGTGTTGCGCGGTTCCGTTGGGGGCTAGAGCGCCGGACTGATAGAGCCGACCGAGCGCCAGTTGGGCCTTGGCGTCTCCCGCATCGGCTTTGGCGGTGAGAGCGCGTTTCAGCCGGTCGAGCGCGGTTTGGTTCGGGCCCGGGTTCGCGAGCGCCGGCCTGACAAATCCGGCCGACTGGGTTCCATAGCGGAAACCGGTTTCGCGCAGCGCGGCCAGCGCCTTCACGGCCAGCGCCTTCTCCTGTTCCAGGCCGATATCGCTGGGACCGATCGTCAGCCGCGTGGTGCCGCCGACGAAAACAAACAACGTCACGTTATTGGGCGGTCCAATCCAAAAAGCCGCGTCGCCCAGGCCGGGCAGATCGGTTGGATGGTCGTAGGTGCGCGTGTCGACCTGCTTGTGAGCCTCGTTCACGGCATGAGTGTCGGGTGTCGGCGAGTATCGGACTTCGAGCAGAAAATTAATCACCTTCGGCGGCTTGGACTGATTGGGCGCTGAGTAGTTGAACGTGAAGTTGGTAAAGCTGCAAGCCTGATCAACCGTGCCGGAAGTGAAATCCGGATCAAGAAGCGAGCGAAAGGGCGCGGTGGGTTTGGGGGGCTGAAGCGTCACTCCAAGTATGGCCTCTGCGTCGGCTTTAGAGAGCAACTCGCATGCTGTTTTATTTTGCGCGTGAGCCGGCGAGCCCGAAAGGACGGCCAATCCGACCAGGAGAACGAAATACTTCGTTGGGTGTCGCATGCTGCGTGAAGTATAACTCAGATCGAAGCAATATTTCTCTGGTAGGTGCCTCCCAAGGCCTGATAAACGCCATCTATCGGAAGCTGGCTAGGGCTTGAAAAGAGTAATTTCGCCCGAAATCCCCCCAACTGCCTAAATCAGAGTCATTTTAAGTGAGTTATTCAGATTGTGCCTGGTTTGTCGGCTACCCGGAAGCCATCGTAATCGCCGGTCTGTGACCTCGGACGCCGGGCTACGCGGCGAGCCGAATCAGTTCCATCCTGAACGGCAAGACTAAACAATTCGGATGGTTGCGGGCCCCCGCAAAACATCTTTTCAGGGGCGGTCCCATCAAGATGCGTCTACGCTGAGAATGATCACTTCAAGTTCCTCAGTGATCGCCTCTTGGCGCAACGAATTTGACACTCGCCGCAGTCGCTGTCCTGATCCCTGAGCTTGTTCAAAGCCCCGTCCATGTGGCGAAGTCTGTCGTGATTTTCCGCCGTGAATGAGAGGTAGAAGACCCCCGTTGACAAGGCGGCCTATAGTGCGATTTGTGCTCGAGTATACTGGATAAAAAATGGATTGGTTTCCTCGATTCGTGAGTCGAAAGCGAATGGGGTAGCGGCGATCCGCCGACCTGGTGCCAAATGCCAATGGACGCCTATAAGAAGGCGGCTGACGCCGGAAACTGCGCCGCCACGATGCAGATCGGAGATTTATACGCCGACAGGAAGAGAGTTCCTGCCGGCAAGACCCAAAACAATAGTCTGACGTGTAATATTAGCGGACGGAACGATGGGCCCGGCGGCTTCTGCCACTGACGATCGCGCCGCGCGACCGTATATTGCGGCGCTCTGCATTCCTGGGGCGAATTTACTGGCCGGTGGGGGCGTCGCCGCAAATCTCGCGGCACCGCTCTTTAGCATATTTCCAAGCTGAAAACTTCACGGTTGGGTCCACTCCGCCGATCACCGCAATGGACGGATCATCACCCCAGCTGGTGTAACTGTCGAAGAGGTTCTCGGCCGACATTCCAGGTTTGTACGACTCTTGCAGTGATACATCGACGAGCCTTCGGCAATACGCCAGCGCCTCTTCAGCGGTGTCGTAAACGCCGCCTTCCCAGGTTTCATCGGGATCCTGAACATGGAAGTTGTCGTTCACGTGGACTCTATATCTCGGCATCGTCTGTCCCCATGCTCGGCAGCGAAGGCCGTAGGCAGCCGAACGCCTGTTTCACGTGAGGCTTCAGCAGATAAGTGATGATCCAAATATTTACCGCGATAGCGAACAGATGCCAAAGCAAGGTCCCAGAGGAGGTCAAGTTCATCGCCGTCGCGTGAAGCGAGGTTAAGCCGCTAGTCACAATGGCAAGGATGCGTCCCCACTTTCGAAGCGTCCACAGGCTGTAACTCAGCACGGCGCAAACGGCGGCAATCGCGAACTTCCCGACTGCAGCCTCGGACGCTTGGCTGACCATTTCCTGCTGGCCCTCTGCAAGCACTGGGAATAGCTGCATCAATAGTCGCATGAGCGGGATGGCCCCTCCGCGCTCGCGCCATAGCTGAGTGCCATCATGCCGAGGGAAACGGTAGGAATTACTCCAACGAATGCGAGAACCGCAAGAATGGTTACGCCCCGGGGGCGGCGTGCACCAATTGGTTGTTTCGCCAATCTGCGCTTCAGGCGCCACCGAGGCGGGAGTTCTGGATACTTCGATCCCCGGTGGCATCTGCAGCGTTTCGATCGGCTGAGCAGCCGCAGCACTTGCGGTTGCAACCGATGGACTTGAGGTGGCAGTGATGTTTGCCGGGCTACCGCAGTCGCTGCAAAAGCGGGCATCTGCGTTTACTGAATTACCGCAAGCTTGACAATACGGCGTCGTAACCTCCAATCGGCATGACCACTGCCGCACCTTCGAAAAATTACAACGGCCGATGCAATTGCGCTAGCAATCCCTCCGGGATCGCGACGGTCCGCCAGTGGTCTCCTGCCAGTCGCATCCTGCCCCCGACAATTAACGGGCCGTTGCTGAGAGGTGATGCCAGCCGCCGGACTTATCAGGACTTGGCTGGGTGACAGAGATGCGTCGCCGGATTATCGGACCTCAGAATGGATTCTGACCGCCCAAACGCCGCGGGGATTTCCATCTCTCTCCTATCGGGTTGGTGGCGTGATAAAGCCGCCTGACCCAATGGGATCGTCGTCATCCGGCTGTTGTGTTCTCGCCGCCGGGGGCGGGGGGACGGCTGCAGGCGATTGAGGCGCAGTGTCTTCCACTTTCGTGGCGGGGTCTGCGGGGCGTTGCAGACCCATTTGTGAACTTTGTGAGCTTGCGTGAGGCGGCGGACGCAATTGCGCCAGCAGTCCTGCAATATTTGGAATCGCGACGATCCGCCAGTGGTCGCCCGCGCGTCGCATCTTGACCCGTACAATGAAAGGTTGGCTGCTCAGGCCGGTGGCGAAGCGTACGTCGAGCAAGGCGTCCGTGCCGGACTTTGTTTGCGCCGCGACCCCCTGGTATTTAAGCTGCGAAGTAATCAGGGTGCGGATGCCGTTGGAAAGGAAACCAGTCAGGTAGTTGGATGTATTGTCGGCACCGCTTGTTTGCGGTTGATCGGATACCTGGTGGCTTAAAATTTGTTGTTCCACGGAAGAAGCGAGCCTCGGCAGCACAAGCGCTTTGAACCCCGCGATCAGGCCGTTTGCGATGAGAGTGTCTCCCGTACTCTTGCTATTGGTCAACCAGCTGCTCGTGGCTTGATCGGTCCAATCGCTCAGAATGCTCTGCACATCCACATAGTTATCGAAAGACGGCGCGTCCTGCTTGATCAGCGCCGTCCCGGCCTTTTCCAGCGAGGCCTGCGGGCTCGGCCCCGACAGCGCAATGGCCACGACAATCACAGCGACAAGCAGGACTGCGACTACCATCAAATTCCGCAGCGCATGTGACGGTCGTTGCAGCGGAACTGGAACGGACGGCGCCGGCGCGGCTTGTACTGAGACCGCTCGCGGCGGCTCAACGCTCCGCGGCGGTTCGGGAGGGGCTTGCGCCTGTCGCTGAAGGGGTACCGCCGACTGCGCGGCCGGCACAGCCAACGCTTTTCCGCAGCTACTGCAAAATGCAGCGTTACCGGGATTGGGCGCGCCGCAGTGAATACAGAACATAGTTCCTCCTAATCGCCACGACGTTTTTAATGACGCTGCGCAGCTAACCACGCGATAATTAGCACGACGACAACAATTGCGATCACCGCCCACCCAATAGCAGTTCTAGTGCGCGCGGCGCGACGGTCTGCTTTCGCTTCGTTGTAGCGGTTTACAAGCATCTCGTCGCTCAGATTGGCGATCGGACGCAGGTATTTATTTTCCAGGATGTTTTTCGCGACGTTGAAGACGATGCCGCCTGCAATCACAAAGGCCACCACCAGGGCGATTACAACCCCGGTCTGCGTGCCGAACTCTGGGACGCTGAAGCGTGCGACTGCGATCATCGTGATGATCCAGGCGACGATACCTGCAGGAATGCATTTGTTATCGATTTGGCGGCGCACTTCGGCGGTGAGTCCGTCTGTAAATTCGATTCTCGCAGCCGGACTCAGCGTTCCGCCGATCGGAGCAGAGGCTTCCTGCTTGCCGGGCAGGAATACAACGGGCGCCGGCGGGCTCGACGCCGCCACGGGCGGCGTTTCCAATGCGGAAGCGATCAGTTGTGCATCGGTTAACTGAACGGGCGCGCTGGCGGGCGTTTGCGCCAACGGCTTCCCGCACTTATTGCAGAAGGCGGCAACGTCGGGATTGGGCTCGCCGCAGTAATTACAAAACATAGCTCTCCTCAGCAAGCCGCAATCTAAACCTTCATCTGATTTCCGAAACGCGGACGAACTTTATTATCCCGGACGATTTTCCGTCGCCGCAGAGTGTATCGGTAACGGCAAGCCACTGCCCATCAGGGCTGAAGACCACCGCCCAGGAGCCATCGGAAACGGGTACCGTGCCCAGAGGACGGGCGCTGGGGACATCCCACAGGACCACATCTTTGCCCTTTGGCTCGTCGGCGGTGAAATTGCAGGCGACGGCCAAGTGCCTGCCGTCTTTGCTCAGAGCCGCGCACAGGATCCAGGTGCACGCGTTGGATCTATTGGGCGGATCGGCCAGAACGGAGGCCAACTTTCCGGTGGCGACATCCCAGACGCGGATGGTGCCGTTGCCTCGGACTTCCACGAGCGATCGGGAATCGGGCGTGAAGCCGACGAATATCGTCGCGAACAAGGTGAGATATTCGGGGCCGAAGGTCAGCACTTGCTCGCCGCTAGCGACGTTCCATAGCGTCGCGGGCCAGGAACGCGAGGCCAGGTAGCGCCCATCGGGGCTAAAAGCGAGCGCGGAGCGAAACTGTCCGCCATAAGCCTTAGAACGTAGCGGCCCTTGCTTGAATACTTTGATGATCTGACCGGTACTGACATCCCAAAGATTGATGGTCATGCCGCCCTCGGTGGAAGCGAGCAAGCGCCCATCCGGACTGAAGCGGACACAAAAACATGGGCCTTGGTGACCGACGAGATTGCGGAGTTGCTCCGGGTTGGCGGAGTCCCACAACGAGATGGAGCTCACCGTTTCTTTGTCATCGCTGGCCGCCAGTGCGAGCAGACGGCCGTCGGGACTGAAATCGACCGACGGAAGCGATAAGGTTCCTGGGAAAGTGCGCAGCTCGCGGCCTTCGACGGCATCCCAGAGTATCGCGGTGTGATCGGTGGTGCCGCCGGATGCGAGCCATCGCCCATCGGGACTGAAAGCCAGCCCCCAAATCCAAAAACGGTGGCCATTCAAAACCCGGCTAGTGAGCGAACCCGCTGGAGCTGTGGTGGGAGCTTTAGGAGCCGGCACGGTTACTGCCGCGGCGGCTGCCGGGTATGGCGGGGCGGGCGGCGCCATGACCGGTGCGGCCGCAGCTTGTACGCCGCTCATTGCAGCGGCTACCGCTTTGCCGCATTTACTGCAAAAGGAAGCGACGTCCGGATTGGGCGCCCCACAGTAGTTGCAGAACATCTTCGCTCCCCTTCAAAGACCGATAACGGCGCTAATTCGAATCCGGCCACGGTGTGTCTCTGGTGATACTCGGATCCCCCAGATTTCCCATCGGGATCTCCCACGCCCGCCCGGGGGTTGTGTAGTGTGGAGTGCTGTTGATCTGGGTGTCACCCGACCATCCTGGGGGATTGCCGCTAATGGGCGCCGAAGAAGTCTCGCCAGTGGTGTAACTGCCGGCTGTATAGTCGCTCGAACCGGAGTTGCTGCTCGATCCTCCAGAAGTGAGGGCTGCCACTACGCCGATAGCGAGTGCGCCAACGATGACGACGGACCAGAAGTCACTCGATGCTTTTGAAGAACTAGCCACGGATCGTTGCGGGGTGCGCTCGGGTGCAGCAGAGGCGGGAACATCGGAGAAGTATTCGCTGCCCAGCTTGGCGACCGCAGGCTCCGAGCTGCCGGCGGCCCGAGCGTAAAGCTGTTTGGCGCGCTCGAGATTTTGCGGTACGCCCCAGCCCTTTTCATACATCACGCCAAGGTTGAGCTGCGCATAGCCGTCATCCTGATTGGCGGCTTTCTCGAACCAGTAGGCAGCCTGCTGATAGTCCTGTCTGCCCTGGCCGGAACCCTGGCCGAGGCCGTTCTCGTATCCCACGGCGAGAGACGTTTCGGCCGGGACATATCCCATCTGCGCCGCCTTGGCGAACCATTGCATGGCCTGGGCTTCGCTCCAGGCGACTCCCCTGCCGAGCCGCAGGTGCGCGCCAAGCTGGGTCATCGCGTAGGGGCTGCCCTGCTGCGCGGCCGCCTGATACCACTGAACCGCGGCGGCGCTGTCCTGGTTCCAACCATCGCCGCGATCGAGCATATCGGCGACGATGATGCGCGCATCCACCAATCCGGCCTGTCCGGCCCGGGCAAACCATTGGAATGCGGTGCCGTGGTCCTGCGCAACGCCGGTGCCGTTGTAATAACAGAAGCCGGTTTCTTGCTCGGCATCGGGGTAACCACTGGAAGCGGCGCGAATAAACCACTGGCAAGCGGCAGAGCGATCCTTCTGCACACCGAGGCCCCAGAAATAGGAAACTCCAACTCGATACGTGCCTTCTGCGCTCCCGCGCTTGGCGGCCTCGTTAAAGAGGCTGAATGCTTTATCCACGTCCTTGTTTACGCCATATCCCTCTTCGTAGAGCCATCCCAGGTCGTCGAAGCCGTCCGCCGAGCCTCCCTCTGCGCCGTGTTCGAACCAGGACTTCGCTTCGACATAATTGGGCGGATTGTCATAGAAATAGAGCTCTCCACCTTCGGCAAAGGCATCGGCAATGCCAGCATTGCCCGCGCGGAAGTAGAGGCGCTGCGCTTCTCCGAGATTTCTCGCCACGCCGGCCCCTTCTTCGTAAAGCTCCGCCAGCCCGAAGGAAGCGAAGCCGTAACCGGCTCGATCCGCCGCCGCGTATTGCGCGACTGCCTCGGCGTCACGTTTCGACGCACTCAGGACGCGGCCATAGAGATATTGATAGCGCGGCCGTACGGGTTGGCGCTCGGCAGCTTGCTGGCAAACCGGGAGCGCTTGATCGACCTGCACCTTCTCGAAAGCTACGCCATCGCCAACACGGAGCGTGTCTAAAGGTTGGCCCGCCAGCTGTTCGCATTGCATCGCAACGGGGTCGTCGCGATCCGGCGGGAAGTTGAGGCTCGCTGTGCCGGCGGCCGCGACAACATCCTGGACGGAGCGCTGTGGACGCTGCGCGGTGGGATATTGTGGAAATCCCGCCTGGTCTTCAGGGTATTGCTGCGTGCCGCGCTGGGCCGTGGGTTGTGTGGACGGCTGTGCCACGCGGGGCAACGACAAAAGAGAAAAGCACAGGAAAACGGCGAGAGCCGGTCGAGTGATGCGCACAATAGACACGGGTGGGTCTCCCTCGATTAAACCGACACTTAGCTTCGGACTACGGTTGGCGGATCATATGCTACGGTTGCCTCGGAAGCAACGAATTTAAAGCTACAAAAGCAGCAAAAAACTCCTAGCACAAAATCGGTACAATCCGCAAGCGCAAAACTACGCTCGTTTCTCTTATCCGTGAATTCGCTGACGGCAAGCAGATTGAAGTACGACGGTTCACAGTTCACCGCATTGTTCGTAGCGGAGGACTCTTTCGATTACTGGCAACTAAAAAGAAGGCCGGTTCCGCCAGAAGGCGTTCCACCAGAATTGACACACGTAGCGCGCTGGTGCCAATCGTTGATCGTATTCATATTGTCCGAAGCACTCCAGTCAACCGAGCGGGTGTCGACGTTCGCCGACGAGGGGGCCAGCGCAGTAACTGCGGCTACGATGACTGCGGCAGTGGCGATACTGGCGAGTAAAGTGGAGCTGAACGAATCGCCAGACCTGTGCCCGTTCCTTGCGACCACGGGCGTGGGTTTCGGAATAATGGGAATCGCGGCAAGCATCGGTTCGCGCGCTGCGGCAGCTCTAGCCCGAAATTGCGCCAGTTGCTGTTGCAGCACAGCAAGATTGCCTCCCTGGCATGATTGGGCTTTCTCATGCCAACTCTGAGCCGAGGTCTTGTCGGCGCGAACACCATTTCCGTTGGAATACAACTCTCCGATCTCCATCATCGCCAGCCAGTTGCCGCCGTCGGCGGCTTTCTTGTACGCATCCATCGCCATTCGGTACGTGAATGGCGGATCACCTCCCAGCAAGCCCGTGCTGTATTCAAAGCCCAGCGTCAGCCACCCTCTGGGGTTCCCCGCAGCGGCCGCTTTCATCGCCCAATACGTTGCACGCTCAGCGCTAACGGGCGTTTTTTGGTCGGCGTAAAGATCGGACAGCAGCGGCATCGCCGGCACGTAGTTCGCTTCGGCGGCCTTTTGCAAAAGCCGGAATGATCGCGACACGTCGGCAGGCACGCCCAATCCATCATGATAGAGGATTGCGAGCTGATATGCCGCCTGAGCGTCACCATGATCAGATGCTTGGCGATACCAGTAGATGGCACCGGCATAGTCATGTTGCCCGCTCCCGCCAAGTCTCAGGGCGCCGTCTTGGTAGAGTCGCCCGAGTGCCAGTTGCGCCTTCGTGTCTCCCGTGTCGGCCTTCGCGGTGAGGGCGTATTTCAGTTGTTCGATCCCGCTTGGATTAGGACTGCGTTTTCCCAGCACCGGCTTGTTCACTCCAGTCGGCTGGACTCCGTAAGTGAAGGTGGTCTTGCCCAGCGCCATGAGCGCCTTAGCGGCCAGCGCTTTCTCTTGCTCCAGGCCGATATCGCTTGGGCCGATCATCAATCGCGTTGTGCCTCCAAGGAACACAAACAGCGTCACGTTGTTGGGCGCTCCGATCCAGAAGGCCGCATCGCCTAGATCGGGCAGATCCGTTGGATGGTCGTAGGTCCGGGTATCGACTTCCTTCCGAGTCTCCTCTACGGCGTTGGAGTTGGGCGTCGATGAGTATCGGACTTCGAGGCCGACGTGAACTACCTTGGCTGGCTTGGGCCGATTGGGCGCTGCGTAGTTAACCGTGAAGTTGGTAAAGCTGCAACCCTGATCGACCGTGCCAGAAGTGAAATCCGGATCAAGAAGCGAGCGAAAGGGCGCGGTCGGCTTCGGCGGCTCAAGCGTTACTCCAAGGATGGCCTCCGCGTCGGTCTTGGAAAGCAACTCGCATGCTGTTTTATTTTGCGCATAGGCGGGCAAGCCGGAAAGCGCGCACAGAACAAACGGGAAAACCAAGCACGTCGCAAGATATCGCATGGTGCGGAGGATTATAAAATCGAATCTTCTCAATTTCATCCCGCATCTCCAGTTTGAATTCCAGCCACGAATCTTCCGGCATGCGCTGACATCCGCAGTTCCCGTTTTTTTTTGGATCGAGCTTGATCGAGTTTACACCGAGCCGCCATCCTTACGAACGGTGACTGCGCCCCCGCCTAAACCTAAAGGGGTTTTCCAAGCGCACTGTCTTCGGCCGCTGGCCTGCTTGCATAGGCGAAAGCAGTTCGAAGCCGAGCATGCAGTCCGCTGCGTCGTAAACCAGCCTGGCCAGTCTCTCGTCGAACGCCTCGATGCGGCGGCCTTTGGTGAAGAACTTCTTGATAAACTCGCGCCGGTGGTTTTCAAACTACTTTTGATCGGCAAGGAATTTTTCGACCAGCCGATCGTCTGGCATGATGCCATCATGCCAGAGAATTATTGGGCCGGGCGCCCGATTACGGGGCGGGATTATAAGCATCACGACTTGAGGAGGTATGACCAATCCCTTTTTGAGCTGTGGCGTCTTTCGCCGCCTCTTTCGACGGTTCCTTCTGTACCGTGAACGTGCCGTCAGATTATGGGTCACCATGGGCGGCTTGCTGCCGGCATTGGTTGACGCGGCGTCCGCTACAGCCGGTTTCTGTGTCGGCGGATCATTGGAACCAACGACCGCCGAAAGCCCACGTATCCTTCTGCCTCAGATAAATTCTTGCGGAAGCGCGGCGGAAAGAATACTATTCGCGTCGGCGGAGCATCCTGCCGAAATCGTCAGAGGACTTCACGGCCACCGGGAGGAGGGTTGTCGTGTACTGCGCCAATTGTGGACAAAGTCTCGAAGCCGGCAGCCGTTTCTGCATTGCTTGCGGAAGACCTGCCAGCGAAATTGCAGCGGTTGCGAACTTGAGCGCGGCGACGATCTCAGTCCCCGTCAGTCCAGTTCCTGTAAGCTCGCCAGCACCGACCCCGCTTCCGGTGAAGCACTCCCGGCCCGGAGGCGTCATCTTTATCTCGATCCTGTGGGTCCTCTCCGGTGCGCTCCACGTCCTGGGAGGCATGCTTAGAATCAGCGGCGGATATGTGATTGAACTCCTCTCGGCAGTTCCGCTGGTTCATTTGGTTCTGCAACTGTGGGGTGCCGCGGACGAGGCCAGGAATCAACTCGTTCAGCAGTCGGTGGTGGAGGGATTCGTTCTGTTCCTGCTCGCGTTCGGCTACTTCTACGTGGCAGTGAATCTGTGGCGTCTTCGCGAGATGACCGGAAGGCTAGCCGGGATCGTTTTCAGCATCATCGTGCCATTGCACTCGATCTACCTCATGAATATTGGAGAAGGGTCTTCCATCTGGCACGTGATCGCGATCGGATTCAACGCCTGGGTCATCTATTATCTCTGCAGCTCCTCGGTGAAGAAGTCGTTTGCCGCCGCGGATTACTCGTTGACGGCGTCGGCCAGCTGATTCGGCGAGGTCTTCGCCGTGGCCGACCGTGCCATCCGCATTGGGGAGGTCGCGACGGCAAAGCTTACAGCCACGTTGGCCGACCCGCCCAAGCAGAAGAATGTGACTTTCGCCGTTAGGTTTTCCGCGCTGAGCCGTGACGGAAGTATCTGGCTCTGGCCAGCTATTGCAGCGCCGAGGAGCCGAAACAAAAAATCACGGTATGGGACGTCGCTCGCGCAGGCGTTCTCGGCACAGCGTTTCCCCACGACAGCTCCGAAGCCGTCGCCCTCACTCCCGATAGCCAGTGGTTGGCCTACACCGACACAATCTACCGCGACGGCAAAGCTACAGGGATGATCAAATTCCAAGCGTTTCCGAAATCAGCTGAGCAGTCATACTTTCACCACCTCTCCCGTGGTTAGCTAACTGCCGAACCTGGCTTTTTCCAGGGGACTCCTCAACAGAAAGTCCGGGAACTCATGATAACTGTGCCAGAATGCGCAGGCGAGAGCCCATGCTCTAGAAGCATCGGCTGTCGCCGCAGGCGCATTCCCGGTGGCGAAAGTGTGCCAGAACCCGAGCATTTCATCCTATTGGGGTTAGCTTTGAGCGAAAAACAGATTCCCTAAATTACTGAAAACTCAGAGAAGTCAAAGTAGTTGACGGAGCTGTTGGAGTCGGATAGTGCGCGGCCAAGGCAGGTGGATTCCAGGCGTGGCCTGCTAAACGCCTAGGCGGCTGGTCTAGTCAACTCGAAACGGAACTGCAGGACTAACCAATTCGGCTGGTTGCAGGCCTCGCAACCATTCAGACTAGCCACAAGGCGCGTCAGTTTGACGTCCCGTTTCTTCCGAAAGATTCTGTGGTCGGCTTGCCATCCGCGCCGCGAAATTTGGACCGAAGCCGACGTCTCGGACAGCAAGGAAAAACAACAGCGGAATCTCAATCATCACAAAAGAAACGAGGGGCCATTGAGGGGCCAATAAGGATTCCGACGGATTCCTCATCGTTCCTTTTCAATGCCTTAGCACTCCTCAGTATTTCTTCTAAGTCCTTGAGATTCCGATCGGTATTGTTTTCGATCCCCACCGCCCCTACCAACCATATACTTGAATAATGGGCGCTTATCAAATTCACGCGGGGGCAAAAAGGGGCAGATTCGGTCGATGATCCGGTGCATGTTGGTTTTCGGCGGCGCGGGTGACAGCCGGATTGGTGATCTCGATCTGTAGAACTGTGGTGCGATTCACCCTCTTTGCACGACGCGAGTTTGAAGCCAAATCAAGGGTAGACCTGGCGTTCGCTGAAAAATAAGCTTTCAAGTAAATGGGCGTACCCTAGCGGAAGATTTCCGAAGTCTTACGTTGTAGGCGGGTGAGCATTCGCGACGAGACCGACCCAAACGTTCAGTGTCGAACACTCGGCGAGGAAGCGGGAGAACGGTTAAGCTGAGGTCGGACAACAGCGAGTGCGGCCTGTAGCATCGCTCAAAGGTCCCCGAACAAACAGGCGGCGACGTAGCACAAGAGTTGCCGAGCGCGGCACCTTGTTTTCGGTGTAGAATCCGTTGATTCGGAGGTCGCCTCCATGTCTCGTTTCAGTGTCCGCGCTTGGGTTGCCACGATGGCGTTTTTTGGTGCGGCCTCCTTTGCTTCGACTGTTTCCGCGAAGCCAGCGCCGTGCCAATCAATGATTGAGTACGTGGGAATTTGCGATCCGTATGTGCCGGGAACGATCATCACCATCCCCAGAGACAAGCCGATCACCGTCTTGTCAACGTGGCCACAAGGCCCGGCTGAACGGTCGGGCATTTGCTCCGGCGACGAGATTCTGGCCGTGAACGGCGTATCGACTTTGAGCGCCACCCGCAGTCGGCTTTTGGAGGAGATCGTCTCCGACGCACCAACTTCCGTGCGCTTGCAGGTAAAGCGGGGCACGCAAACAAAAGAATATGACGTGGGCCGCGTGCGAGAGTCCACGCTGGCGGGGCTGAGCAGACAGAAGTATGCGGTGGTCGGCGGCTTGTTTGGCTTTTTTGGTCCGGTGGAATTGTTCCCGTTGGATGAACGTGAAGACGAGATTCAAGGCTTCCGTGACTTTCACAATCGGCTTTTCGCGGCATTCGGTTTCAAGCCAGTTGACGGAGTATACGTCCCCTCCGCCACTCCCGAGGCGCAGGTTGAAACCGTCCTGCTTGGCCGGCAATCGAATCGGCTCGCGGCGCAAACTGGCCTGAATCCTAATCCAGAGGGCTACTCGGCGGGATTCCTCGCTATGTTCCTCACTAGCCCGGACGAGCTGGTAGTCGAAACCGTCTTGCCGGATTCACCGGCATACCACGCAGGCTTGCTGCCGGGAGACCGGGTTGAGGAAATCGACGGACGTGCGGTGCCCCGCTTGGGCCTAAGCGAGATCGAAAAGGTGCTTTCGAACAACAAGCAACCGCGACAAATCGAACTCAAAGTGAATCGCGGAGGCTCCGTTGTTTCGCTAAGCCTCGGAACGCGCACAATGAAAGAACTGGAACAGCTTGTACCAGACCGGATCATACCCACGGAATCGCCCCGATCACCCGGCGACTACATCCTCGGAATCGAAACAATCCCGGCCGAGAAGCTGCACGCGGTTGTCATCGCGGTAGTCCAGTACCCGTCGCCCGCATTCTCGGCGGGCCTGCATGTCGGCGATGTGCTGCTCACAATCAATCGCCAGCCCGTCGCCCGGATGAACGACCAGGAATTGAGCAGACTCCTAAGTCCGACGAGCGCCGAAATGGTGCTGCTGGGAATTTCGCGACTAAAGAAGAGAATGAGCGTTACGCTCACGCCGGTGACGTATCGAGCAGCCTTGGAGGGCGTCGGGAGGAAACCGACTAAGTTGGGTACCGCTCCCGAGAGTTGTCCGAACAGCTAGCATTCCCTTTGCGGGACCCCTTCCTGTTTTCACGCCCAATGCACTTCCTCAGACGGAGTTGAGCGAACTCCCCACGATGTGCTGTGAACGCCACTGGTAAACGATAAATTCGTAATCGATAATCCCTTCGAGACGGGTTTTTCTTCGAAAGCTGCCATCGAGGTTTGGCAAGTTGCTGTCCGCGAGTAATAACATGGGGGAGCCGCGTCAGCGGGCCTGACCCTTGACGGCGGCAAGAGCAAACGGCAAAACGATACAGCATGACAAAGTGCCGGGTCTGCGGTAATTTGGTGTTATGGAAACCGTGGATGTAAAGCTGCCCTCGGAACTTCTGAGAGTCGCGAATTTGGAGGGGGGCAGCCCCTCCCAGGAAGCCGCTCGATTGTTGGCTCTTGAACTGTATCGCGAAGATAAGGTCTCGCTTGGACGCGCTGCTGAGCTATGCCAAACGCCTGTGGCGGCTTTCATGGATTTTGCGGCGAAACACGGTGTCCCGCCACTACGCTACAGCTTTGAGGACCTGGAAGAGGAACGCCGGACTGCTGAACGTCTCGAAGCGTGACCGCCGTAGCAGATTCGTCGCCGCTTGTCATCCTGGCAAAGCTTGGCTGCTTTAACTTTCTCAATAGGCTTTTCCCACGCATCTATATCTCCCCTGAAGTTCACTACGAAGTTGTCATCGCCGGTGCTAGTCTGCCCGGAGCATCTGAGGTGTCAAAAGCGGAATGGATCGAAGTAAAGGCAGTTCAGAATCCAGAGGGTCTGCGTGCGGCCCAACGACAATATGGTCTAGGCCCCGGCGAGATGAGCGCAATCCTCCTGGCGAAAGAACTCGGTGCGAAGCCGGTGCTGCTCGACGATTACAGAGCGCGCAAGTTGGCGAAGGCGGACGGCCTCGAAATTCTTGGAAGCATCGGTCTGCTGGAAACTTTTTACCTACGGCACTATTTGACCGATCTTCGGAGCGTCTTTCGGCAATTGCTGGAGCACAGCGTCTATATCGACCAGCGCCTGTTGGATCGTCGTTTGCGATCCTTGGGCCTTCCTCCCCTTTGAGTCGCCTGCAAGGAGAGAGGCTGAACGCCTCATAGTCGGAAAATTCCCGCAGCGAAGCCGCAGTCAAGGGCGACCACAGGGAGCCGCGCAAGCGGGCGTGACCCTTGACGGTGGCGAGAGCGTAGGGTAACTGGATCAAACTTGCGGCGTACGTGCTGGAGTATAATCTGCGCGCAACTCCCATGCCGCGTTTTGAACCAGATTTTTTAATTTCCTACAGCGATGAAGACGGTTCTGGCTGAACTCAAAAGGCTCGCGCTTGTTCTCAATAAGAACGGATTGTCTAGACGCGACATCGATAAACATGGCCGCGTAAGTTCAGGCACCGTAATTAAGAGATTCGGCTCTTTGAGCAAGGGCTTTTCAAGCTGCCGGGCTGAAGCCAATTCGCTTCATGAAGGCGTCTGACGAAGAATTGATAGGAATACTTATTGATCTTTGGACGAGAACATTGGAGAGGGAAGGTCGAAGACCGTTTCGACGTGACCTGAAGGCTTATGGCTTTGCCGTTTCGTCGGACACTTTCGTCCGAAAATATGGCTCATGGAAAGCTGCTCTCGTCCGCGCGGCAGACAGCGTTGCCAACGAAAGCACTGCAGAAGCGGCCGGAGAAGCGGAGACCAGTCCTGCTGGACTGGCTGGGAACCGCAAGGGCCTAAGCGTCCGAAAGAGATTTTTTGTCTTCAAAAGGGATAAATACCGATGCCGCATGTGCGGCGCGAGCGGCGTAGAACTCGAAGTTGATCACGTGGTTTCCGTAGCTGATGGCGGTTCGGATGCCCTCGACAATCTCCAAACGCTCTGCTTCAAGTGCAATCGCGGTAAGCGAGATAGCGCCGAGTAGCTAGGCGGTTACTCTTCGCCAGCGGGACAGGTTGCTCCTCGAAGCTAGCGCGAGCAATCCTACTTATCTGCTGATGCTGTGTCCCTCGTCATGCGTGTGTCCTTGCCCTTTGGTTGGTGCGGCGGATCGCTCGATCTCGTGCGCTGGCGCGGGTTCGCGGTTCGGCTCCATCGCAGATCGACGTGAAACATCGCGCGACAGTTGCTCCGCAAGTTGGGATTTGTCGTTCGTGTAGATTTGCGCGTCGTAGCGGCCACGTGAGATTGCAACATAGGCGAGCCGCTGGTTAACGAGTTTTTCTCCCGCCTGCTCGGTGTCCACGTGGACCAACACGCGCTCGGCAGTCTGTCCCTGGCTGCTATGGCTCGTTACCGCATATCCGTAGTCGAGATGGGGATTCTGCCGGATGTTGAATTCAACCGTGCGGCCTGAGTCCAGCCGCAATCGCAGATTGCCGTTGGCGTCGATCTTTTCGATTGTTGCCAATTCGCGATTGGCGATGTGCCGCTCTCGATTCGGCGCTGTGAACTGCACTCGGTCGCCTTCGCTGAACGCCCGCTGCGCCTCGCGGTAGATAGTCACTCCGTGCAATCGGCGCGGATCGTAACTTACGTGCTCTCCCTTTTCTCGTTTGACCGTGACTTGATTTTCCTTCTCGTTCACGCGCTCGACGCGGGCGTACTCTCCGGCCTCGATGCCGTACGTCTTGCTGCCTCTGGTGTAGCGCACGACACTACCCGGTTCATATTGCGCGGCCCACTGCCGGTCTGCGCCCGTGATCTGCTGTCGGGCAACCAACACGGTCATCTCGTGCTGGCGATACGGCATTTTCCCAGCATCCTGCATGGCGTAATGAATTGCTTGGTTGATCTCTGTCCGCGACCGATTGTCGGGCGATACTACAAGCGTTCCTTCGGGCTGGTGCACATATTCGTGCGCGATGGCCCCTAGCCGCTCATCGTGGTCGAATATCTCGTGCATGCGGCCTTGCCGGTCGAGCTTGTCCATTGCCTCTCGGACCTGGCCGCGCGAGAGCTTTTCGACTACCTCTTTGAGTGCCGGGTCTTTCTGCCGCACGATTTCGTCCAACCGGGCCGTTTCGATTCCTGCTTCCTGTAATTGTCGGTAGGGCCTTCCCGCTTCGACCGCTTCATGCTGCCGCGTGTCGCCTACTAGCAGCACGCGGTCTTGCTCGTGCAAGCGATGAAGAAACTGGTTCATTTGTTTTGTGCTGGTAAGGCTCGATTCGTCGAGAACGTAGAGGCGTTTCTGCCCGTCCTCTGGCTCCACTTCACGTGCGAGATGTCGCTGCAAAGTGCTCGATTCGATTCCGGCCTCAGCGAGTTTTTGGGCCGCGCGCGACGTGGGCGCGAAACCTTCCACCCTGTAACCCTCGCGCTGGGCAGCTTGGCGGATCGCCGTTAGCGAAGTAGTCTTGCCCGTGCCGGCGACGCCTTCCAGCGCCGTCACCTGATCCTGACTCGACAGGATTTGCTCGACCGCTCGCCACTGGCTCTGGCTGAGGTGCATGTGCTCTCGCTCGATCTCTCGCCGCGTTGTTAAACCGGCGATGTGCGGATATCGCTTTTGCCCCGCTCGCATGATGTTGATCGTGTCCCGTTCGTAGCCGATCATTTCGCTCGTCGTGAACTCCCGCCCCGGCTTTCCGGTGTTCCTTTCCACTTCGATCAATTCACGGGTTTCGATCCGCGCCGCGAAATCCTCTTTCACTTCGCTGAGCGTGGCTTCACCCATCGAACGTTTCAGCGCATCCCGCAACAGGGCCCGCTCGTCGGCTACTGCGTCACGCTCGAAATTTCTCTCTTTCGAAAACTTCATTGCCGATTGCGGCTTTTCATGCCTTGTCGTTTGCTCAAGTTGCTGAGGATTTGTATTAGCCGCTTCGATTACGTGTTCCGGCTGATTCCCAAAGGTTGCGGCCATATCGCTGTGCCGCTGCTGCATTTCTTCGTGTGAGAGTTCGATCTTGGACTCGCGGGTTCTGTGCGCAGCGATTTGAGCCGCTCCCGCTCCACGCTGATTTCCCTCGGCAAGATGTTCCTCGATTTGTTTGCGGCGTGGACTGGAAGCTTCCAAGTAATCCTCGCTGTAGCCTTTGATTTCGGGTTGTCCGCTCTCTCCGCGCTCGATTTCGTAACCGATTTCTTTCAGCCGGTGCGCCAATTCCGAGCGATACACTGCCGTCGCATACTGCTGGCTTCTGTAGAGTTCCCGTGGCTGTAAGGGATGAGCTTCGCCGTCTTCGCCTTCCGTCAGATTGAAAACGACAACGTGCGTGTGCAGTTGCGGCGCAGCATAGCCGTCCACGGGCCGCGCGCTGTCGTGTTCGAATTTCGCTGCAACCCACTTGCCCGTTGTTTCCGCCGGGAGGTTCCCACCAAGCCGGGCTTGCGTGTACCGCTCCAACTCATCAAGAGCGATGGCTACACTTTCTCGGTGCGCTTCGCGCACGCGCTCATCGCCGCCAACAAGAGCGGTCAGTGACACGCTCTTAGGCGCTGAGAACGTCGCATCCCATCCGGCACGATGCTCCATCGCCCGGACCGTTTCACCCTGGCCGTTTATGTACTCGCGGGCGGATTGATGGCGAACGAGCTGGTCACCTGTGATCGGATGCTGGCCTTCGCTCAGCCTGTGGAACTGATCCTCGCGAACCTCGCCGTATAGTCCCCACTGTTCGGCCAGCCTGCCGTGCCACTCGCCGCCTATCTGGTCGCCCTGGCTGTAGTAGTTCTCTTGCGCGTTGCTGAATTCCTCGCGGTGATACGCGCGGGCTTGGCCTGAACTGAGCGGCTTGGAGATCGTGAGCATCGGCGTCTACTCGAAAAGCCGTCTCTTCCGGGGAATCACCGCGTGTTCAAGCCTTTGTTCCAGGCTGGGGCTTTGGGCGACTCCGGCGGATTCCGGCGGCGTCCCATCGGACTTCGGAGAACCATTTGCTCCTGCTGTTGCCGTCGCTGCCTTCAGCGGCTCGGTGGGTAGCGTCTCCGTCGTCCGCTCGATGATTGCAGGCAGTTTCTTTGGGACTTTGATGTAAGGGAAGCTCAACTGCACAACGGCATTGCCTATCTTGAGGTAGCCGCGCCGGTCCTCAAGCCCCATGATCTGCGACGGCAAGACGAGCGGCTCGATGCGGCGTTCCAACTGATCGCTCCGCGACTGGCGGTAACGCGGAGAGTGCTCGCGCGAGCGGCTCTCGCGTAGCTGCTCGATCTCCACCTCACCGATTGTTTCGCTGATCCATTTCGCGCTCTCTGGCTCGCTCGTCCGCAGAAAAATCTTCGTTCCTGGCTGCGAGAACATCACCTCAGCGTCGAGGCCATAGTGCTTTTGCAGTTGGCTGCGCCCTTGAAACCCGAGGACTACGGGATTGTTCGTCTTGCGATTCCGGGTGATCGCGTCGTGCAGTTTCGGCAGCTTTTGCAGAGCCGCAACCTCGTCCAGAATGAACCACACGCGCCGAAGGCTGCTTTCGTCTTCCGCTGCCTCGTCCTGCGCCCGCATCACCAACAAATCGAACAACAAACTGTAAAGGGGCATGAGCCGGTCGCGAGTCATATTGGTGCTCGGGAAAAACAGCCATCCTTTTCCGGTCTTCGACCATTCGACGGTATTCCAGCGTCCGTGGGCTTCGTTCTCATCTGGGAGAAGGCTCAGCGCGTCAGCCACACGGTTCAGCGAGCCGAGGACGCCGTTTCGCTGATCCGGTGATTGCGGATTGATCATCGCCGCGTACGGTGTGCCAGCGACCAGACGGTCAATCTCCTCGGTATGCGACATCCAGTGGGTCAACTGCTTTGCCGTGGGCTTGTAGGTGAGCAAGAACGCGAAAAGCTTACGCGATGTTTCGGCAAAGAATGGGTCTTGGTTGGGGCGGTCAGGAAAGAGCGACATTGCGAGCGCGGACGCTTCGGCGCGACTTCGCACTTCATCGCCGATGCTCCAGAACGGCATTCGCTGATCGCACGGATACAGAATCACGTCGCCTCGCTCGGGCCGGTAAAAGCGCGGCGTGTATTCCCGCTCCGGGTCATGCACGATGGCAATTTCGTTCCGTGCTTCGATCTGTAGAAGTTGCTGGACGATGAGTTGCGTCTTGCCGGTTGCCGTGTCACCCATGATCTCGAAATGGCGGTTCTCCTTGATGAGGGGAATGTGCAGCTTCCTATTGAGACTGAACAACCGCTCGAACGCGGTGCGCTCCTCATTTCCAAAACCGATGCCTTTGGAGCGGCGATGTTTCCAGTTGAATTGCGCCACGGTAATCAGGTCCGGCCCCCGAAGTTTCCTGCCATAGCGCAGCGCTCTCATGCGCTTCTGCTCCATCCACGTTGCTGGCCCCAGACCCACGAGGAATACAAGCGAGATTGTCCAAAGCGCGGGCCTTGCCAAATCGAAGAGCGTCTGATCCTGATAAACCCAGTAGCCAAGGAAGCCGTGCAACTTTGCGTTGTCGTAGAGATCGCGCTGCCATTCAAGCCGCAAGGCTCCCTGCTTCGCGGCGTCCTGCGTGAGGGAGAAGGCCTTCTGCCCGCTGTCCTTCACGACTGGCACTACCTCGCTATCCAGTGCCAACCGGCTCCCCTTGTGCGTCACCACCTCAAGCAGTGTGTAGCGCCCGCTCTGGCGAATGGCCCCGGCAATTTGTGTGCCTACGTAAGTGAGGAGGTAGTGCCGTTGGAGCGGCGTCCAGAGCCACATATAGCGAGCGTATCCGACGCCCATGCCTGTCAGGACCGAGCAAATCAACAACGCGATGGTGTACACCGGCCTGATGCTCGGCCAGTCCGTCCGCTCGTCTCTCCCCCACTCCGTCCGCATCGCCTTGCCCCGTTCGAGATGGTTTCATCCCGCCTGTGCTTCTGTATTTGCCTTCATTAGCCGCTCTAGCGCCTTGGCCAGTTTGCACGTGTCGGCGCGATTGATGATGTCCTGCATGTCCTCGCCCGTAACGGACTCATGGTTCGCGATGCTGAACAGCACGTTCAGCAGGATCATCCGCAGTGCGAGCAGCTCGGCCACCATGGTTTGATCGGCGGGACTCGGCTTGCTCGCTCTCAGCAACACTTCGCGCGCCCATTCGCTGATCGTCTGTGCACCCGCGAGGGCCTCAAAGTGGGCGTATTCTTCCTCGGTGACTTTGGTGCTGATGGACCTTGTACGCGGCGTGGGCATATAAACCTTCCTGTTTTGGCTGGGCGGCAATTCAAGCGCAGTCGGCTCGCTGCCCAACAAAATCAACGAGTTCCCATACGGGAACCGCGAGTTCCTGAGCAGAAACCACGGCGAGCGATGAATCGCTAGCTGCCGTATTTGCAGCACGTTCCCATACAGCAACCTTGGTTGCTGTGCAGCACCCGTTACGGGGTGACGTGTCATGCGTCACACCCGGTGCCGAAGGCACCGTGCCTTTCGGCCCCTGCGGGAACTCAATCCTGTTCGCCATATTCCTGTCGAAACTCCTGCAACCATCGCTGAAGTTCGGGATTCTCCCATGCCTGCCGGAAGAGATCGCGGAGGGCGTTCCACTCGCTCTCCGAGAAGTCGATGCCTACCTCGTTTCGGTTGAGCCAAAGCGTACACTTCGTCGGCCCCTTTTCCTTGGACACTTCCGCAAAGAAATGTCTCCCCATCCAAGGCTGCTTGGGCGGCAGTCCTTCGAGCATTGCACGGAACTCGGCTAGCTCGGGATACCGGGTAATTAGGCAGCTGAACCTCCGCGCCGCCCCAAAATCAATATTGGTTGCGAATTCGGTGCCCCCTGAGGGCACAAACGACACTCTCAGATCGCCAGCCTTGATAGCATCCGGCAGACTAATCCGACGCCGAAAGTCATCTTCGTTCGCGCCGGCCTTCCGCACCGGCTGTCGGTCGTGCCGTATCCAGTGGCCGCGTGCTGCCAGCCCCCAAAGTGTGGGCCAATACGGAGCGAGTATCTGATCGAGCCTCGTGCTCTCGACGCCCTCATCCCGAATCGCGGTAAGCAAGCACCTGCCAACGTTGCCGGGCCGCTCCCACTTCACTTCTGGTCGGAGGAGCTCCTTTCTATATGCGATCTGTTTGAGAACCGCTTGGTGCCTCTGTTCGGCATCGTTGTCGGAAAGCTTCACCTTCGTCGAATAGCCATCGAGACCTCCGAAGTAATCCCAAGCATGTTCGGTGGCGTGCTCTTTCCGGCTCTGATAAACCGCCTCGAAAGCGTCAAGCAGCGCGAGATACGATTCCTTCGATGGGATAGCGGGCCGAAGGAGTGGCGGCTGCTGGGATTCCTCCTCAGTTCCGACCAGCATGTACTCGGCAAGGACATCCCATTCCGGGGAAGTGAGAGTGTGTTGCGACTCCCATCTCTTCCGAATACGGTAGAGAGATGCGGTTGGGGTTTCGAGCATTTCATGCCGCGACGCCTCGCGGTCCATTCCGACGACGCGCTCTTCAATCACCAGGAATGCCGCTTCCGCCAGGGAAACGGGTCGGCCTAATTGGTCGGTGAGCAACTTCTGGTAACGCTCCAACAGCTTGAGGCGGTCTTCATTCAGCCGAACCGAAATAACCTCATGACGCGGCTTCTTGCTGAGAATTGACATTAGAGTTGACACAACCTCCTACTGTAGGTGTAACATCTAAGTCAGATGGTAGCTCATCCGGCGAGGGTTGCCAAGAGAATTCTTCATAGAACAATTGGGGGGCCTCAGAAAGACTTCGAACGGGAAAACGAAATGAAACCCCACACGGCCCAACTCGGCGCGCGCAAGAACCCAGACTCAGAGAGAGTGCATGGCTTGCGCCTCACAGTGAATTCGTTCCCAACGCAGCAACAAGAAGGCGCTCCAGAGGTGCATTCGTCTGCCATCGCTAAGATGGAAGAGAAACACGAAGCAAATGGAATCGAGCGTCCGATCACATGTGAGGAAGCGTCTAAAGTCCTCCGCGTTCATCCCCGAACAATAAAACGCATGGCGCGTCGGGGCGAAGTACCGGGACATTTCCGCTTCGGGCGATGGTTTTTCTATCCTTCCGAACTGGACTCGTGGATGCGAACAGAGTTACATTCAACGCGTCACTCGTGCCGCTAGAACAGACAAAGGAGAAATCGTCATGTTCAAGCGAGCACGGCATCAGTTTGGTTGGTTGGAGAAACGAAAGAGGAAACGAGGCCCTGAAGTCTGGGTTTGGCGGTACCACGAGGATGCCTGCGGCAGAAAAGGGAAAAAGCCTGCGGTTGTCGTCGGCGATGTGCGGCAGTATCCGACGAAATCAGAGGCATGGGAAGCTGCGGAGGGCATTCGACTGGGAGTCGGCAAACCCGTGCAATCGGACCTTGTGACCTTTGGTGCGCTCATCAATCGCTTTCTACGAGAGGCGTTGCCTGAGCGAAAGGGAACTGCGGACCGGTATCGTTCGTGGATTCTGAATCACATCAATCCGCGTTGGGAGGCGGTACCCCTTTCAAAGATCAAACCATTGGCCGTCGAATTGTGGCTTAAGAGTTTGAACTTGGCACCAAAGAGCAAGGGCCACGTCCGTAGCGTGATGCATATTCTGTTCGAGTGGGCGATGCGCTGGGAGCTATTGGACTATAACCGAAATCCGATGAGCCTTCTCAAGCTCAAGGGATTAACCAAGCGCCAGAGGGAGCCGCGCGCCTTGTCGGTTGAGGAACTCCATAAGCTCTGGGCACGTCTTGACCATGAAACTCGTGTAATGTCCATTCTGGCCACGTGCCTTGGGCTTCGCGCGAGTGAATTGTTCGGGCTGCGCTGGGACGATATCGACTGGAAGGGACTGCGAGTGAAGATTCAAAGGTCTTGGGTCTACGGAAGGGTTGAAGCGGTAAAAACCGAAGGCTCTGAGAAGTGGCTTCCTTTGGACTCGAATCTTGCGGACATTCTCCATCACCGTCAGCAGCAAACGCCTGACGAATCGTTGAGGACAGGATGGGTCTTTGTGAATCCGTCCAGTGGCAAACCGTGGTGGCCGCATAAGTTTGTGCGGTTTCATCTTCGGCCTGCTGCCGAGAAAGCGGGCATCGGTCGGATCGGCTGGCATACTTTTCGCCATACGTATTCGACTCTCTTGCACGCATACGGAACGGATATGAAGGTTCAACAAGAACTGCTGCGCCATTCGGACATTCGAACGACGATGAACATTTACACGCACACTGTTTCGCCAGCGTTGCGAGAAGCAAACAGCAAAGTCGTTCGGATGATATTGCCTGCGGAGAAGACAGCATGAAAACGCGGGGGCAATCCGGGGGCATTAACAGTTCCGCAGACGGACAGCAAATGACTTACGCTACCAACGCATTCCAAAGAGTTCCTTTGGATACTGCGTTTTGATAAATTCGATCCCCACCGCCCCTACCAGACAGCGTTCACTCACGAGATTTGCGGGTTATATAGAAACCGCGAGGCAGCAAAAGCTGCGGAAAGACAGCCATCCGTGTAAGCGTTTAAGCAAACCTCCCGCACGGATGGCGTGCGAACCTAAGGCCGAGAAAATTGAGCAGACGGTAGCTCATTCAAACTTCTGGGCGGGCTTGAATCGACGACCTCCAATTAACTGTCTTGAGGGGCGTGCCCAATCTGGTGCGCGAAGGCCACGATTCAATTCCGCGATTTCAAAGTGACGCGGATAAGCCGATGGATTTATGGATTTAAGGGACGTACAAGGCAAGTATCACATATTTATAAAAGTCAGAAGCATCCGCATTTGCGCCGCTTGAAGGGAAGGGCCAAAGCGCGAGAGGGGTGTGCTCTGGAGTCAAGCTCTCGATGAGCCAATTAAGGCTGTACCATGCCTCTTCGAACAGCATACCGTACAAGGCTGGCAGTTTCATGGATGTCGAGCTTCTGCATTAAACGCGTACGGTGTGACTCGGCCGTCTTAACGGAGATGCCGAGCACCGAGGCCACGTCCTTGGTTGATTTACCCTCGGCAATCAGTTGCAGAACCTGGCGTTCGCGGGGAGTGAGCGAGTCGGCAGGCTTCTTTGACTTGGACCGATAAGCTTCAAGTAGAGCGCGCGAAACGCCGGGGCTGAGGTAGATTTCTCCGCCGGAAACTTGGCGCATCGCCTGGACAAGATCGCGCGCCGCCTGGCTCTTTAGAACATATCCTTTGACGCCTGCGTCGAGAGCCTCGGAAAGATACTGCTCTTCGTCATGCTGAGTAAGTAGAATCGTCTTAATTTTCGGAAACGAGCGGCTGATCGTGCGGGCAGCTTCAAGCCCATTGAGCACGGGCATGGCGATATCCATCACAACGATGTCCGGGCGTTGCAGTTCGACCTGACGGACTGCTTCCTGGCCCTCGGCGGCCTCCGCTACGATTTGAAATCCTTCACGCTCAAGAAGAGATCTGAGACTCTCTCTCACTAATACGTGATCGTCTGCAAGTACGACGCGGATCGACATATACGTGTGACTCCTTATTGCTCAGGACGTGAACATTTTCTCGTACTTGGATGTGCGGGCCGAAAAAAAACCATTTACCAACATGCAATCGCTGGCAGTCTCGATCAAGTCCCACAGTCGCAGCTCGGTTGAGGGTTGCCGCGACCTGGATTCACTGCCCGCTGCCCTCTTCCATATCCAGTCGCTCTGAATCATCATGTCACCGTGATCGAACGACCAACCGATAAGCTTGCTAGATCCGCGCTCACCCATTAGAGCAACCGGCGGGCCCGAGACGGGTTTTCGTTGCGCCCGACCTCTCCAAGGCCGATCGCAGTTATTTCTGTTGTCGTGCCACTTCCGACCAATCCTTCACATGCACGCTGACCGCAAAAAGAACTGTGACTCAGATGTGTTCCTTTGCACTTAGAAGACTCGTCCGGCCTTCCCCCGAAAAGGGCCAAACGCCAGTCTACTCTGAGTACCATTCACGACGTGCGGTCCTCAAGGCGGCATATCCCGGCATCGAGTACCGGGTAAATACCCGAAATAGACGACGCAAATCATACAGCCTTAAAGCATTTAGCGCACCCGACATTGCGGATTGTCCCCTCTTGCTGACCGCCTTTCGACTGAGACAAACTCTCCAGGAGCGAGATCAAACGGTCGCAATTTGGAGCGCGAGATTTCGGCGATCGTCGCACGGGAGGTGCGACGTTAGCGATTCCCAACGGGGGCGTTGCGATGTCCGTGGTGAAAGACACGCGCGGGGACCACCACGAATTGGGCCGCGCCGGCAGAAGAGACGCGGGCGGTGAATATAGGCGCGGGAAGCGCCCGAAGCCGTTCCGCAGACGCGGCTTCGGCAAAGACGACATCGAAACGTTGTTTTCGGCCCTCGTTCTTGCGTTCGACAGCGAACTCGGGAGCGTCGCGCGCGAGATCGACCAGCTGGGAGATGAGCTCCGGCAGAACGGAGGCGCGGATGAATTGGCGGCGCATTTGCGTCCCGAACTTTGGTCCGCGGTCAAGCATGCGATTTTGGAGCGCGAACTGCGAAATCTTGCGCTTACCGATGATTTAACCTGCTTATACAACCGAAGAGGCTTTTTCGCAGCGGCCACCCATCAATTGAAAGTGTCCCTTAGAAATATGCGCGGCGCTCTGCTGTTCATTTTCAACGTTGAAAATCTCCAAGAGGTGGCTGGTTCGTTTGGAGATCGCGAAGCGGATTTTATGCTGGTCCGGACGGCCGATCTTCTGGAGCAGACTTTTCGAGACTCAGACATTTTGGCACGCCTTGCCGCAGATCAGTTTGCGGCGTTTGCTACGGGAACTTCAGGCAAATGCGAGCAGTTCATCTTGGAGCGCCTGAAAATGGCGCTCAGGAAATGCAACGAAAGCGATCGGCGGTACCGAATCTCCATCAGCATGGGAAAAGCTCGATTCGATCCGCACCGCCCGAACGATCTAAGCCAGCTAATCGACGAAGCCGGGCGAGCAAACCATAGAGGAAGTCACACCCGAGCTGGTGCTGTGCGATCGAAAGATATTGGACATGTCCACAGATAGTGAGGGGGGAGCGCACTCGATGCATATGAATGGCAGGTTTGAAACGCGCCTGTTCGTGACCGTCCCGTTGTACCTGCTGGATCCCAAGCACTCGGATTTAGTGGACTTGGCGCTTACAGAAAACGTCAGTCCTTGCGGGGTGCGCATCGTGTCAAAGCGATGTGCTGAACCGGGGGGGGCTTGGGAGCTACGCTCGCTGTCCGGCGGGTTACAAATTTCGGTGCGGGTGATTTATTGCGAAAAAGTCAGACGACATAGTTTCCGTATTGGTTTGCGGCTACTTGACCCCGTCCAACAGTGGTGGAATGGCGGCAGCGAAATAATACGGCAGCCCGATCGGGCACATTTCACCGGAACACGCTATGTCAACCACGCACGTCAAGCAACTCGCTACACGGACCCGAATAGCGGAAGATCAGTGCGACACGATCAAATAACCGGGCTTTAATTCGCATCGATAGCTCCTCGATCTGCCCTCCGCCACCTGAACATTGCAATTGGCCCACGGCAACGTCGGGCTCGGTCCGAGCGGAAAGATTGTCTCGACCGAATTCACTTCAGCCTCAAACGTTGGCCCTTCCGCCGGCGGCGGCAAGCTAAAGTTGATCGATTCGCCGAAAATAACGGGGTACATTTGGCGCACTGAGTCGCTGATTTCGAGACGGAACACTTCGCCCTGCATTAGAAATGTGGTCGTATCGGACCAGTCCAGAACCGACACGCTAATCTGGCGCGCAATCCTGGAGTATTGATTTTTGACGACTCGTGTGAAGGGGCACGGCCCGGCAATGCAGGAGACTCTGGCGTTCTCAAAAACGTTACCGTCTCCGGCGTCGAGACTAGCGGAGCCGACGCTTGCTTTCCAGGCGCCGTCTGGAGAGCATGGTCGCTGTCCGCGACACGGCACGTTTCCCTGGTTTTTGACCTCGAAAGTTGTGACTTCGCTTCCGATATTAATCTCATTTTCCGTCTGAGTCGAATATCGGATCACAATGTTCGAGATTTTGATCGGCGGGCCGGGAGGTGCGGTCTTTCGTTGTGGAGCGACCGATGTCATGCTCACCACATGCAGGTCATTTCCGATGATCTCGGTCACGTTCAGAGGTTGGTAATCCGGGTGGCGGAACTGCAGTATAACCGACTCTCCGCGGCGGGCTCCAAGAGGCAGCTCCAGTTCGAAGAAACCAGAAAAATCGGTTTTCTTGACGATCGGCACAAGCGCGCCCTGCACACTAACTTGGACATCGGCGATAGGCGACTGCTTCTTTACATCCACATCCAGCTTGATGACGGCACCTTCCATCACGAGGTGCTTGGCACGATGGACCCACACGGTCTCCACAAGACCGGCGGCGACACCGCCCATGACCAGAATCGCTACCGAGATGGCAACTCGGCTGCGGCTACGCATTCAATCGCCCGTAATGTGAAAATACCAGCAACTCGCCTCCAGTAGGCAAGGCTCGACAGCGGTTCGATTGTGGCAAATAATACCCCTCCGAGCGCGTTTCGTGTATATACGCGTGGAAGTACCGCTATAATTTTACAGATGCGCGATTCTTTTTCGTGGAAAATGACAAGGCGTAAGTTCCTTGGCCATGCCCTCGGCGCGGGCGCCTGCTTGCCCTTGGTGGCTCGAGACTCCGATGGGGCATTGATCCGCGACACCCGTCGCCCGCCGAGCACGCCTTTCACTCCGCTTCCCGGCCAAGTGCCGTTTTCGCCAGATGACGACCAACTTCTGGATGACATGGAACGCAACAGCTTCAAGTTCTTCTGGGAGCAAGCGAACCCGGATACTGGACTGGTGCGCGACCGTGCCAATGTGATCACACAAAAGCAGAGTGCACTCAGCAGTATTGCCGCGGTGGGATTCGGCCTAACCGCGATCTCCATCGCCGACGCGCGCGGTTACATTCCACACGCGCAAGCTCGCGATCGCGTGCTGAACACTCTTCGTTTCCTTTGGAAGAAATTGCCCAACCATCGCGGCTTCTTTTATCACTGGGCCAATATCAATACCGCAGAGCGGCAATTCGACTCCGAAGTTTCGTCAATCGATACGGCAATTTTACTATGTGGAATATTGACCTGCCGCCAGCATTTCGAAGAGTGGGAAATCAAAGAGCTCGGACACTTAATTTTCGATCGCGTGGAATGGACGTGGCTTTCCGAGGACACAAGCGTGTTGTCCCATGGCTGGACGCCGGAAACAGGTTTCCTTCCCTCGCGCTGGAGCGACTACAGCGAAATGATGATGATGTATCTCTTGGGGCTGGGATCGGCCACGTATCCACTGCCCGCTACGAGTTGGGACGCGTGGAAGCGTGTTCCTTTCGTTTACGACGGGATCAAGTACATCGGCTCGTTCGCGCCACTTTTTATTCACCAGTACTCGCAAGCGTGGTTCGATTTCCGAAACAAGCACGATCGATACGCGGACTATTTCCAGAACTCAATTCTAGCTACCGATGCGCACAAACATTTTTGCTTGGATCTCGCCAGTCAGTTCCCAGATTACTCGGACGATCTTTGGGGCATTACTGCTTCGGATTCGGCGAAGGGATACGTGGTCTGGGGAGGCCCCCCGGCAACAGGTCCAATCGATGGAACGGTTGTGCCGTGCGCGGCCGGGGGATCGCTGCCATTTTTGCCTCAGCAGGCTATGAGAGTACTCCGAACAATCAAAAACAAGTACGGAGAACACGCCTGGTCGCGATACGGCTTCGTTGACGCTTTCAATCCGCTAACGAAATGGTACGACGCCGACGTGATCGGAATCGACACCGGCATAACGATGGTCATGGCCGAGAATGCTCGGTCTGGATTTGTGTGGGACACGTTCATGAAAAATCCGGAGGCCCGCAGGGGAATGGCGCGCGCGGGATTTCAACCGAATGGTCCGAATTACCAATTCAATGGATGAGCTGGGGGACGTCGGGACGTCGGAATTTTCACTTAAATTCGAGCAGTACGAGTCCCTGAGCCGGAATCGTAATATCGAGTTTTCCTTTTTCGAAATACATCGCTTCAGGGGCAGGCAATTCCGCAGCGTGGCGGAGTTCAACGATCTGCTGCCGCGTCGGGTACGCCGGGCTGCCCATCTGCTGATAGGCCTTCAGAAGAGATCCGTGCGTATCGTCCAGACGGGAAACCAGAACGCGTGTTCTGCGCTTAAGTCCAACGACAATTATGTCCACCGGCTTGGGTGTTCCCACTTGTTCGGGCAAGAACAGATTCCAGACTGCCATTACGAGCGTCCCATCCTTTCGTCGGGTAAGCAGAGCGGAATCAGAGTTGAGCGCGATGCGCTCGTTTCCCAATTTGTGAAGCAACTTGAAGGCGTTGAATGAGGGTTTCGGCAGGTTATCTTCGGCTATCAGGCCAAACCCGCCGTAAAACGGCTTTTTGATCACGCCTTGTTCTTCGAAGACGTCAGAGAACGTCCAGTAAGACATCATATCTGTTAAGCCGTCGCACTGGCGGATCGTGTCCGCGATCCACGGTCCCATGAAAAGAGAGTCAGTCACGTCCTCTTCGTTTTTGTAGCTCGCGTTGTATTCGCTCCAAATGATTGGCAGATCGGGACGTTTTGATGATTTCACTTGGTCATAAACTTTTCTGGCGGCGCGGCATACCATCTGGGTTCTGGACACCGGCTCGTCCGTTCCCAAGACGTTTTTTGCGGAATCGTTTCCGTACACGTGCGTTGATACAAAGTCGAGCGGGACGTCGTCTTGAACGGAATGTTGAATGAAGCTGCCAATCCAGGCGGCCTGCGCGGTCGCAGGTCCCCCTACCCTCAGACGTGGACTTACGGATTTCAGTGCTCGTGCGGTGATGTCGTATAGTTGATAATAGGATGCCTGTTTCGGCTCCCCTGCCCAGAAGTCAAGGTTGGGCTCGTTCCAGACCTCAAAATACCATTGTGCAACCTCGTCGATTCCGTAACGGTCGACAAGATGCTGAGCAAAATGCGTAATCAGGTTCGCCCATTTGTTCCAATCTTTAGGAGGCGAAACGATGGGATGGTACCAAAAGGATTGCTCGATCGGCTGGATTGCCAACTGCCGGGGCATGAAGCTGAGCTCAACGAAAGGACGCACCCCGTTGTCGAGCAATCCGTCATATACGTGGTCGACGTAAGAAAAATTGTAGACCGGGTTGCCAGCGGCGTCTTCGCCGTAAATACCCACATCGCGATCGAAGATCCCGTGGAATCGAATGTATCGTAAATCGGTCGCCTGCTTTACTTCGCGCAAGTCACGGCGGTACCCGTCTCGTAAGCTCAATACTGCGCGACCAGAACCAAACATCTGCTCCCAGAAATGTGGGAACGGATGGCTGGATGCGTTCGGATTGACCTTTATTGTTTCCCGCGATGTGGCAGGACTGGATTCCGCATTCTGATTGGCTTCCAAGGCGGTCTTGCCGGAATTCCCTGAGGCTGAGGCGAGGACGACCAAAAAGGAAAGAACACCTACGACGACAAAGGCCCTCGCGTGCCGAGTCTCCAAGAAACAAGCCTTTCTGCTCGTAGTTACCGCTGAATTATACGCCGCGTTTCCGCACCGCAGTTGCCAATGATGCGCGATTCTAGGCCGCCGACTTCGCGCTATCGGCTGAGGTCCCTGCAGGTCGCAACATTTCGACGATATCTTGTTCCCATCCGGGAAGAACGCGTGGCGCTTTCTCGTGCAGCACGCGCTCGGCGGCGGCAACCCGCGAATCAGCATGGAATCGGCGCTGCATGGCAGAATCGCACAACGCGTTCGAGATCGCCACGAGGGTCATGCCCTGGTGGTGAGCCATCCAAGTGCGAACGATTTCGTGCTCTTTGCCACGCGCAATCCTGCGCGGCGTAAAGTCGATTGCATCGTAAAAGCCGTATGCGCCGAGCCAACCCAAATTTTTCATCTTGGCCAAGTTCCGGACAGCGAGAACGGGCTCGATCATCATGGCCAGGAAAGTGGCGTACGGAGCGATTACCACGTCATTGGAATATTCGTCTCTATGCAGTGCTAGAGTCGGAACACCGAAGGCGTGATAGACGTAATGGCCGTCTGGGTTGTATTCGTTGCAAGCGCACTCGGAAATGCCCCAGGGGATATCTCCTTTCTCCTCCGCGAATTTCCGCTGTACTCGAAAAGCAGCTCGCGCGCTACGCTCCAGCAGTGAATTGCGGTGGAGCTTCGTCCACAAGCAGGGCATCAGGTATTCAAACATGGTGCCCGCCCACGAATAAAGCAGCGGTTCTCCATCGTGCGTGCCGTGGAACCGTCCTAGGCGAAACCACGTCTTCTGCGGGAGCGTCCCTTGTGCTATTCCCGCGAATGCGGCGGAGCGCGCCTCAGAAGGCAGTAGATCGTAGTGCCATTTGCTGATGGAGCCCTCGTCCGCGTCATAGCCGATCGAAAGCATTTCCCGCTTGTCATCGAAGAACATGCCGAAATCCATGCCATCGGCGAGGGATTGGGCCTCATCTGCGATCTGCGCTAATTCGTCGTGGAGCTTTTTCGCTGCCTCTATCGAGCATTGCAGTTCGCTTAGCAGGCGCTCAGCTGAACTTTGAATCAAGATGGGAACTTCGGAGCCGCTTGCCAACCGGCGAACCGCCTTCTCCAAAGTCGCATACAGCTTTGAGCTGGATTCGAGAGTGAGATCAGACAGCCGGGGAATGGTCGTGACTCCCACACGTTCGCGAATCTCCGCATATTCCGAACGCACCCAAGGAGCGAACTCCCGAATCGTGGCGCAAAGCTGTTTAACCCGGCATTCGAGTTCGCCGGCCCACCATCGAACCTCTTCGGCCGCTGGGGCCTCCGCAAGCTTCTCGACGAAAATGGCCGTATCCACTTCTAGGGTCACGAACTTTTCGACCGTGTCGGATGAATCCTCCGAAAGAGCCAGTACACGTTGTCGCAGATCCAAAATAGGCGAACAAAGGTGCGCTTCCGGCTGTTCATGAATCATTTCCGCCAGCAACTCGATATGGTCGCGGATACTCTGCCAAGAGATTGGCCTTAGCAATGGCGCCCTTAAGATTTCGCCACAACCTTCTTTCAATGCCCAAAGGCTGCACAGAAGATTTCCGTTATCCACGGTGGAAACAAACAAAGGCTTTGTCGGTTCGAGGGTGCGCGTGGAATACCAGTTATAAAGCTGCCCCTTGCACTTCGGCATCCGGCGCACCGCTTCAAACGTCTTCGCTGTGCTTTCGGCAAATTCAGAAGTAGTAAGGTGACCTAGGTCGTGAGCTGCGA
>JBOGNC010000006.1:15382-48155 GCA_050747045.1 Candidatus Acidiferrales bacterium | reverse complement strand
CAAGCGCTCCACGGCCATCCGACGGAACTCCTTCCGATATCGTTGACCTCGTCTCCGCGCCACTGGCACCCCCCGTTCCCTGCAAAGTGTGCCATTACCGTTTGTCTCAAAATAGGGGTTCCGTCCAGGTGACTGGTTTAGAAGCGAACATCGCGTCTCCTATGATGTTTGTCTACTTCGTTGTTTCAGAAGTTCTTTTCATGCTGTGGCTTCCCGCAAGGCGAAATTTGGGAAGTCCTCGAAAACCCAGTTGTTTTTCAGCGTGTGATAAATAATGCCGAGGAACTTGCGGGCCAGAGCGATGATGGCCCGGCCCGTTCCTCGCCGGCTGCGAATTCCTTCGTAGTAGTGGGCCAGGTAAGGACTAAAACGTTTGGCAATGAGCGCGCACTGCACCAGCGCGGTTCGACCTAGCTTGCTGCCGCGCCTGGTGATGCGCCCGGAATGCTCGGTCTCGTTCGAGTTGTGCACGCGGGGCACGATCCCAAAGTAAGACGCCAGCCTTCCCTCGTCGGGAAAGTCCCGCACATCGCCGATCACCGACAGCAAAATGCTGGCGCCCAGCGGGCCGATCCCCTTGATGCTGGTGAGATTCCCGTGGCCCTTCAACTTTTTGCCTTCGCGCTCAATGACCTTCTCCAACTCCGCGATGCCGCGGTTCAAGCTGCGGATCTGGTCCACGAGGACCTGCAGCGCGAAACCGGTCAGTTCCTCCACTTCGATGACCAGTACCCGCGTCAGTCCTTTTTCGCTGGAGAGTTCTTCCGTCTTGAGCTCGATTCCGCGCGCGGACAGCAGATTGTTCACCTTGTTCTTCAGCGCCGTGCGCAGGTTCACCAGCCGGTCGCGCGTCTGCGTCAGGCTGGCTACCTGGGCATGTTCTTTGTCTTTCATGCGCATCTCTGGCAACAGACCTTTCGCCAGATACAGCGCCAGGTTCAGCGCATCATTCGGATCGGTCTTCTTCACCGACTGGCTGATCACCCGGAACTGGTGCGGGTCCACCACCACGACACGGGCCACCTGCGACGCCACCGCGTTGTAAAATAGCCGCGTGTTACCTGTCACTTCCACCGCCACCTCGTCCGTCGCTCGCAGCTTCTTCACAAACTGCGGCAACTGCTCCAGCCGCCATTCGCTGAGAAGCTGTCTCCCGTTTTCCAGTCGCATGCAACGCGTGAACACTCTCCGGCGCAAATCTACTCCGATGTAGCGTTTCATCTCTCCTCCTGTGGTTCCCTTCCTCAACAGGCGGAGTAGATGTGTTCTGCGGCGGCCCCATTCTCCTATCCAAGGTCTCTCGACGAGCCTTACGGTGGCACCCGGCTACAGGTCTGACCAATCTCCTTTACGAGGTCAAAGCCTCAAAAACACGATGCAGCCTGTAACCTGTCTACTCCGAGAACTGTTCCCAGCTCCCGGAAGCCTACCGCCTCAGAAACTCATCATTCATGCCATCTCCTTTGTTATGTTACGTGTCGGATTTGATCGCAGGGGTTTGCCGTCTGCTCGAATCGGGCGAGCGGGAGTCGGCGAACATCGGCAATCCGAACGAAATCACGATTTTGGAATTCGTCAGCGCGTGCACAAACTGCTGGGCCGCAGGTGCCCCTCGTTTTCCAACCATTGCCGCGGGACGATCACAAGCAGCGGTGTCCGGATATCTCCGAGGCTCGCCGCATTTTGCATTGGGAGCCCTAATTGAAGCTTGAGCACGGTCTGTAGCGGACCTACGACTATTTTCGCCGGCAAGTTGCTGCCACGAAGGCCGAGGCGAAGATGCGTCCTCACGCAGTTTGAATTTCCGCTACCGCATCGGACGGCCGAACGAGCGGTATTCGAAACCGAGCAAGCGCATTTCGTTGGGGGAGAGCAGATTGCGGGCGTCGAACACCAGCGGCCGCGCCAGCAGCGCGCGCATGCGTTCCTACTCGAGCGCGCGAAATTCCGGCCACTCGGCGGCAATTACCAGCGCTTCGCAACCCTTTGCTGCCTCATAGGCAGATGTCGTGTAGTCGACGTCGGGCAAAATCGCGCGGGTCTTTTCCATGGCTTGGGGATCGTAAGCAGGCACTTTCGCTCCCTCTTCCAGCAGGTGGCGAATCAAATTGATGGCCGGATCGAAACGCACGTCGTCGGTATCGGGCTTGAGCGCCAGGCCCAGCACGGGCCGGTAGATATCGTGCCACTGGCGCTCGGCGATTTCGTCCTCCACGCCGACCACCACGCGATCGGGGTGCAGAAAATCCTCGACCCGTTCCTTAGCGCAAAAACTCGGGATTGGACGCGACGCGCATTGGCACGCTTTTGCGGGCGTAGACGGACAGGGCGCGTTTCAACTCGTGGCCGGTGCGCGTCGGAACGGTGCTCTTCTCGATCACCAGCTTGGGAGAAGTCGCTTCGGTGGCCACCACGCGGGCCACATGGTCGATGGCGCTCAGGTCGGCGCCGCCATTAGGCAGCGACGGCGTTCCCACGCAGATGAAAATCGCATCCCCGGCTGGCACCGCATCGGCGGGCCTGGCGCAAAACCGCAGCAAGCCTTTCTTGCGACCCTTGTCGATCACTTTTTCGAGACCCGGCTCGTAGATGGTCACGCCGCCCGCTTCGAGCGTCTGGATCTTGGACGCGTCGCTATCGGTGCACATCACCTAGTGGTTAATTTCCGCCAGGCATGCGGCCGCCCAACATAACCTGTTCCAATCACTGAAATCTTCAATTCATGATCTCCTGAAGGCAACGAGGAAAACCACCACGCTGCAAGTGAGGATGATGAGTGCCCGCATGTAGCTTGCCCAGAGGGGTTGGAAATAATCATGCAACCGCAATTTGCAGGGTCATGCAATATAAGATTTTATTAAACATATACTTACAGAAATACAGTGGCTATTTTAGGGCAGCTCCTCAGGAGCTTATCTGCGACCCCGAAATCGCTGAAAGGCACGCAGATCGCAGCTGCTCGCCGAATTGGCCAACAGCTCGGGACAAATATTTGCCACAGCAACATCCAAGCAGCTTCCGGGCTCGCTCCGCTGGCAGTACCTTCCCCGGGAGGATTCGAACTACTTTCAGCGGTAGCTGGCTGACTACAACGGCTTTTCCCGAAGGAATTATGTTTCCCATAGTCGGGTTTCCGTCTCCGCTGAGCCAAGCAGCCTTCTTCTAAATCGTTGTTGTATATATGGTTAGCAGGCCCGTTGATTGGCGGCGGACTTGCTAAGATACAGATCGAACTAGGCGAACATCGCAGGGAATTATTCGACAATGGCAAAGGGACTCAATCTGGGCATACAAGGTGTTGACGAACTCGCCGATACGCGAACGTCCGCCGAGTCGCCTCGCAACGAGGGCGATATCAGGCAAAAGCTCGTGGTGGCTTGGCAAGAGTTTCTCGGCGTCCCATCCATCGGATTGGACGAGAACTATTTTGATTTAGGTGGTGATTCGCTTACTGCTGTACGGCTCTTCACTGAGATCGAGAAGCTCTTCCAAATCAAATTACCTCTGGCGACCCTGTTTGAAGCACCGACTATCCGAGAACTCGTCACAGTCGTTGAGAAAGCTGCGACAACGTCCGGATGGTCTACTCTCGTGCAAGTTCAGACTTCTGGTTCTCGCCCGCCGTTTTTTTGCGTTCACGGGGCGGGAGGGAACGTGCTGATCTATCGGGATCTGTCGATGCATCTCGGCACCGACCAGCCATTTTACGGTCTTCAGGCCCAGGGCCTGGATGGCAAGCAACCCGTGCTCACCAAGATCGAAGACATGGCGGCCCGGTACATCGATGATATGCGCAAAGTGCAACCGCATGGGCCTTACCTTTTGGGTGGCTACTGCATGGGTGGAACGATCGCCTATGAAATGGCCCAACAGCTGACAGCGGCGGGCGAAAGGGTGGCGCTTTTGGCGTTATTCGACACCATCAATTGGTGCCAGATTCCTCTTCCAGGCATTTGGGGCAAAACGTATTTCTCGATCGAGCGGTTGTTCTACCACGCCGCCAATTTTGCGCGACTTCGCCCGGCCGGATGGAAGAAGTTCTTTCGTGAGAAGCTCAAAGTGACGCGAAATCGAATACCAGTGTGGCGAGGCTTACTCTTATCGGAATTCGCCACTCGGTCTGACGTAGCGGGCTCGGAGGCCAGGCTGCTTGGCAAAATCTGGAAAGCTAACGACCGCGCATGCGTCAAATACGTGGCTCAGCCCTATCCCGGCAAAGTCACCGATTTTCGTCCGATTAAGCAATATCGGCTATACCGCAAGCCGGATGCAAAATGGGACCAACTCGCGCAAGCGGGCCAAAAGACCGTTATTCTGCCGGTTTATCCAGCAGGAATGCTTGTGCAGCCATTTGTAGAATCCTTGGCGCAGGCGCTTCGTCACTCGATAGACGAGGCCCTCTGTGCTTCCTAGTCTGACTACGATACGATTGCGGATGCAGCGACAGCTTTAGAAAGAGACCGAGCTGAACTCCGACGCGACCTGGCGCGCCATTCACGATGGAGGAGCAGATGATCGGCGTGAAGCCGTGGTCTAAAACCTGGACGTTTTTTCAGGATTGCTGGCACGAGGGCAATGTGCCGATCATGGGGCCTCGGACCCATGCGGCGTGGCTGTGCTCGCTCGTTTTCGACGGGGCGCGCGCGTTCGAGGGCGTCACGCCTGATTTGGACCTCCATTGCGCTCGCGTGAACGAATCCGCGAAGAAGCTGTTCCTCAAACCGAAGGTTTCGACCGAGCAGTGGATTGAACTGGCTCACGAAGGAATCTCTAAGTTCGACAAGGACGTGCCCCTATACATCCGGCCAATGTATTGGGGTGAGAAAGAAGGTCCGTGGATCCAAGCCGCTGATCCCGAGTCGACGCGCTGGTGCATGACCATTTATGAAGCGCCCATGCGAAAACCGACCGGGTTCTCGACGACCATATCACCGTTTCGGCGACCAACACTTGAAACGATGCCCGTCGATGCAAAGGCAGGATGTTTGTATCCCAATAATGCACGTGCGCTGATCGAAGCACACTCACGGGGATATGACAACGCCGTGGTGCGCGATATGGTGGGGAACGTGGCAGAGTTAGCCACCTCAAACATTTTCATGGCAAAGGACGGCATCGTCTATACGCCAGTTCCCAATGGAACATTTCTTGATGGGATTACTCGGAAGCGAGTGATTAAACTTTTGCGTGGAGCGGGCGTCACTGTGATCGAAAAGAGTCTGACGTACCGAGACTTTCAGCAGGCGGATGAAATATTCTCGAGCGGCAATTATTCGAAGGTCGTTCCTGTGAACAAAATCGACGACCACTCGCTACCGATTGGCCCGTTTTACACTAAGGCGAGAGAACTGTACTGGGAATTCGCCCATTCCAAAGCCGCAGTCGGCCCACAGATTTGAAACTCCAGTCCTTACCGGAGAGCCGAACTCACCTAGGTTCATGCGCGCGGGCGCTCCAATCGACAAACGCGATCAATCCGTCAGCGCGCCGAGATTGAAATGAAACGTCTGCTGTCGCACTTCTATCAAATTCAATTCGTCGGCTACTCGGAATCAGGACACCAACGGTTCGAGGTCGGTGCGCGATGAACGGCGCCGAGGCGGTGATCAGCACATTGCTGGCTGGCGGCGTCGACACTTGCTTTACCAATCCCGGCACATCGGAGATGCATATCGTGGCAGCGCTCGATCGCGCTCCGGAAATGCGCTGTATTCTTGCTCTTTTCGAAGGAGTTGCCACCGGCGCTGCTGACGGGTACGCGCGAATCACCTCAAAGCCGGCTTGTACTCTTCTTCACCTGGGCCCCGGCTTCGCAAACGGCATGGCCAATTTGCACAACGCTAGCCGGGCGCGCGTGCCGATGCTCAACCTCATCGGACAGCATCCCGCCTATCATTTGCCGTATGACACCCCGTTGACCTCCGATCTTGAAGGAATTGCACGCCATTACTCGAAATGGTTGCGGACCACAAGAAATGTGTCGGATGTCGGTCCGGACACCGCGGAAGCGATCCTGAGTGCACGGACTCCGCCCGGGAAGTTGGCAACGCTAATCGTTCCCACGGATATAGCCTGGAGCCCGGGCGCATCAGCCGCAGCCGTCAGTTCTCCGCCTCCAGCTGTGATGCCCGACGCTGGCCGATTCGAACGTGCATCCGCAATGCTGAAATCCGGTCGGAAAACGACTCTTTTGATCGGTGGGAGTGCGCTTTACGACGAAGGTCTCACGAGTGCAGCAAAAATTTCTGCGGCCACGGGAGCGAAGTTATTCGCGCCTTATCCGTTTACAAGGTGGCGCCACGGTGCTGGCACTCCGGTGATCGAACGTGTCGCATACGTGCTCGAACAAGCTGTCGAACAATTCAACGATTGCGAGCAGCTCATTCTGGTGAACGCAGCCGCTCCAGCGTCCTACTTCGCGTACGAACAAAAAAGCAGCATACCGACGCCGAAAGAATGCGATATCTTCACATTGGCAGCAGCGAACGACGACGGGAGCGCAGCCCTCGCGGTTGTTGCCGAAGCGGTGGGCGGAGAACTTGGGAAAGCAGTCGTTGAACCGGCAGCTCGTCCGTCTTCGCCTAGCGGAAACATCACGCTCGTGGGGCTCGCGACGGCTATCGCCGCAACCCTTCCTCAAGATGCCATTGTGGCGGATGAGTCAATGACATCCGGCAGGTCCATTCTCAACGCCGCGCGGGGCTGCCCCCCGCACGACTGGCTGGCATGCACCGGCGGTTCAATTGGCATTGCGATGCCGTTGGCGGTTGGCGCGGCGGTGGCGTGTCCGGAGCGACCGGTCCTGTGTCTCACCGCCGATGGCAGCGGGATGTACACGCTTCAAGCGCTATGGACGATGGCACGCGAAGGCTTGCACATCGTAACAGTCGTATTTGCGAATCGAGCGTACGGGGTGTTGAAGCGCGAGTATTGGAATCTCGGGATTGGCACGGAAGGTCCGCGAGCGAAGTCCTTGTTCGACATTGGAAGGCCGGAACTCGATTGGGTATCGCTGGCGCGAGGCCAGGGAGTACCTGGCTTCCGCGTAGATTCTCTTGAGGAATTTACCGTCGCGCTGAGGAACGGATACGAGAGCGAGGGGCCGAGCCTGATTGAAGTGCCGCTCTAATCTATGCTCGTCGACGCCGGAATCTCCGAGTCGCGTGCCCGGCGATTCCCGCGGCAGGCGCGCGTCGTTAGAACGCGCCAACTGGGGCAGGGGGCACAGCTAAAACCTTGCCGCCTGCATGCGAGCAAGTTCTCCTTTCGATATCTTGCCGGTAGGTGTGGTTGGCATTCGATCCATGAGCACGATGTCGGTCGGCAATTTATAGGGCGCAAGACGTTGTGAAGCGTATCTCGATAACTCCTCAATGGTGACCACCCAATGCGGCTTCGGTTGGATGAAAGCGACGATATCCTCGCCCATCGTTTCCGACGCGCGGCCGATCACCGCGCATCGAGCCACGGCCGGGTGAGCGCCTAACACTGCTTCTACTTCCGCAGGATATACGTTGAATCCAAAGCGAATGATTAGTTCCTTCGTTCGTCCCACAATGAACAGGTGACCATTTTCCATCCGCGCTAGGTCGCGCGTATTGAACCAACCATCCCCGTTGATCACCGACTGGGTATCCACCGGCGATCGATAGTAACCTTTCATCACATTGGGACCGCGCACCCACAACTCACCAGGTTCGCCCTCGTTGGCGGCCTCGCCATCCGTTCCCACGAGCTTGATTTCCAATCCCGGGAACACTCGACCCACAGAAAGATCGCGGCAGGGTTCGTCGATGTCTGCCTGCGCTATGGTTGGCGAGCATTCCGTTACCCCATACCCATTATGAAGCGCCAAGCCAAATAAACTCTCGACATCTCGTTTGATGACAGGCTGAAGAGGGGCTCCTGAGGAGGAGACGATCCTAAGAGCAGGGAAATGAAGAGCTCGAATTTCCTTCATCTTGGCATATTCTACAAGCAACGCAAACATGCCCGGTACGCCGAGGAACACCGTCACATGGTCCCGCTCGATACTCCGGCAGGCCGCAGCCGGGTCGAAACGCTGCGACAAATAAACAGTCCCGCCGCTCAGCAGCGTTCCCAACAGGACTACGGAAAGGCCTACCGCGTGTGACATCGGCAACACACCGTACATGCGGTCATCCGGTGTCAGTCTGCGAATTCGGGCCGATCCCGCCGCCAGAAACAGGAGATTTTGGTGTGTGAGCATGACGCCTTTGGGACGCCCAGTTGTGCCTGAAGTATAAATCAGCGAGGCGACGCGTTGACTTGGGTTGGGGTCGAGCGGTTCTGTCGAGACGGCCTCGCTGAGCGCTCCGATGCCGATCGGCCCCAAGGTTCCGATTTCCGCGATCAGTGCGCCGTCCCTGCGCGCATGCTCACGAGCGTGCGGCGAAACCGCCACGGTGTAAAGGACTCGCCGAGCAGCGCAGTGCTCTCGAATCTCGTCGACTTCGCGAGCTGATAGACGTGCATTCACCAGAACTGGCCACGCATCGAGAGAAGAAAGTGCTAACAAGCAAGCAACGAACGATCGGCAGTTCTCGCAGACCAGCATTACCCGGTCTCCGGACCGCACACCGGATTCCCCGAGCCAGGCCCGTGCTTCCCCGACCGCTGCAGCCAGCTGTTTGTACGTCCACGTGCCATTGCTCTCAACAAGACACAATTGATCGGGAGTATTCTCGGCCCACGGACGAATCGCGTCGCTGATGCGTTCAGGAAGTGAATGTAGTAACTTTGATAAATCCTCAGAAGTCATGGGCGGGATGTCCCGGCGTTACGTGTGGTGTTCGCCGATGAAATCTTGCTCGAGACCGGACCAGGTGCATTTTGGGCTGCTGCATGAGCCCGACCCTCCCGTTTCGCGTGTACAGTCATAAGTTCGGTTTTCTTCGCCACCAAATATTCAAGCCAATTCCGGTAAATCCGAATGGCGGCTGACTGCCAGGCACGTTCGAGCGATGCGGCTACAGTTGTTTCGGGGAAACTTGCGAGGCTCATTTCTCGGGCATTCCTTGACGCGCCATCTTGAAAATTGGCGAGCAATTTCGACGAACCGGCGTCGAAGTAATTTCGCGGCAAGGACGGATACGTATGTCGCTCTTTTCGGAGGAATCTGCCGACATCGCGGCGATATTCCTTGAGCAGCGTTCGCGCGCCGTATTCAGGATGCCCCTGGAAATGAACGAAAAGACTGCGGCGCTTTTTTTTCACGAAGAGATCCACGCCCGCTTCGTCCGATTTGGTCAGTATCGAGTATCCATGTGAAGCGAGTTCTTCTTCGCGAACTTCGTTCCATCGCGAATGCGGAAAACGCACCGACCCGGCGATCCGCTGTGTAAGCGCGTGGGGCTCTGCCAACTTTTGTTCGAACATTCCACATTTCTTTTCCGTCAAAGGATGACGCTTGATTCCATCGGAATGGAGTACGCCAGCATGGGCTGCAAGACAGGAGAGAACCGCTGACTTCGTATTGTCCTCGGCCCAGTCGAATAGTGCTGTCAGCCGATTCCAATATGGCTCGTGCCGAAGATTCGCGTAACGCGGCTCTGTGCCGGTGACAATGATCGCATCCACGCGGCTGTCCCAAAGGTCATCGATGGATCGGTAGTAACTGGCCACATGTCGGTTCCCCCGATCGCCACGCGGAATTTCCGGAATCGCGTACAAGCTGACGTGGATCGGCACATCGTCGGCTGCCTCAGCCAGCAGATCGAAGAATTGTGATTCGGTATCGTGCAGCGCCGAATCCGGCATGTTGTTGACCAGGCCGATGCGGATATACGACTCAGACGCATTGTAGTTTTCGAAATTCTTCACTGCGAGGCCGTTGTCGGTAGTCCGAAAATAATGGGGGACTCGGTTTTCGTCTACCATCAGCGGCATCGCTTGGCTCCCAGGACTGCATCCGACCGTCGCAAAACGAATCTCACGAGGCAGCTTCGAGAGCCTGCGCGAGATCGGCCAAAATATCGTCAATGTGCTCGATCCCCACGCTGAGGCGAAGCATTTCCGGTGTCACACCGGCTTTGGCTTGCTCTTCCGGCGTCATCTGGCGGTGGGTGGTCGAAGCCGGGTGGCAAGCCAGCGACTTCGCGTCCCCCATGTTGACCATGCGCTTAAACAGCTTGAGCGTGTCAAAACACTTCCTACCCGCCTCAAAGCCACCTCTCACGCCGAAGGTGAGAAGGGAACAACGCTTTGAACCCAGATACCGCTGCGCCATCGGGTACAGAGGGCTGTCCGGGAACCCGGCGTAATTCACCCACGCGACACGCGGATTATCGCGAAGAAATTCAGCGACTTTGCGCGCATTTTCCACGTGGCGCTCGACTCGCAGCGCCAGCGTCTCAATCCCTTGCAGAAACAGGAAACCATTAAACGGCGACATCGTCGCGCCCGTATTGCGCTGACAGACGGTGCGGCAACGGGCCACGAAAGCAGCGTCTCCGTACTGATCCACGTACACGACGCCGTGATAGGCAATCTCCGGCTCGTTGAACATATAGAATTTTTTCGGATACTTGCTCCAGGGGAATTGGCCAGCGTCGACGATCATTCCGCCAATCGAGGTCCCGTGACCGCCCATGAACTTAGTCATCGAGTGCACGATCACATCTGCACCATACTGAATGGGCTTCAGTAGAATGGGGGTCGCTACGGTGTTGTCGACGATCAGTGGCACGCCGTGCGTATGTGCTACCTTCGCTAAGCCCTCTATGTCCGCCACATTGCCCGCCGGATTGCCTACGCTCTCACAGTACACCGCCCGCGTATTTTCATCGATCAGTGCTGCTACATCGGCGGGTTCGTCGGATTTCGCAAACCGAGTACGAATGCCTTGTTTAGACAAAATGTGTGCAAGCAGCGTGTAGGTGGCACCGTAAAGCTGCGGAAGGGAGACGATGTTGGCGCCGGCCTCGGTGATATTTGCCAAGGCATAGTGGATCGCGGCCATTCCCGCACTCACGCTAAGGGCCTCGACGCCCCCCTCAAGGGCGGCCACGCGCTTTTCGAGAACAGCGTTCGTCGGATTACCGATTCGGGTATAGACGTTGCCCGGCACTTCGAGATTGAAAAGTGCTGCTCCGTGATCAGCGCTGTCAAACTCGAAAGCAACGGTTTGATAGATCGGAACTGCCACCGCCTTCGTAGTGGGATCCCCCTCGTATCCGGCATGAATCGCGAGTGTTTCGTCCTTCATCCGGCTGCCGACCTATTCCGTCACCCGCACAGCGCTTGCGTCCCTCACCGTGCTTGCTACGGGCGCCTGCGATTTGGCAAGGGCCTGTGACAGCCGACGGGCGGCAAAGCCGGCACCGTAGGCGAAGCGCAGCATCGGCCCAAAGCTGTTGGCGGCCGCCACTCCAATAAAATACAGTCCCTTAACGGAGGATTCGAAATTCGACGAAAGCATCGGCGACTTCTCAGCTGCCCGCAGAGAGGAACGCACCTCGTCGCTCAAAAACTTCAAGCGGTCGACATCCACCTTATAGCCGGTCGCCGCAATGACGTGCCCGGTTCGAAGTTCGCGTTTCGTCCCATTCACCGAGCGGAGATACAGGCAGACTTCATCACCAGCTGCTTCTGCTTTCTCGATCAAAACCCCGAGCTGCAAAGGTACCTTCCCTTCTACTTTTTCTCGCGCGAACCAGCCTCCAGACGGCCCCAAATGCGTCCGCACAATATGCGTCCGCAAACGCTGCGGTAAATGGCGGAACAACTGCGGAACGTTCGTGTAGAGTCGAGAACGTAGCCCGGGGCCCAGACCGGAGCTTGGGTGCCGCAGCCGTTGCCACAGGGGCCGCGGTCGAGCTGATACAGGCCTGTTATGGAAAAAGAGCGACTCACAGCGGGCGACTAAATCGACGTTCGCACCGTTCTCGTGTAGTAAGCCGGCCACATCCGTCGCCGACGAACCAGCGCCAATGACGGTCACGCGCCGTCCTTTGAATTGGCTTAGGTCGTGCTGTCGGAAGCTGTGCGATAGCAGGTGCGCTGATAGTTCGGAGAGGACTGGCGGAATGTATGCAAAATGTGTGATGCCCACCGCCAATACGACGCGGGCAGCAGCAACGGTCTCCCCGTTGTCCAACCGCAGAAGGAATCCGCCGGGGATGCGCTTAAGGTTTGCGACCAGCTTGGTTTCAAGGTCGGGAACGAACCGCTCTCGAAACGCCAGACCATAGGCAGAAAACGTATCCAGGCGCACTGGAATTCCTGAATCGGCGTATTGGATGTCCCGGTCGGCACAGAAGCGCCCCAAGGTGAGGGCGGCCTCTGGATCGTAGATATTCGACGCAAATCCCTCGGATTTCAACATCATGCCCTTTGGCATGTGATCGAGCCAGCTGTCCATTGCTCTGCCAAAGATTCGAAATCGAACCCCCAAAGGACGCAGATGTGCTGCAAGGGAGAGCCCATATGGACCAGCTCCGACGATCGCGATGTCAATCATTGAGTGGCAATGACTCCTATAAAAGTCTACGGTTCGAAACGCGCTTGCTGCCCCATCCGGACGCGCGAGAGCGCTCAGGAGGAGTCGATGACAAGTAGAGTCGCGCAGTTTCGCGCAAAAAAGTTTTGGGTATCACGTCGGCAGTCACCCTCACGCGTCAGGAGCAATCAGATTACCAACGGCGTGTCCGTAACCGGATGAATCTTGAAGACTTAACTTAAATAACCAGTCGCCAGCGAAAAATATTTGCCCTTTCGTGGCAGCCAATGGCCAACATTTTCCCCTTTGCCATACACTAGGGGGCGGACTTTTAATCAGATAGCTACGTCAACCACTTACGAATCAGCAATACTCATCAAATCCACTGTATCCATAGCGTTTGGTGGACATCTTGCTGCATCAAAATCCGCGTTTTGGCTCGTGAAGTCGCCGGGCTAGCGACGCTCTTGTGAACCGTAAGGCGGACGAAACGGCAGAAGCCGACTCAAGCCACAATGGTGGCGTAGAATCCCGCCGGGCTTTCGCGGCGCCTGTTGAGAAACCTCTGGCAAGAATCATGATTAGCAAGACGAATCGAGTGCTGGGCAGCGCCGCCGCTCGTGCGCTACGAACGCGGCATTACGCGTTCGGACCGTTCGTGGCGCTGTCGGCTGCAGTGTTTTGGCGGCCGCTTCTCGCCCTATGGCACGCGGCACTAAGCTTTGATTTCTGCTCGCAAGTGCTGATCGTACCTTTCGTGGTCGTCTTTCTCGTCGCAGTTCGCCGGACGGAAGTCTTTCGGGAAGCGGGAAGCAGCTACGTTCTTGGAGCGGCGGTCTCTGGAATTGCGCTGGGTATTTGCTGGTTCGCTAGGAACGACGCCGCAACGCTTGGTGCCTACGACGGAGTATCCTTGAGCACCTTCGGCATCGTTTTGCTTTGGGCCGCAGGTTTCTGTGGGATCTATGGAAGGAAGGCAGCCCGGGCCGGAGCATTCCCGCTGGGGTTCCTGCTGTTGGCGGTTCCAATCCCGCAATGGTTATTGGACCGTTTCGTCTTTGGTTTGCAAGATGGATCGACGGCTATCGCGCGCCGTCTGTTTGAAATTGTAGGAGTGCCCGTCATGCGGCATGGGTTTGATCTATACCTGCCGGGATTAACGATCGAGGTGGCGAAAGAATGCAGCAGCATTCGATCGAGCATCGCCCTGGTGATCACATGTTTACTCGCAGGATATCTATTCCTGCGGTCTCGGTGGAAGCGCCTGGCTCTCGTTTTGGTCGCCATTCCGCTCTCGGTGTTCAAGAACGCAATACGCATCGTTACGCTTTCCCTACTGTCGATCTACGTGAATCCCGAATTTATGACCAGTGACCTGCACCGGGACGGCGGAATTCTATTTTACCTGTTAGCTCTTGCAATCCTCTTTCCGCTCTTCCGCTGGTTTGAAAGACTCGAACGTCGAGAGGCACTCGGAAAAGCTATGCGTCCGTCGGGACCCAACAAAGACGATTCTATGCATGAGCTAGCGGTCTGACGCTTCACTGCGCGAAGAAGCCGCCATTTTTGAGAGCGATTCACTGGTCCCGGAGCGTCGCCGGAGAAGCTGGATGGGCGTATGCGAAAATCGAGCCATGATTGCGGCCGTCGTGGGGATGGCGTTGGCTCTGCTGTCTTGTTCACAGCCTGTCGTCCAACCCTCCGGTTCCTGGAATGCCAAAGCGGCGGCCGCCTATCTGGACTTGCGCGAAACGTGGTGGATGCAGTGGAGCGGTTCGGCTCGGGATCACGGCACATTCTGTGTTTCGTGCCACACGGTTCTGCCCTACGCACTGGCGCGACCTTCTCTTCAGTCGGCGCTCGCTCAAGCGGGTCCTACGCTCGAAGAACGGAAGCTCATTGCCAACATCGACAAGCGCGTGCGGTTTTGGAACGCGATTGGAACCTACTACGCCGGTCCAGGTCCTGACGGCAAATCGGCCCAGTCCCGTGGAACCGAGGCCATTCTGAATGCCGTCGTGTTAGCCGAACGGGACGCCGAGATCGGGCAACTCAGCGACGACACCCACTCGGCATTCGACCAAATGTGGTCACTCCAACAAACGGAGGGCAATAACCAAGGGGCGTGGCGGTGGCTTCAATTTGATCAGGAGCCTTGGGAGGCAAAGCAATCCGTTTACTTTGGCGCGTGTCTAGCAGCGCTAGCGGTCGGCGCCGCACCCGATAAATATTCATCGACGCCCGCAATTCAGCCAAACGTCGAATTATTGCGCAAATACCTGCGCCGAAACAACACGTCCCAATCCTTGATCAACCGGTTGTTTCTCCTGTGGGCTGCGGTGAAGCTGCAGGGACTAGTCAATCAAACCGAACGCGCCGCGATTGTTAATGCCGCTTTTGCGGAACAACAGAGAGATGGCGGCTGGCGGCTCGCCGAAATAAGCTGGAACTGGCATAGCTGGACCGCAAAGTCTTTTATGAACATGTGGCTGCGTGAAAAGGGAACTCCGCTATCTGGAGCAAGTGACGGCGCTGCGACGGGCCTGGTGGTTTTTGCGTTGCGGGAGGCTGGCGTGCCTCAGACCGACCCACGACTTCAGCGCGGAATTTCATGGCTGATCGGTCACGAGACCGCGGATGGCGACTGGCCCACCGAGTCAGTGAACAAACAAAAACATCTGTCTCCGCAAACCGCGCTGTTTATGACCGACGCCGCTACGGCATACGCTGTTCTAGCACTTACGTATCCCGGCAAGCACCCCGGCTCGGCGGGCCCCAAGCAGCATGGCGACTAACGTGTTCCACGACATCACCACGCTTCCATCAGACTCGCGGAGAGTTGAGCACTACTGCCGGGCGTGAACCTCGGGAATCCGACCGAATGCGACGTGGTACAATGCGCCTAATCGGCCATGCAAAATCCAGGTGCAGAGCAGCTTCGCCTTCACGTGACGGCTCCTGATGGTACGCAGACTACGGTTCACGTGCCTGAGTTGCCCTTCCTTATGGGGCGCAGCGCGGGCAATCACCTTCAACTTTCGGACGCGCGCATTTCGCGCCACTGCTGCGCCATCGTGAGAGAAGCCGACGCGTGGTATCTAGAGGATCGCGGACACCATCGCGGGCTCTTCGTTAATGGAAGCAGAGTGCAGCGGTCTCGCTTGCGTAGCGGCGACGTGATTACTTTCGGCCTGGAAAATTCCTACGAAATCGCGCTGCGCTCCGATGAAGGAGAGTCGAGCGTCGCGGGTCTTCTAACGCGCCTCAGCGATATTGCCGGGACCGACGAGAGTTCGGGCGGCCTCCACAAACTCAACGTACTGCTCCAGGCCACTTCGCTGCTGCATTCCGATTTGCCGCTCGAGTCAATTCTCGGAACGATGCTAGATCACGCCATTGGGATCACGGGCGCCGACCGGGGAGTGCTCTTCGAGGTGGATGCGTCCGGCGCACTTCGCGCACGGCTGGCGCGCGGTAAGGGCGGCCTGCTTGTGGCATCTCCGGGCAGCATTACTCCCAGTCAAACGGCTCTCCGGCAGGCCATCGATCAAAAATCGAGCGTGGTCACAGAGGATCTCAACCTCGCGGAAAACGCGCTGCAGATGGCGCAAAGTATCGTTGCGCAATCGCTACGTGCGGTCGTAGTGATTCCTCTGTACTCCAACGCACACGCCGATTCAAACGCTGCGATTCGTGAGGGGCAGCTTCTAGGAGTAGCATATCTTGACTCGCGCCGGCCTACTGCTTTCTCCAAGTTGGATCGCCAGATCCTCGATGCTCTCGCCGCGGAGGCTGCAAGCGTATTAGACAACGCGCGGTTGGTGGAACGAGAGAGAGAGCGGCAGCGTCTGGAACAGGAACTGAATATCGCGAGAGACATCCAGCAGGCGCTTATCCCGCACGGGTTCCGCAACTTCGACTACTTCGCCGTAACTGGCATTCATACTCCCTGCCATGCCGTCGGAGGCGATTATTTCGATGTGTTTCCCCTGGACGAGGAACGTACGGCAATTCTGGTGGCCGATGTTTCTGGGAAGGGTCTTGGGGCCGCATTGCTAACCACGATGCTACAGGGTGCTCTTTCCGGCATGACCATCGGTACGGAGCCCGTTCGGGTGATCAGCCACATGAATCGGTTTCTCTGCGAACACGCCGAGGTGGGGCGCTATGCCACCATGTTCTTTGGAATTCTCGATGCGCATGGCAAATTCGTGTACATCAACGCGGGTCACCCCTCTCCCCTGCTTCTGCGCGGCGGCGAAGTTACCGAGCTCACCAGCGAAGGGTCTTTCCCTGTGGGGCTGATACCAGAAGCGGACTACGAAGCTAAAACGGTGACACTCCAACACGACGACACTCTAATCTTGTTCAGCGACGGCGTTACGGAGGCCGTGAATCAGGCGGAGGAAATGTTCGGCACCGCACGGTTGCGCGATGCGCTGTCCGGAAGCCGAGATGCTTCACTCGAACAACTGCAGAAGACCGTGCTGGGATCTCTCGAGAAATTCGCCAGCGGCGCCAATCAAGCGGACGATATTACGCTACTGATTGTTCGCTACCGGGCCGCGGCGCAAGCAGTTTCTGTCTCCTGACTCGTTCGAATATGCATTGCTGGCCTCCTGGTTCCTTCAGACCTCGTTCCGGGTCGCAGCTAATGCTGCCGCCCCACGCGAGCTTACCTTCACAGCTTACGAGCGCAAGAACTGGTTGTTGCTTTCCGTACCGGCGCTACAATCGGGTGGAGTATCGCAGGTGCTGTGACTTCTCTTAGGCCACGAAAGGACTTCGGAGGTGTGTCATGGGCAACGAGAGACTCGTAGGCACCTGGAAACTGGAAGCGGCGTTGAGCACCAGTTCAACGGGAGAGCGGGACGAAACTCCCTATGGGCTGAAGCCTTCGGGTTTTCTCACTTATGGCGACGACGGCAGGATGACCGCCTTAATCAGCTACGGCGGACGCAAGCCACTTTCCCCTATGGCTTCGGCGACGGAACAAGCCGAAGCGTTCAAGACATTCTTTGCTTATGCTGGAGGGTACACGCTCACGGGAACCCAGGTCGTTCATCACGTAGAAATCTCTTCGATTCATAACTACGTGAACAGGGATCTCGTTCGCACCGTTAGGTTCGAGGGCGATTGCATCGTGCTGGTTACCCCTCCTTCGATAGTAAATGGAAAAATACAGACCGTCGAGTTGACTTGGCATCGGCTTACATCGAAATCCTGACAAGTCGCCGTGGGATGTTAGCTCACAATTTGACCGAAAGAGCTTTAAGTCCCCTGAATCCGAATGTAGGCGCCCACTCTGGAGAATCATCGGTGTACTTCATCTTTGGGAAGCGCTGTACCAAATTCAACAGCGCGACTTGCCCTTCCATCCGCGCCAGTTGATTCCCGATGCAAAAATGCGGCCCCGCACTGAAAGCCAGATGTTCGTTTTTTAATCTTCTCAAATTCAGTCGGTCGGGTTTTTCGAATTGCTTTGGATCTCGGTTCGCTGCGCCCAACATGCAGAGGATGGACCAATTTTTCGGCATTCGCTGTCCGCAAATTTCCATTCCCTCTTTAAGAACACGGGATGTGAATTGCACCGGACTCTCGTAACGAAGAATTTCCTCCACGGCTGATCGTATGATTTCTGGATGTTCTCGCAGATCCGCTGTCTGTTCAGGATTTTTCAGTAAGGTATACATTCCGTTGCCGATCAGATTTCGAGTCGTCTCATGCCCAGCGAAGAGAAGGGCCGCGCACTGCGCGAGGAGCTCTTCTTCGGTAAGAACTTCCCCTTGTTCCTCAATATCGATCAAAAGGCTGATCAGATCCGTGTCCTTATTGCGTCTCTTTTCCGCTACCGTCTTTCGGAAAAAATCGTTTAGCTGAATTAGAGCGGCCTGTGCAACTTGCGCCTGTTCTGCGTTGGGAGTCGGAGTGCCCCGAAAACCCGCGATCGCCCGTGACAGCTTAACCAGCATCTCGTTCCATTCCTTGGGAATCCCGAGCAGCTCCAGGATAATCCGCACGGGCAAGGGATTCGCGAACTCGCTCATGAGCTCGACCTCGCACCCCTCTCGCAGCGGACTGAGCATTCGATCTACGATCGACTCGACTTGTGGGCGCAGTTGTTCGATTAGGTTTGGAGCAAATCCCTTGTTGAGCAGCTTTCGCAGCCGCGTGTGCTCTGGCGCATCCATGAAAATCATCCACAGACTAAAGAGGTGCGCGAGTTCCTTGAACTCCGACTGCCGCTCGGTCGGCAAAGGGAGGATCAGCTTGTGTGCGCGCTTTGCCGATAGCCTAGGATCCTTGGCTATCGCCGAGCACTCGGCGTGGCTGAAAATCGACCATGCGGCTGCCCCGTTGCCCCCGACATCCAGGTAATGCAAGGGGCCCCCGGCGTGCAGACGTGCGTAGGCCGGGTACGGATTCTGCAAAACTTCGGCCGTGAACAGAACCTTTCTGTCCTCTGGAATGACTTGTGGCAACTCGAACTCCTGACAAATCACGTCGGTCAAGTGGAGGCTGTAAAATCTCGCCAGTTTACCATAGTACATGGCTACGGTTATTGCCAAAATGACTCACTCCCAAGGAGAGCTATGCGAACGAGCCTGGAAGGATAAATTGGCTTGTGACCGGTGGCACATCATGCAGCGACCGCCTACGGCGGTGTTGTCCGCACATGCTGGAGCAAAGTGGTAGTTGCGAGCCGTCATGAATAAGAAGGCAATAGAATTGATCCAAGCTGTCGGAACGCATCATCCCGGAGTGGGACTGCGAATAGGTTACCCTGCGAATCGCGACGAAATTCTTGCAGCGATGGATGCGATAACCGCAGCCGAGCGGATGCAGACGAACCTCACGACGAAGTCGATGCGCCGCACTTGATTACTGGCGAGAGGCAGAGCTTCCTTTTCACCGACGTGCCGACGCAGCCAGACTACACCCGCCTTGGCGATAGGGATTGAAAACTCAATCCGAGGACCGATTTACGTGGGCAATCCGTCGATTGGCGTCGGTCGGTACCAGCCCGATGGGCGTTGCTGGGAAGGTCGCTTGGGCGCCCTCCGGCAAGCGCACAAAATCGTTCCAGGAACCAGGGCACGTTGATTCCTCGACACCGATTTTTTCCAGCGGCAGCAATGATCGAAACCGTTAGTTCATTGCCGCGGTGACCAGACAGGCCCGTTCGATAGTCGCCATGTGGCCACAACTGTCGATTACCACAAGATGGCTTTTATTAATCGTTCCGCGAACTCCTCATGTTGGCGCACAAGACTCCAAGTGCCCCCGCGAGCGCAAAGCACAAGTGTGGGCAGCGAACGTTGAGCGTACCGGAGCAGCACGGGGACTGTTGGGGAGCGCTGCGATCTGTCCAGTGAAAACAGCGGCATTTTTTCGATCGAACGGGTCGACGATCGAGGTAACCAGGGATACGTGCGAAAGCCAGCTCGGATGGACGATGTACTGAACCCAGCGCTGGGCTCGCGTGCATTCCTCGCCTCCCTGTAATTTCGAGTTATGCAAACTGCTCTTTCTTCTTGATCGCCGACTTCCCACTCCCGATAGCCAGTGATTAGCCCCGCCAAGCCAATCATTCTCTATGGCGCACGACGGAGAATTTCGAAGACGATCCGGCCACTCGTCGAATGCCCGGCGACGGCGAAGCGTTCCGGAGCCTATTCCAGCGCGATGCGTGCCACCTGCTCAAGCGAATCACTGGCGCCATAGTTGACCATCTGAATGGATCTGATTGGTCAAGCCAGCGAATCTGAGCGTCGCCATCCCGCGGAATCGCAGTGGAGGCCTGAAAGTAAAACCAGGCTTGGAGGTATGGCCCTCATTGGAATTCGACTCGCGTGATGAGGGCACTCGCCCTCACCGCTGCGGAACACTGACGGTCGCGAGAGCGCAGGTGGATTTAAGCTGGGCGTACCCCGCCCATTCCTCGTGCCGCCGGCGAATGCAGGCTCGCACCAACTTTGGTTCTTCCCAAGGAACGTCGTGATAGCTGGTAAGGAGGTATGGACTTTTCGGATCTCGCAGCCACTCCTGCGGAAAGAGCGCGATGGTTTCGCACTCCGTGGCCTTGGCCGCTTCACGAATTGGTTTACCCGAGACCGCCGCATAAAAGGCAGATGGAAGATCACGTCCCGATCCCAGCGCTAGGTGTCCCACCTGTGTGACCCGAGGGTTTATCTCGATGAGATATGCTCGACCGGTGTCGGCCTCCAGCATGAAATCGAATCCGTGCATTCCCGAGAGACCTAGTCGCTCAACCATCGAATAGACGGCTTCAGACATGTCGGAATTCTCGATCCGGCGCATGACGGTGGCCGGTCCACCCGGATACTGCCTGGCAATGACCTCAAAATGAAGCGATGCCAATACCGCGCCATTCCAGCAGGCTACCGCGCTGGTTCCCTCGCCTCCGAATACAAATTCCTGCACGTTTTCGCCGTAGGAACGACGGCATTGAGAGGGCCAGAGCAGTGACATATCTCGGTCTGAGAACGAACGTTTCGCAGCTCGCCATAGTAATGACATGGTCCGCAACGACTGAAACGCGCTTTCTGCTTCCTCCATGGACCGCGCAACCCGTACGCCCTTGCCACCGTACGTGCCGTCGGCCTTGAGCACGATCGGCAGGCCGATCCGTTCCACCATTGCTCGCAGTTCGTGAATGCTCCGCACGTGAGCGGTAACGGGCGCGGGGATCCCCTGCTCCCGGGCAAGTTGCATGAAAGCAGCTCGCGAGCCGATGATCGGAAAGCTCGACGCGGGACCGATAGAACGCTCGATCAACGCGCAAACATGACGGTCGCCTCCGCGATGATCCTCGCGACGGTGTAGCCGAAAAAGATGCGAAACGGCGAAATCATCTCCTGGTATGATGATATCGGGTCTGGCAGCAGAAATTGCGGCCGAAAGGGACTTTAACGGCGTAAACGCGCCGTAATCATAACATTGCTGAACTGCCTGGAGCTGTCTCAATGGATGGTATGGGGGACAGACCGCTTGGACCTCAAACCCGGCGTTCTTCAAAGCAAGCGCGAGGCGCGAAGTCGTGAACCACGGAGACGTTGCTGCAATTAGTAGAGTTGGCTTCAAAGGAGTCGCTCGTCTCCAACCTCGGGAGCTCTCGCTATCGCCAATTCAGAGCCCGAAGGATTTCTAAGATTTGCCCATGGGCGGGCACCGAACCAGAACATCCCGTCGGAGCTTGTTCGAGCCCGATCCGAACTTCAGGTAAAAGGTCTGGCAAGCAGCATTCCAGATTTCATGTTTTTCACGAATTCGCGTTGTTTTTAAGTGGCGCAAAACAAAGACATTGCGATAGAGGCACCCCCGCTCAATGGATCAATACTGGTGTTTCGAGGCAGCCGATGGCCAAGCGTTTCCCACTGAGGTCCAAATGACTTCATCTTTAAATCTGGGCGATCGCTTGGAATCTGGTTTGTAGATGCATGGAGCGCCTGATGGGCAGAATCGTCTATCCTTCGCCAAAAGCGGCTCCGGCGGAGGTTTATGCTCGTGTCCGACGGTTGCGGGGAACGCCGTTTTCTTGCCACAAGGTGGCAATTCGTGGGGGATAGGTGCCAAAGGTTCTACCGTCCTGGAGGTTCTGGAACTAACGGATTCTAAAAAGCTTAGCATTTCGTCATTTAGTTGTTGACACACTCTGTTCGCTTATCCATGATGCAGGCTGCGGTGTGCGTCTTGCTTTTTTGCTAGCCTCATCAATCGGTCAAACGACTATGCAGCAGATGGAGAAGCCGTCATGAAGCAACTTACCCGGGCTGGGATTTTGCTGTTGCTTTTCGCGGGCTTGGCGGCTATAGCTCGCGCAGACGATGCGCCCGCCACCTTGAATGATTTCAAGGTGGTTCTGAATGATCCCAGCTGCCCATCGGGTACCATTTGCGCCGATATTGGGTACGACGGACCCAGCGAGTACGTTAGTATATTGAATCCGGTGGTTTTCTGGGCGACCTCGCCCGTCCTCATCCCCGAAGGTCAGACTGCTGCATGCTCTTCAAACTTCCTTAAAAACTGCGCGGTGGCCTTCCCGGGTAACGGCGAAGGAAATCCAGCAGATCCCTTTGACTACTTTTATGCAGTAGCTTATTGGGGTGGCACCATTTCGCAGGAAGACCTGGACATCGGGGTATCCGGACTCTCGTCGTTAGCGTTGGATCTGCCGGCCAATTTTGAATGCGACAATAGTGCATGCCCGAACGGGGTCGTCACTTTGACTCCTGAACCGCCCACTGTTCTGCTGCTAATCAGCGGTCTTCTGCTCATCGGCTTCTTGCGACGCAAGAGATTTGCGTTCGCAGGCACATCGAGAGCGTAGTTCGAAAAGATGTAGCTGGATTTTTTCAGCGAGATTGTTCAGCAGAGCCCCGCTTGCTGAGCTCGCCCCAAAATAATTCCGCAGATTAGCGTCGACAATCCCGATCTAAGGCTTGGACTTCGAGTGTTGTTCTATCAGTGCTCTGAATTTGGGATCGCTATTCAAATTTTTTAGATCCTCGTCTCCTAGCGCGTACTCCGCGGGGTAATGCCCATCGAGCGCCTGCCGCAATGAATTAAGCGCCTCCGATTTGTGCCCTAGGATGGCGCTGATTTCCGCTTCGGCGTAAATGTAGCTCACGTTTCCTTTGTCGATCCCGCGCGCCTGCCGGATAAAGCTTGTAGCTTGGGTCGCGTTTCCCGTCTTTGCATACGCAAGTGCTATATCGCTCATCACGTCAGCGTCTTGGGGGTTGGTCTCGAGCTCCTTGAATCCGGTGGAGATCGTCCGCAAATACGCGCTGTGGGCTTTGTCCTGTTGGCCCAGACCGCGATAGGCATCGGCTAAATTCAAGATCACGTCTGCATCGTTCGGGTTCATCTCCACGGCTTTTTCGAACATAGCCACTGATTGCGGGTACTGCTTCAGCATAAAATACGAAGTGCCGAGATTCGTGTACGTTGAAAAATAGGGCTCGATCTGAAGTGCCTTTTGAAAGTAGGGAATCGACTCTTGGTATTTGCCCTCCTGAAGGTACATGTTGCCCACATTTTCGAATCCCGCATCCACGTCCGGCTCAAGAACCGAAACCTGCTGAAACGCCTGTAAAGCCTTCGGATAATCGGCCATTTGCGCGTACGCAGCCCCAAGAGCGTTTTCATCGACCCAGTAATACGGATTCAGCTTTACCGCCTTTTGATAGGCATCGAGGGCTTCGGCGGCGTCCCCGCTATCGAGATAGACGTCTCCGAGGCGGCGATAAAAATCATCCGAATTCGGCGCAAGAGACAGAGCGCGCTTCAACTCCGCAACTGATTCGGAATATTTGCCCGTGGACCGGTAGACGCTGCCAAGCGTCGCATGGACCTCTGCCAGCTTGTCGTTCAGTTGCTGTGCTTGTTGAGCTGCTACCAGTGCCTTTTGCGTCCAGAATGGGTCCTTCTTGATCTTGTACATGCGTAAACTTGCGTCCGCGACTCCCGTGTAAGCAAGCGCAAATCTAGGATCAGCCTTAACCGCCTTATCGAAGTAATCGAGAGCTGCCTGAATGCTCTTGCTGTCGTGGCCGCGCAGGGAATTTCGCCCGCGCAGATAGGCATCGTATGCCGCGATGTTATCGGTCGGACGGGTCTCCGCTGATGCCAGTTCGTCGCTGGTTGGGTTCACGTTCAGGCCAGCAACCAGTTGGCTGTAAATTTGATCTTCCAGCGTAAAGAGATCGCCCACGACACCGTCGAACTCGCGGCTCCAAAGCGTCTTGCCATCGGCGACGTCTTGGAGATTTATCACGATGCGAATCTTATCGCCGGTGCCCTGCAGCACTCCCTGGACCAAAAGATTTGCTCCCAGGGCGCGCGCAATCTTGGGCAGCGGCTGTTTTTGGTTGGCCTGATCAGCCGCGTCCATAGGGGTAACTCGCACATCTTTTAGGTCGAAGAGTTTCGCCGAAAGCGCCTCCTCGATGCCTTTGGCCACAAAATCCAATTGCGATGAATCGCCAAGGATCTGGAGAGGCAACACGGCAATAAACTTGCCGCTCGAAAGCGGAGGGATCCCTGCAATCGTCGATCGCCCCGCTGTCGACGCATGCCCGGAAAATTTGTGGCGAACGCTCGGAATAGCGGCTGCAATAGCAATCAGCAGTACGATCCCACCGCCGATCCAAACCCAACGCCGGCGCGCGATCTCCGGAATCGCAATCTGAATGCTAGTGCCGCTGCGCGAAAAAACGCGAGACGCGCCACCGGGTACCTCCGAGGCCTTCAGGTCAGCCAGGATTTCGTACGCGTTCTGGTAGCGTGCGGCGGGATCCCTCTCCAGGCATCGCATAATGATTGCCGCCAACCAGTTCGGCAGCGACGGATTCGCTACCTTAGGGCTTTTCGGTTTCTCTCGGACCCTTTGGTACATCAGCTCCAGAGTGGTTTTGCCCCTGAACGGAACATCTCCTGTCGCCATCTCGTACAAAATCAGGCCGTACGCATACAGGTCGGAGCGCCCATCCGTCGGCTTCGCTTCTGCTTGCTCTGGCGACATGTAGCGCGGCGTGCCCATAAATGCTCCCGTTTGCGTCATTCCGACAGCGCCTTCCGCAAACGACCGTGCCAGCCCAAAGTCAGAAATGTAGATTTGGTCGTTCTTGTCCACCAAAATGTTCTGCGGCTTCAGATCCCTATGGACTACGCCTTCGGCGTGAGCGGCTGCGAGCGCGTCCGCCAGTTGCGTCGCGAAATTGACCACTCGCTCGAGGGGGAGTTTTGGATTGTCCTTGATGATTTGGTGTAGGTCCTGGCCTTCGACGTAGGCCATGGTGATGAACTTCAGCCCATTCACTTCTCCGAGGTCATGGATGCGTAAGATGTGTTTATGTGAAATCTTGCTAGCCAATACGAGTTCCTGCTTAAACCGGTTGAGAGCGTTGGCTTCCGCCATCATGCCATCGCGCACCACTTTGATCGCAATCGTGCGGTTTAGTTCCCGGTCGTAGGCCTTGTACACCCGCCCCATGCCGCCTTCACCGAGCAGCGATTCCACGCGATACCGCGGCCCGAAATCAGTTCCGAGTTTCAGGCTACTCGAGCCTGCTGCCATTACCGTCTCGGAGCCGTCGATGGATACGGGCGTGTTGCATTCCGAGCAATTTGCGGCGAAATCAGGGTTGGGCGTCTTACAGTGTGGACAAATAAGCATTGCGCACTGGGCTCGCGCGGATAGTACGGCTGGGCTGAATTATCCAGCATCCAGAGCGCGGCTGCAACCCGGCAGCCGACGGACGAAGCCATTATTGCGCCCACGACAGCTGCTCGGAACGGCGCCCCGTTAGCCTTGGCGGAATACGCTTTCGGTCGGGCGCGTGTTCCGGGGCTGAACTTTCGACATGGCTTGGCTCTGCTGACATCCTTGCGAAAAGGTGGCGATGTTTCAAGAGATACAAATTGGAACTCAGTCCCAGCAGCAGAGCTTGCTGCTTCTGCATGCGGCTGCGACCCGGCGCGCGAGGCGAGAACTTGCGCTTCATCGAGATGAATAAACTCTCGAACAGTGCGCGCTCTGTGGATGAGCCAGTCGCGTCGATCGCCAGCGAGTGCGCTGGCGTCCTGTTTTGCCCGTGCCGCGCAAGCGGCGCACCGTCTAGCCCCGCGGCGCGGTCGATGCTGACATCATCCGGACGTTCTAGGATGTGATACCGGGTCGTGAAATCGGGCACGCTGGAACACCCCAGCGCCTGGCGCAAGTTCGCGATGCTCGCCGAGCCGTACTTCGGCTTCGCGAAAGGTCCAGTCCTTATAGAGCATCAGGCAGAGGAAGGCCAACAACTGCGCTGCGTGATGGTGTTTGCTGAAACGGATGCGGTAGCGAAGAAGCACGGCCCGACTGACCTGCAGGGCGATGCGAGCAAACAGCAGGAGTCCGACTTTGGCCATCGCACCTCCTGCCTCGGTAACAAAAAACAATCCCGAACCACCGCCTATGTCGAATTTCGTTGTCGAAGCGAGGATGTCAACAGAGCCAGGCAAGTTGCGAAGGTGGCCCACCTTTCGGACCTCTATTCAACGCATCTCCAGCGTGCGCACTGCTGTGGTCCGGCAACACAGGCCAGTCCTAACGGGTAAAGACGAAGGTTGTCACACTCCTCGGAGGAAGTGTCGCCATCGGCGGGCTGTTCCGCGCCATCGTGAGAGGAACTTGCACACCATGCTGCGTTACCGTAGTCAGAGTGACGGTCGTTGAACCCCTGGGTGTTCCACTGATTTCAACCTTGACCTCGTAGTTTGGACTGTTATTGATAGTTACGAGAATCGTTTCGTGCCGGCTGGGATCGATAAACGCGGCGACGCGAACTTGTCGCGCACTGGAGCTTGCGGCCACCCGCACCGCACCGGGTCGAACAAATCTAACAATCTGCCGAAGCGTCCAATAATGAGGCGGTATCTCGAACCCAGTGTACGTGCAGTTGCGAAAATCCAACACGACGTACGAATCCACCCCGTATCTCGGATTATTCCGAATGTAATCTGCAGAAATCAGATCCCAAGCACTCGCATTCGCATCGACTAGATCGGTCATTACGTCATTCACCCAAGCCATTGCCTGATCATACGTGCCGTTCCAAAAAGTAGTGCGATTTCGTTTCACATCGCTGCTCGTTTCTCTCATAGCGACGGTGAGATGGTACTGGCGGGCAAGGTCACGGACGATGTGACGATCCCGGATATCCGGATGCTGGCCCTGCGAAGCGTCATAGTCGTATTCATGGAAGTCCATCTGATGGATGTATTGCCGCGTACTCGGATCCTGCAGCAGCGGCATGGCGTATTCGGGCGCATCCGCAACGGTATACGTTCGAGGTGTTGCGATCTGCGTGCTAACTCCGGCCCGCCGAAAAGCCGCTCCCGTTGCGAGAATAAGTTGTCGCAGCTCGTTTACTGAGAGGTTTCCCATACCGTCTGGCTCCGGACCGATGTCCCAGTACTGCACCACAATTCCTTCTTTGGCGAGACTCAGGAGCCCAGTCATCGCCCATTCTGCGTATTTTGCGGCGCCGCCCGGAAGCAAACGCCCGTTTGGATCGCGAAATTCCGGGCTAACAAATCCTCCGATATTGATGTGAAACGGATCGCCGTTCGCGCGCGCACGCTCCTCGGCCTCGGCGAGTATCGGAGCGAGCTCGTGGAACTTATCAAAGTCGCCGCCTGGACCGTGGTATTCGATATATGTTCTCACTCCCGTGAGTCCGAGATTCCCGTAGAGGAGATCTAGTATTCTTTTTTTCTCCGCAGCCGGAACAGTATCCTTCTGCGGACACCCTCGGCCGCCGAACCATTGCGCAGGTTCCGCACCGAAACCTTCGATGGTCTGAAATCGGAGGGATTCATTTACCGCAACCCTCACTGTAAGCGCCCCGCCATCACGGCCCGAATAGGTGAAAACTGAACCACAAAAGGTACACGATGCGCAAAGAAGTGCGACCGTGATAACTAATCGACGGTGTCGACAGCGAGTCTTAATCAATTTGAATCGATCAATTATCGTGGCGAGCCCGCGTACGATAAACATCGTGGACCTCTCGGGGAATCGCATTCTATTCGGACAGCGAGTCGAGAACGTTGGCTTTTGCCGAGTTTATGGCCGGAACTATATCCTAATGGCAACGAGGTCTACGACCAATCGGCAATCAATTTTGGCGCGGGTCGCTGTGTCATGGAAAAAACAGTGCAAAACATTGCCTCTTAATGTACGGCATTACCCTCGTACAAAGGGAACCGCCAAACCGGTCAATAACCAATTAATTTTGAATCACTTACGTGACGATGAGATAGGGTTTCGTCGACTGATTTGGCCATCAGATTGCGGCGGTCGAGCGAATAAGGCGTCTTGTGTGCGCTGTCAACCGCTTTCGCTGGCTTAGCTTCGGCCGATATCGCCGCTCTCGAGGTCCCGCCGGGCGCCGCGATATCCGTTAAAGAGACCGGAAGGGCGCCGCCCGAAAGTTCTCATTTGCATACGTTAGGAGACCGCCTCACAAGTGCCCCTAAATAAGATCGCTCTTTTCGCTTCGTCCAGCACTGGGACAAGATGCGTTTCATGCTGCGGGTCGTCGTGCAAATCGTTGCAGCGAGTCGTACTTCGCGTCGTCCTTTCGATCCTATCGGCCGGTCTCGCGCTTGTTTCTTTCACGTGGGCGCAGGCACGACCCAGCACGCAATCCGGTCCGCTCGGAGAAAACTCCACTGCCCGCTGGATCGAGGCTTACCGTCGCCGCCCGCTTACATTCGAGGTGAACCGCGGCCAAACTGATTCACGCGTGAGATTTCTTTCGCGGCGAGGTTCCTTCACTCTCTTTCTCACCTCAAATCAAGCAGTGATCGAAACCGTTAAGCCAATGGGGACGCTCACTTCTTCGGCTGCGGGGGGGCGCTCGATCCTGACGATGACGTGGATGGGTGCCAATCGCCATCCAAAAATCGAAGGCATCGGTGAAACACAAGGCCACACTAATTATTTGGTCGGCAATAACCCGGCGGACTGGCACACGGGAATACCAAGCTACACTCGAGTGCAATATCACGAAATCTATCGAGGCGTAGATGTGACGTATTACAGCGAAGGAAGTCAGCTGGAATACGACCTCCTGCTTTCGCCAGGAAGTCACCCCGAACGTATCGGCCTCCGATTCAGCGGTGCCGCCAATCCGCGGTTATCCCCGGCCGGCGATCTGATTCTAAACAGCGGTTCCGGCAGAGTCGTCCTCCACAGACCCGTGGTTTATCAAAAAACGGCGTCAGGGCGCGAGATCATCTCGGCTAAATACGTCCTGAAAAGCCGAAACCAGATCGGATTCAAGATCGGAACTTATAATCACGCGCGTGCGCTGGTTATCGATCCGGAGCTTACGTACTCTTCCTATTTGGGGGGAAGCGGCGATGATGACGCTGCGCGCGTGGCCGTGGATCCTGACGGGAATGCATATCTTGTCGGCTGGTCAACGTCTCTTGATTTCCCTACTGCGAACCCATTTCAGGCTACTGCCGCCGGTTCGACTAATGCTTTCATCGCGAAGCTGAATCCCGAACTGCCAGGCTCGGCTTCGCTGGTTTATTCCACGTATCTCGGCGGCAGCGGAACAAATATCGGCCGAGGCGTTGCCGTTGATTCGTTAGGACAAGTATATGTTTCGGGAGATACGAATGCGGCAGATTTTCCGGTCACGACCGGGGCGTATCAAACGTCTTGCAAATTGCAAGGCGGAACGTGTTCGACCGACGTGTTCGCGACGAAACTGAACGCCGCAGGAAATGCGCTGCTTTACTCCACGTATGTCGGAGGCTCGGGCACCGAGTTCGGATTCGTTGTCGCGATCGACGGCGCCGGCCATATCTTCCTGGGAGGGAATACTGATTCTTCGGATTTTCCGGTCACCACCGGAGCCTATCAAACGACATTCGGGGGTGGACCTGCGAATTATGGCGACGCGTTCGTCGCCGAACTGAACCCTGCCGGCAATGGTGCCTCCGATCTTCTATACGCCAGCTACCTCGGTGGCAGCGGTTCGGAGGCCACGTGGGGAATTGCTGTCGATAGTCTCGGATCGGTGTATCTCGCTGGGAGTACGACCTCGTCTGACTTTCCAGTCACCGCCAGCGGTTATCAATCGACGTATTCGGGAGGAAGTTCCAGCGTGGGGGATGGTTTCATCGCCAAGCTGAATCCTGCCGGTTTGGGCAAAAGTGATTTGATGTATTCAACTTTTTTCGGTGGTTCGATGGATGACCGGGTTGAAGGAATCGCATTGGATTCTTCCAACCTGGTTTACGTCACCGGGTACACGCAATCTAGCGATTTTCCAGTCACTCCGGCCACGGCGTTCCAGCCCACTTTCGGTGGCGGGGCTTGCTTCGGTGCGCCCTGTGCCGACGCATTCATTGCCAAGCTCGACCCGTCCGAGTTTGGGTCGAGCTCGCTGCTTTATTCGACTTTTTTTGGGGGCAGTAGCATCGATTTGGGGCACGCCATCGCGTTGGACTCGACAGGGCTCGTGTATATTACAGGCGAAACCACTTCGACTGATCTGCCTCTCACGAATCCGATTCAAACACAGTGTGCTTCAGGCTGCACACCCTTACCACTGACCGACGTTCTGATCGCGAAATTAGACCTCTCCAAGCCGGGCACGTCCGGTCTTCTATTCTCGACCTATCTCGGAGGAAACGACGTTGACACGGGATGGTCCATTGCCGCCGACAGCAAAGGGAACGCCTATGTTGCCGGCCAGCTCTATTCGACGAATTTCCCTACTGTGATTCCGTATCAAGCCACCTGCAACGGGTGTTCGTCGTTTATCGGTTCCTCACCTTCGGGCGATGGATTCCTGGTGAAAATCTGCACGATGGACTGCCCCGCGGTGAGTCTATCTCCGGCCTCTTTGACATTCAGTTCGCAAAATGTAGAGACTACCAGTCCTGAACAGGAATTAACGCTTACCAACTCTGGATCCGGCGACCTAACGGTTGCGAGTATCAGCATCGCTGGCTCCAACTCGGAGGATTTTTCTCAAAATAACAATTGTCCGGTCGTTTTGTCTTCAGACGCGAACTGCACCGTTAGTGTGACATTCACGCCTCTGGTGGGAGGAAATCGTGCTGCAAGCTTGATGTTTAGTGACAACGTCGGCGGCTCGCAGTCGGTCAGCTTAAGTGGAATTGGAGCTGTTTCGGGGCCAGCCGTGAGTGTAGCGCCGGGGAGTTTGAGTTTTGGAGATCAGACTCTGAACAGCACCAGCACGGGGCAAGCAGTGACGCTGACGAACGAGGGGCCTGGCGCCTTGACCATCACCAGCATCGGCATCACAGGGGCGAACCCAGGTGACTATGGGCAGAGCAACAACTGTCCCATGAGTCCATCGACGCTGGCGGCGAACGCCGGCTGTACCATCAACATGACCTTCACGCCGACGGCCAGCGGTGCACGTTCAGCCTTGCTTTCCATCACGGACGACGGGGAGGGCAGCCCGCAGGCGGTGGGCTTGAGCGGGACGGGGGTGGTGCCGACGAGACCGCCGTGGCCCAACGGGTACACGTACGAGGGGACGTTCACGGTGGCGGCGGGGCAGGTGCCGTCTACGCAGACGAACTTTCCGGTGGTGATCTCGGGAACGTTCGGCGATTTTGCGACGGTGGGCAATGGCGGCAAGATCGTCAACACCTGCCAGCAGACGGTGGGGAACGACGAGATGGCGGTGCCGTGTGATTTGATTTTCACGTCCGACGCGGCGGGGACGAAGCTGTTGAGCTGGGAATATGAGAGTTACAACGCGGCAACCGGGACGGCGACGACCTGGGTGAATGTTCCAAGCCTGAGCAATGGGACGGTGATCTACGCCTGGTATGGGAACTCGGCAGTGACGACGGTGCAGACGACGCCGGCGGCAGTGTGGGGGAGCCGGTTCGAGGGGGTGTATCACCTGGGGGAAGACCCCAGCGGGGCGGCGCCACAGATGAACGATTCGACGGGCAACGCCAACAATGTGACCATGAATGGCACGCTGCAGAGCAACGAGCAGCAGCCGGGGAAGGTTGGCGGGAGCCTGAACATAGCGGGGGCGGACGCGTGGGGAAGTATGGCGAACCCGGGGAATTTCGGATTCGAGCGGACCGATTCGTTTTCGATATCGGGGTGGTTCAAGATGGCGTCGAATTCGTATGGGGCATTGGTCTCGAAGGTGGACGGATCTTCCGAAACGGGATGGGGGCTGTTCCAGTACGCCACGGCGACGACGCCACGTTTTTCACTGGGTTTGATAGGAGACGGGTCAACGAAGAACTTCGCGATGGTGGCGACGGGGCCGTTCAGCACCGGGGTGTGGCACTACGTGGTGGCGACATATGCAGGGACCAGCACGGTGGCGGGGATGAAGATCTATGTGGACGGGGTGAGCCAGCCGCTGACGACGATCCTGGACAGTCTGAGCGAGTCGATTTTGAACAACGTCACACCAGCGATCAACGCGCAGGGGGGAAGCGGCGTATCGAGCGATGCGCTGGATGAGATTCGGGTATGGGCGAAAGGGGTGGTGCTGTCACCGGACTGGGTGGCCACCAGCTATAACAACCAGAACAACCCGGCCGCCTTCTTTACAACTGTTACCGGCCTGACTAATGGAGCTGTTTCGGGGCCGGCCGTGAGTGTAGCGCCGGGGAGTTTGAGTTTTGGAGATCAGACTCTGAACAGCACCAGCACGGGGCAAGCAGTGACGCTGACGAACGAGGGGCCTGGCGCCTTGACCATCACCAGCATCGGCATCA